>NZ_JBSGAI010000005.1:0-326525 GCF_053600695.1 Amycolatopsis sp. NPDC005003 | reverse complement strand
GCGTTCCTCATCGCTCAACATCAACGGTGGCAGCGTCGGGCTTGGCATCACCGCATCCTAAACGCTGGCCACGAAATTCAGACTCAGGACACTAGCCTGCCTGGGCCAGCAAGGCGGCGTGGTGGACCAACGCCGCCCGGAAGGACGCGTGGACGGTGGTGCCCAGCACCGGGTCGACCTCCACCACGTGCCCGGCCGACAGCAGCAGCACCGCGGGTTCGCTGAGGAGCACCACGCCGTTCTCGGCGCGCAGGTCCGCCGTGCCGAGCAGGCGCGGGAAGACGACGTCGGCGGGGAGGCCGTCGCAGGTGCGGAGGAATTCGCGGTGGTCGGCGGGCAGTTCGACGCCGAGCCGCAGCTCCGCCGAGCGGATCGCCGCCTCCGACGCCGGGGGTGGGAGGGTGGTCCGGCCGCGCAGCATCGGGGCGGCCCGCTCCTGCGCGGCCGCATTGCCGTGCGGGGGAGCGAGGTCCGGTCCAGCGCCGCCGCGCAGGCGCATGATCTCCCTGATCAGCTCCGGCCAGCCGCCCAGGTCGGGCGGGTACCGCTCGTGCAGCGCCGCGACCAGCGCGCCCGCGCAGACCGGCGCCCACTCGCGCAGGCCGAGCGGGTCCGCGCCCGCCGCCAGCGCCGGAGCCACCGCGCGGGTCGCGGCCAGCGTTGCCACGTCCGGGTTCGGCCCGGCCAGGCGAGCCCACAGCTCGAGATCCCCCTCGGCGAGCGCAGTGCGGACCCGGTCCGGGCGTGCCGGCGCCACCTGCTTGACCACCTCGGCGATCGGCCCCGGCGGGAGGACACCTTCGAGGTCGGACACCGGACGACGCAAGGAAGCCGCGTGCAGGCGTTCCTCAAGATCCAGATCGAGCGGGGGCAAGCCCTCCGCCCAATCCGGACGCGTCCCCCGGGCCTCGAAAAGCATCGCCCACGCGCGCGCCCGCACCGGGTCGGCGGCCAGCGCGGCCACCGGCCGTTCCGTCCGGGCCCGCCACTGCGTGACCAGCCGGTCGGCTTCGTCGAGGGCGCCGGTGGTCGCGAGCAGCAGGGCCGCGTAACCGATCTGGTCGTCGACGCGCGCCTCGGGCGCCGTCAGGACGTCGCGGACCGCCGCTTCGAGGTAGTCCTGCACCCCACCGACCCTAGCCGAGGGCCTGCTTCGCCCCCGGGTGCAGCGGGACCGGGTCGGTCTTCGTCGCCAGCTGCTTCGAAATCTCCTTCGCCGCCGGGTGCACCTTGGCCAGCTCCGCCTGCTTGTCGAAGATCAGCTTCGTGATCGCGCACGCGTTGCCCGCCGGGAAGTCCTCGCGCACCAGCAGCAGGTTCGGCACCACGACCGTCGGCACCTCCGCGGGCTGTCCGTACGCCGCCGCGGGGATCACCGCCTGGTCGTAGACCGGGTTGACCTTCTTCAGCGCCGGCAGCAACGGCGTGACGTCGAGGAACTTCACCTTGTCCTTCAACGCCGTGGTGATGTCGGTGATCTGCGCGGTCGGCAGCCCGCCGGACCAGACGAGCCCGTCGAGCGTCCCGGCCTTCATGCCGTCCGCGGTCTTGGCCAGGTCGAGCCGCTGCGCCTGGACGTCGGTGTCCGGCTTGAGCCCGGCCGCCTGCAGGAGGCGGTTCGCGATCACCTCGGTGCCGGACTTCGGCGAGCCCGTCGAGATCCGCTTGCCCTTCATGTCCTCGACGCTGTCGATCCCGGCGTCCGTGCGCACCAGCACCTGCGTCGAGTTCGGGTAGATCCGGGACAGCGCCTGGATCTTCTGCGGCTTGCCGTCGAAGGAACCCTTGCCGTTCACCGCGTCCGCCGCGGTGTCGGCCAGCGAGAACGCGACGTCGTAGTTGCCGGCCACCAGCTGCTGGATGTTCTGCACCGACGCGCCGGTTTCCGCGGCCGTCGCACGCAGCTTCGTGTTGCTGCTGACGAGCTGGGCGAGGCCGCCGCCCAGCACGTAGTACACGCCGCCGCTGTTGCCGGTGGCGATGGTGATCCGGCCCTCGCCCGCTTCGCACGATTGCGTCCCGCCGGGTGCGGCCTGGTCGGTCTGCTGCTTCCCGCCGCAGCCGGCAGCGGCCAGAGCGAGCACCGCGACGGCGGCGATTGCGCGTTTCATGCTGTCCTCCTCTTGATCACGGCGTGCGTTCCCAAGGCGGCGGCGCCGCACGCGGCACCGATCGCGATCGGCACCGGCTCCAGGTAGAGCAGGCAGAGGGCGGTGGGGACGAACAGCAGCCGCACCGGCAGGCCGACCGGCCCGAAGAGCCAGCCGCCGGTCACCACGGCCAGCGCGGCGACGGCGACCGCGGACACCGCCGTCACCCACAGCACGGTGAGCACGTCGGACTCCAGCAGCAGCGCGGCGCCGTTGTCGGTGAGCACGAAGGCGATCGGCACCAGGAACGCCGGGAGCGTGTACTTCCAGCACTGCCACATGGTGCCGAGCACCGAGCCGCCGGTGATCGCCGCCGACGCCACCGCGGCGAGCGCCGTCGGCGGCGTGACCTCCGACAGCACGGCGTAGTAGAAGATGAACATCGCGCGCTCGGCGTCGGCGACGCCGAGCGTCTCCAGCGCCGGGCCGATGACGACCCAGGCGATGATGAAGCTCGCGGTGACCGGCACGGCCAGCCCCAGCACGCCGACGGCGATCGCGGAGAGCAGCACGGTCAGGACGAGGATCAGCGTGCCGTTGTCGGTGAGCGCGCCGGCCAGTTCCACCAGTGCGTCGGCGAGTTCGAGACCCAGCCCGGTCTTGGTGATGGTCGAGGTGATCACGCCGGCCGCCGCGCACACCGCGATCACCGGCAGCGCGCCGCGGACGCCCGCCGACAGCGCGTCGACCATGTCCTTCGCCCACCCGCGCACGTCGTGGCGCCGGGCGAGCAACGCGAACAGCGCGGCGACGCCGGTGGCGTACACGACCGCGGCGAACGGCGGGATGTCCAAGGCGAGGAACACGACGATGATCGCCAGCGACAGGAAGTGATAACCGCCGCGCCGCAACAACTTCCCGGGATTCTCGTGCGGCACGTCGACGGCTTCGGCCTGGAAGCGCCGCGCGTCCGCCTCCATCGCGAACACGATGCCGAGGTAGTAGAGCAGCGTCGGGACGGTCGCCCAGATCAGCACCTTCAGGTACGACGTCTGCAGGTACTCCGCGATGATGAACGCCGCCGCGCCCAGCGTCGGCGGCGAGAGGATGGCGCCGATCCCGGACGCGGCGAGCAACCCGCCCGCGTTTTCCTTGGGGTACCGGGCTTTCTTCAGGATCGGCCAGGTGATCGAGCCCAGGCTGACCGCGGTGGCCGTGCCCGAACCCGACACCGTGCCGAGCAGGAAGCCCGACAGCACGGTGGTCCGGCCGGGCGCGGTCCGCGACCGGCGGAACGCGGCGAAGGAGATGTCCACGAAGAACTGCCCGGCGCCGGAGGCGTTGAGCACCGCGCCGTAGAGGGTGAACAGCACGATGTAGCTCGCCGCGACGTCCAGGGGAGTGCCGTAGAAGCCGCTGGCGTCGTTGAAGAGCGCGTTGACGATCTGGCTGAAGTCGATGCCCGCGTGGGCGATGCCCCAGTTCTGCGGGAGGAAGCCGCCGTAGTAGGCGTAGGCCAGGAAGAGCAGGCAGACGATCGGCAGCACCAGCCCGGTGGTGCGGCGGGTGGCTTCGAGGATCAGCACCAGCAGCAGGGCCCCGGCCACGATGTCCAGCGGGGACAGGATGCCCTGGCGATCGAGGAAGTCGTCGTAGCCGACGAGGACCGGGTACAGGCCGACGGCGAGGGCGAGGGTGGCGAACGCCCAGTCGACCCAGCCGGGGTCGTCGCGGCCGCCCAACCGCGGGCGGTAGCAGAGGAAGACCAGCGGGAGCGTCACGCCCAGGAAGAGCACGAGGTAGAACTGGTTGCCCTTGGCGAACGGGAAGAACACCTGCTTGAGCACCAGGACCGCGACCGCGAGGGCGACGAAGTAGACGACGCGGTCCGGAACGCGGGAGAGCTTCCGCGCCGGGCGTTCTTCGTCGTGCTCGGCGGCGATTTCGGCGGGGGAGTCGCGTTCCACCGGCTCGGTCGTCACCCGGTCACCGTACGGTGTCCCGGATCACACCGAAAGCGGCAAAAGGATCACTTCGGCTCACCGCGGTCGTGAGGGGTAATTCGGGTTCTAACCCGAATTACCCCTCACGACCGGCTGCGGGAGACGGCTCAGCCGTTGGCGGCGATGTCCGCGAGCACCGCGGCGATCGAGCGCACCGGGACGCCGGTGCCGCCCTTGCCGGTGTAGCCCCACGGGGAGCCGGTGTTGAACGACGGGCCCGCGATGTCGATGTGGACCCAGTCGAGGCCGTCGGCGACGAACTCGCGCAGGAAGATCCCGGCCGCGAGCATGCCGCCCCAGCGGTGGCCGGTCACGTTGGCCAGGTCGGCCAGCCGCGAGTCGAGGTCGGCGCGCAGTTCCTCCGGCAGCGGCATCGGCCAGCCGTTTTCGCCGGTGGCCTGCATGATCGCGGCGACCCGGTCGCGGAAGTCCTCCGACCCCATCACACCGGCCGTGCGGTTGCCGAGCGAGACGACCTGGGCGCCGGTCAGCGTCGAGGTCTCGATCAGGTAGTCCGGGTTCTCCTCGGCCGCGCGCACCATGGCGTCGACCAGGATCAGCCGGCCTTCGGCGTCGGTGTTGAGCACCTCGACGGTCTTGCCGCCGTACATGGTCAGCACGTCACCCGGGCGGTACGACGTCCCGGACGGCAGGTTCTCCGCCAGCGGGATGTGCGCGACGACCTCCAGGGGGTACTTCAGCTTCGCGGCCAGCACGACCGACGCGAGCACGCCGGCCGCACCGGACATGTCCGAGGTCATGTGGTCCATGTTCGCGGCAGGCTTGAGCGAGATGCCGCCCGAGTCGAAGGTGATGCCCTTGCCGACCAGCGCGACCTTCTTGGCCGCCTTGGCGGGCTTGTAGCCGATGCGCACCAGGCGCGGCGGGCGGGACGAGCCGCCGCCGACGCCGAGGATGCCGCCGAAGCCCTTGCGCTTCAACGCCTTCTCGTCCAGCACCTCGAACTCGAGGCCGTTGTCCTCGGCCAGCTTCTTCGCGCGATCGGCGAAGGAGGCCGGGTACAGGTCGTTCGGCGGGGTGTTGATCAGGTCGCGGGCGACGAGGACGGCCTCGGCGATGGTGCCGGCCGCCTTCAGCGTCGCCTTGTGCTCGCGGGCGGTGCCCTCGGCCGGGCTGGTGAAGTCCGCCTTCGCCAGCGGGGCGTCGCCCTTCTCCGAGCGGTAGGCGGTGAAGACGTAGGAGCCGAGGACGATGCCCTCGACGGCGGCCTGCAGGTCGAGCTCGGACAGCGTGACCAGCGCGCGGTCGGTGCCGGCCAGCGCGCGGCCGGCGGCGCCCGCGGCCCGGCGGACCTGCTCTGGGGTGACGGTGCCGCCCGCCTTGCCCAGGCCGACGGCGAGCACCACGCCGGCCGGGAGCTTGCCCAGTGTCGGGACCTTCACGACCTCTTCGGCCTTGCCGCTCGCCCCGAGCGTGGCCAGCAGGCCGGCGAGCCGGCCGTCGAACGCGGCGTCCACGGCGGCGGCGCCGGGGGCGAGCACGGGACCGTCCTCGCCCTGCAGGGTGCCGATGACGACAACGTCGGCGCGCGTCTTGGCCAGTGCCTCCCCGGTGTTGTCGGACAGGGCGAGCTTAGGCACGGTCACTTCTGGCTCCTCGCGCGTTCTCGTGTGGCACCGGGCACCGGCCCGGCCAGGATCGTGAGCCATGCTAATGACGACCTGACCACGGGTGAACAGAGGGCGAGGGAGGGCCGCGTGCGGCTGGGCGGTGGGCTGCTGGTGACGCTGGCGGCGGCAGCGGCGGGTGCGGGCTGGTGGCTGCTCGCCGGCCTGGTGCTGGCCGCGGTGGCCGCCGGCGTGACGGCGCGGGTGCCGGAACCGGGGGATGCCCTGGTGGACCGGGTCGTCGTCGCCGTGGCGAGGCTGTCGGAGGTGGCGGTCTACGCGATCGCGTTCGGCGCTTACGTCGTCCCGGCGCACCGCGAACTCACGGCCGCGGCGTTCGTGGTGGTGGTCGCCGGCGCCGGGTTCGCCGGCCTGAAGATCCCGACGATCGTCGTGCGGATCACCGGCGCGCTGCTGCTCGCCGCGGGGCTCGTGCTGGTTGCGGTGTGCGTGGCCGTGCCGCCGGTGGGGACGGCGGACGCCCTGCGGCCCCCGGACTTCGCGGGCGTGCTCGTCGCCGCGGTGGTCTTCCTCCCGTTCCTGCGCGCCTGGCGACGCGAGAACGCCGGGTGGCGGGCGCTGCTGCTCGGTGCGGTCGCCGTGCTGGTGGCCTTCGCCGCGCTCTACCAGCTCGGCGCGGTGCGGCTCGGGCTGTCGCTCACCTCGCTGCGGGACCTGCTGTCCGCCGCCGACGCGGACGCGCTGCAGCCGGTGCTCACGGTGGTCGCCGTGGTCGCCACCGTGGTGCCCGCGCTCGCTGCCGGAACCGAGGTCCGGGCGCGGCTCGGGGTGCCGGGGATCGCCGGGCTCGTCGTCGCCGCGGCGGCCGCCTGCCTGCTGCCGGTGCTGCCCGTGCTCGTCCTCGCGGGGCCGGCGGCCGTGTTCGAACTGCTACTGGGTGTACGCGCGCGCCGGTACAGTGGGGCGCGTGAGTGATCGACGCTGGCGGCCGGGGCAGACCGTGGTCGAACGGTTCCACCGCCCGGACGGCTCGATCGGCCAGGTGCACCCGCTGCGCGTCCTCGAAGACGACGGCCGCGTCCTGCTCGCCTGGCTCCCGGCGGGCACGCCGATCGTCGGCAGCAGGCTCGCCGACGGCCGCCTGATGCGCGACGCCCCCCTGGACCAGCGGTTCCGCATCCCGCGGGTGCCGGTTCCGGACTTCTGGCACGGCGCCTCGACGCTGCGCCGGATTCCCGAAGACGAGTGGTCTTCGGTCTGGTGGTTCTTCGACCTCGACGGCCGGTTCAAGAACTGGTACGTCAACCTGGAGATCCCGCTGGGCCGCACCGCGGGCGCGGTCGACCGGATCGACGGTGTGCTCGACGTCGTCGTCGAGCGCGACGGCAGCTGGCGCTGGGACGACGAGGACGAGGCCGAGGCCGCCCTCGAGGTCGGCCGCCTGACGCTCGAGCAGTTCGACCGGCTGCGCGCGGAGGGCGAGCGGATCGGCGCGCTGGCCGAACGCGGCGCCTACCCGTTCGACGGGACCGACACCGACTTCCGGCCGGACGCGGGCTGGCCGGCGCCGGAGCTGCCGGCCGGGCTCAACCCGCGGTCAGGAGAAGGATCAGCGCCAGCACGGCGTTGACGACCGCGAGGATGACGACCGACTTGGTCGGCAGCACCGGCGGGAACGCCTTGCCGTGGATCTTCCGCCACCACACGACGCCGAAGACCCCGCCGACCAGGCCGAGGAAGCCGCCGAACCCGCTGTCCAGCACGGCCCAGCCGACCATGCCGAGCAGGCCGACGCCGAAGGTCAGCAGCACCGCGGCGACGAACGTCTTGACGTCGGCGCCGGTGGTCTTGGGCCGGGGGACCGGCTCAGTGGAGTGGTAGGTCACGGCGTCATCCTAGAGCCGTTGCGCCGGGAGCGCGGGAAACCCCGGAACAGATGGACATCCGACTAACGCGCGTCCGAGCAAGCGGTATCGTCTAGCCATGACGACCACGACACAGTTCGCCCATCTCCCGCACCCGAGTCCTGCGAGCGCGGACCGTGTCGCGGAGGTACTCGAAGCGCCCGGGTTCGGGCTGTACTTCACCGACCACATGGTCACCGTCAAGTGGTCGAAGGCCGAAGGCTGGCACGAGGCCCAGGTCGGCCCCTACGCCCCCTTCACCCTCGACCCGGCGACGTCGGTGCTGCACTACGGCCAGGCCATCTTCGAGGGGCTCAAGGCGTACCGCCAGCCGGACGGCACGATCGCGTCGTTCCGCCCGGACGCCAACGCCGCGCGGTTCCGCCAGTCGGCCGAGCGGCTCGCCATGCCGCAGCTGCCCGAAGAGGTCTTCGTGGACTCGCTGCGGGAGCTCATCGCCGTCGACGGGCGGTGGGTGCCCACCCGGCAGGGTGATTCGCTGTACCTGCGGCCGTTCATGATATCGACGTCCACCGGGCTCGGCGTCAACAGCCCGGCCGCGGACTACGTGTACACGGTCATCGCCTCCCCGGCGGGCTCGTACTTCTCGGGCGGCGTGAAGCCGGTCAGCGTCTGGCTGTCCACCGAGTACGTCCGGGCGGCTCCCGGCGGCACCGGGGCGGCCAAGTGCGCGGGCAACTACGCGGCGTCGTTCGTGGCGCAGGCGCAGGCCGTCGAGAAGGGCTGCGACCAGGTGGTGTGGCTCGACGCGGTCGAGCGGCGCTGGGTCGAGGAGATGGGCGGGATGAACCTGTTCTTCGTCTTCGGCTCCGGCGAGAACACCCGGCTGGTGACCCCGGAGCTGACCGGTTCGCTGCTGCCCGGCGTCACCCGCAAGTCGCTGCTGCAGCTGGCTTCGCGGCTCGGGTACAAGATCGAAGAGCGCCGCATCTCCACCGACGAGTGGGAGAAGGCGGCGGCCTCCGGCGAGCTGACCGAGACGTTCGCCTGCGGCACCGCGGCGGTGATCACGCCGGTCGGGCACGTGAAGCACGCGGGTGGCGAGTTCACCATCGCCGACGGGCAGCCGGGTTCCCTCACGATGAAGCTGCGTGAAGAGCTGACCGGGATCCAGGAGGGCACCCGCCCCGACCCGGACCACTGGATGGTCAAGCTCGGTTGATGCTTCGGGAAAGCGGCCCCCGGTTTTGCCGGGGGCCGCTTTCGCCGTTCAGGACGCGGGCGCGGTGATCAGCGGGCCGGAGACGCCGGCCTGCTCGTGCGTGGCCGTTTCGGCGAGGACGCGGGCGGCCATCATCAGCAGCGGCAGGGCGGTCACCGCGCCGGTCCCTTCGCCGAGCCGGACGTCCAGCTCCAGCAGGGGGCCCAGGTCCAGGTGCTCCAGCGCCAGGGCGTGCGCCGGTTCGGCCGTCCGCTGGCCCGCCACCCACCAGCGGCGCGCGCCCGGGGCGAGGTCTTCGGCGACCAGCGCCGCGGCGCAGGCGACCAGGCCGTCGAGCACCACCGGCGTCCGGCGGACCGCGGCCTGGGCCAGGAACCCGGCCATCGCGGCGATGTCCGCGCCCGCCGTGGTGCGCAGCAGGTCGACCGGGTCGGCCAGCACCGCGCGCGCCCGGCGCAGGGCGTCGCGCACGGCGGCGGCCTTGCGCATCCACGCGTCGTCGTCGATGCCCGAGCCGCGGCCTACGACGGCGACCGGCTCGCTGCCGGTCAGGGCCGCCACCAGCACCGACGCCGGCGTGCTGTTGCCGATCCCGAGGTCGCCGGGGATGAGCAGGTCGGCCCCGCCGTCGACCTCGGCGTCGGCGATCGCGATCCCGGCGCGGATCGCCTTCTTCGCCTCGTCGGCGGTCAGCGCGTCTTCGACGTCGATCGAGCCGGAGCCGCGGCGGACCTTGAACTCGCCGATCGAGCGGGTCGCGGGCGCCTCGGTGTCGACGGCCAGGTCGACCACGCGGACGCTCGCGCCCGCGGCGGCGGCCAGCACGTTGATCGCGGCGCCGCCGGTGAGCATGGTGCCCAGCAGCTGCGCGGTGACCTCGGCGGGATAGGCGGAGACGCCCTTGGCGGCGATGCCGTGGTCACCGGCGAAGACGACCACGCGAGGCCGGGTGAACGGCCGCGGCGGGGACTGTCCCTGGCAGGCGGCGATCCACACACCCAGCTCTTCGAGCCGCCCGAGCGAACCGGCGGGCTTGACGAGCTTGTCGTGCAGGGCGATCGCCGCGGACCGGGCGTGGTCGTCGGGCGGGGTGATCTCGGGGAACTCGATGTTTTCCGGCTCCACACCAGGCCCTTCCTGCTTCCGTGGCAACGCTGTGGCCAACCTACCGGGAAGGGCGGGCCGGTAGTCTCGCGGCTCGTGGAGACGACGGCGGCCGCGGTGGTGCTGGCCAGTGGCGCGGGGACCCGCGTCGGCGCGAAGCTGAACAAGGTCTACCTGCCCCTGGCCGGGCGGCGGGTGGTGGCCTGGTCGCTCGACGCCTTCCGGAACGTCCCGGGCATCGGCGTGCTCGTGCTGGTGATCCGGCCGCAGGACCGCGAACTGGCCGAGGAGGTGGCCGGTGACGGCGTCGAGATCGTGCCCGGCGGCGACACCCGCCAGGCCTCCGAACTCAACGCCCTGCGCCACCTCGCCCCGAGAATTGCGGGCGGCCGGGTCGACGCCGTGCTGCTGCACGACGCGGCCCGGCCGCTGGTCCACCCCGAACTGGTCGGTGCGGTGTTGGCCCGGACACGCGAGGACGGGGGGGGCTGTGCCGGGCCTGGCCGCGGACGACGTCGTCGAGGTGGATGCCGGGCACCTGGTCGCCCAGGTGCCCGGCGCGATCCGCGTCCAGACGCCTCAGGGCTTCCGGGCCGGACCGCTGCTCGAGGCCTACGAGAAGGCCGAGCGCGAAGGCTTCGTGGGTACGGACACTTCGTCGTGCATGGAGCGGTTCTCCTCCCTGCCGATCCGCTGGGTCCCGGGGGCTCCCGAGAACCTCAAGATCACCTATCCCCACGACCTCGTCGTCGCGGAGCGGCTGCTGGCCCGCCGAGCCTGAAAACCGCTAGGCGCACGCGGGCGGGCCACCGCCGTCGTCTCCCTCCGTGGGCGTCCCGGTCGGCCGGATCGTGACGTCCTGCCGCAGTTCCGGCGGGATCCGGCAGTCCGGCTGTGGCCGGAGTGCCTGCAGCGGTGCGCCCGGGGTGCCGGGCTCCGCCAGGGTGAGCACCGCCCGCAGCGTCCACACCGGGGTGGCGTGGTACTGCCAGGTGACGACCCGCGGGCTGAACACGTCCGTGCCCGGGAAGGTCGGCACCCGGTAGGCGCTGGCCCGGTGTTCGTCGCGGAGGATGATGACGTCCGCGCAGGTCGGCCAGCGGTGTACGGCCGCGTAGATCTCCGGCGCCTCGCGGCCGCCGAAGAGGTGCAGCACCCATTTGCGGCGCCGGAGCTCCTCGAGGAGTTCCTCGAGGCCCGGGCCGCCGGAACCGGAGTGCGGTGTGGGCGGGGACACACTTTCGAGGGTAACTTGTGCACTAGAGCACGGTCCAGTGCGTGTACTAGTACACCTGGGTGGTTCTGAACAGGTCTTTGAGGGACACCCCCCGGCGTGCTAGAACACTTGTGCGTGATTTCCGGCGTGAGGAGCCGCCTTGCCCACCCTCGACCGCCCTGAGCCGCCGTACCTGCAGATCGCCGGCCGGATCCGTGACGACATCCTGTCCGGCCGGCTGCAGGAGGGCGACGCGGTGCCGTCCGCCCGCGAGATCGCGCGCACCTGGACCGTCGCCATGGCGACGGCCACCAAGGTGCTGGCCACGCTCCGCTCGCAAGGGCTGGTGCGGCCCGTGCGCGGCGTCGGCACGGTCGTCGACCGCGGCGGCCTGCACCGCACGGCCCGCGACCGCACCGCCGCCTCGGTGCGGACGGGCCGGATCTACCCGCCCGGGCACTACGCGGTGATCCGCTCGGCCGGCCTCGAGCCGGCGTCCGAGCGCGCCGCGGCCGCACTCGGCCTGGAGCAGGGCGCCCCGGTGATCCGGCGGCGGCGAACCACCTACGGCCCCGACTCGCGGCCGCTCTCGACGTCGACGTCGTGGTTCGACGGCGCGCTGTCGGCGAAGGCGCCGGCGCTGCTGGTGGCGGAGCGGATCGTCGAGGGCACCGCGGCCCACGCGGCCACCCGGCTGGGCACGAAGATCGCGACGACGCAGGAACGGCACGCGGCGGGCCGCGCGGACGAGGAGGAGGCGGCCGAGCTGGAGCTGCCCGCCGGGTCGCCGGTGCTGCTCGGCCGGAGCACCTTCCTGGCGGCCGACGGGACGGTCGTCGAGTACGGTGAGTCCGCCGCCTTGCCCGACCACTGGGTTTTCTACGAGTACACGACTGAGGACGGCGAATGAAGCACATCCACGCGGGCAAGGTCCGTGACCTGTACGAACTCGACGGCGGGGACATCCTGCTGGTCGCGTCCGACCGCGTCTCGGTCTACGACGTCTCGCTGCCGACGCCGATCCCGGACAAGGGCAAGCTGCTCAACCAGCTGTCGGCCTGGTGGTTCGACCGGATGACCGACGTCGTCCCGAACCACGTCGTGTCGACCACCGACGTGCCGGAGCAGTTCGCCGGCCGGGCGATGCGCTGCAAGCCGCTGAAGATGGTCCAGGTCGAGTGCATCGCGCGGGGCTACCTGGCAGGCCTCGGCCTGCGCGAGTACCAGCGCGACGGCAAGATCTCCGGCGTCGCGCTGCCGCCGGGCCTGGTCGAGGGCGACAAGCTGCCGGAGCCGATCTTCACGCCGACGACGAAGATCTCCGACACCGGCCACGACGAGTTCATGACCTTCGACGAGGTCCTGAACGAGATCGGCGAAGACACCGCGAAGCGGCTTCGCGAGCTGACGCTGGAGATTTACACGAAGGGCGCCGAACACGCGGCCGCCCAGGGCGTCATCATCGCCGACACGAAGCTGGAGTTCGGTTTCGACGCCGAGGGCACGCTGACCCTCGGCGACGAGGTCCTGACCTCGGACTCGTCGCGGTTCTGGCCGGCCGACGAATGGGAGCCGGGCCGCCCGCAGCACGCGTTCGACAAGCAGTTCGTCCGCGACTGGTCGCGGTCGACGGGCTGGGACCAGACCCCACCCGGGCCGGAGATCCCCGCGGAGATCGTCGAGCAGACGAGGCAGCGCTACACCGAGGTCTACGAGCGGATCACGGGGAAGACCTGGGTCCGTGGGTGAGTACGACCCGTACCGGCTGATCGACGACGTCGAAAGCCTGCTCGTCTCGCGCGGTCTCGCGCCTTCGCGCGTGCCCGGCCGCGGCGGCGACCGGCTGGCGGGGGCCGGCCGCCTGCTGCGCGGGTTCGGCCTGGAGCCCCGGATGGCCCCCGAGGACGCGTTCGACCTCGGGGTGCCGTTCCAGGGGCGGATCAACCAGGATTAAGGGCTCTTGGTCAGGCTGGCGTCGCGCTCGACGACGTCGCCGAGGACGTCGTCGATGGCGGTCAGCAGGTCGGCGTCGAGCTTCTTGCCGGCGGCCTTGACGTTCTCGTGCACCTGCTCCGGCCGCGAAGCCCCGATGATCGCGGAGGCGACGTTCGGGTTCTGCAGCACCCAGGCGACGGCCAGCTGGGCGAGGCTGAGGCCGGCCTGCCCGGCGAGCGGTTCGAGCTGGGCGACGCGCTTGAGGACGTCTTCGTCGAGGAAGCGGGCGACCATGTCGGCACCGCCCTTTTCGTCGGTGGCGCGCGAGCCTTCGGGGTAGGCCTGGCCGGGCTTGTACTTGCCGGTGAGCACGCCCTGCGCGATCGGCGACCAGACGATCTGGCTCAGGCCCTCGCGCTCGGAGGTGGGGATGACCTGCTCCTCGATGACCCGCCAGAGCATGTTGTACTGCGGCTGGTTCGACACGAGCGGGACGTGCAGCTCGCGGGCGAGGGCGGCGCCGCGGGAGATCTGTTCGGCGGTCCATTCGGAGACGCCGACGTAGAGCACCTTGCCCTGGCGCACGAGGTCGGCGAAGGCGACCATGGTCTCTTCGAGCGGGGTGTGCCGGTCGAACCGGTGCGCCTGGTAGAGGTCGACGTAGTCGGTGCCGAGCCGGCGGAGCGACGCGTGCGCCGACTCCATGATGTGCTTGCGGGACAGGCCCTTGTCGTTGGGGCCCTTGGGGCCGGTGGGCCAGAAGACCTTGGTGAAGATCTCGAGGCTTTCCCGGCGCTGGCCCTTGAGCCCCCGCCCGAGCACGGCCTCGGCCGCGGTATTGGCGTACGCATCGGCTGTGTCGAACGTGGTGATCCCGGCGTCGAGCGCGGCCTGGATGCAGGCGCGGGCCTGGTCCTCCTCGACCTGGGAACCGTGGGTGAGCCAGTTGCCGTACGAGATCTCACTGACGTTGAGGCCACTGCGGCCGAGACGACGAAACTCCATGGGCCGAGCTTAGGCGGTAATCGTTTGCTTGGCTAACGACCTGGCGTGACTCCGGCCACGTGGACAGCGAGAAGCCGGGTGGAGGCTCGCTCCACCCGGCTTCTCGGAAATCGCTCAGTTCGGGATCGGGTCCCCGGGCTTCAACCGCGGCTTCGGCATCCGCAGGCGCCGGATCTGGGAGGCCCGGACGAACGCGTACCAGCCGATCGACCGGCCGTTCACCGCTTCCTTCGGGAACTTCTCCCGCACCAGCTTCGCGATCTTCCGCCCGTTCACGAAGCCCTCGATCGCCATCACCAGCAGCATCGCCGTGCACAGCAGCGTGATGTACGACTGCACCTGGGGCAGCGGCACCAGCAGCGCCAGGAACACCACGATGGCCAGCGGCATGAACAGGCCGAGCAGGTTGCGCCGGCTGTCGACCAGGTCGCGGACGTACCGCTTGACCGGCCCCTTGTCGCGCGGGAGCAGGGCGCTGTCGTCGCCGCGCATCATCGCGTCGCGGCGGGCCTTGGCGGCCGCGCGGCGGTCTTCCTTGGTCTGGGGGTTGGCCTTGCGCAGTTCCTTGTTGCGCTTCATCGCCTCACGCATGGTGGTGGGCGGCGGCGCCACCGGGCCGCGGCGCTTCGCCTCTGCCTCGCGGCGCTTCGGCGTAGCCTTGCCCTTACCGGGCGTGTACGCCTTACCGGCGACGTCGACGGCTTCGGTCGTCTCCGGCTCGTCGGCGGCGGTGTCTGTGGTGCTTCGGCGCAGGAACCTCACCTCACCAGGGTATTGCAGGCGTCACGCCGCCGGTAACCAGGGCGATCCATGTGCGACGATGGTGGGGGAACAGATCGGACGTCCCCGGTGTTGAGTACGTCAGCACGAGGAGTATCCGCAGCGAGTTCGACTTTGATGAGGAGTGCCATGACGACCGCTGAGCACGCCGGCGCGACGCAGGCCGAGACCGCCGAGGAGACCCACGGCGTCACGTTGACCGACGCCGCGGCTTCCAAGGCGAAGGCCCTGCTCGAGCAGGAGGGCCGCGACGACATGCACCTGCGCATCGCCGTCCAGCCGGGTGGTTGCGCGGGCCTGCGCTACCAGCTGTTCTTCGACGAGCGCACGCTCGACGGTGACCTGTTCCGCGACTTCGGTGGCATCCGCGTCGCTGTCGACCGGATGAGCGCCCCGTACGTGTCGGAAGCCGTCATCGACTTCGTGGACACGATCGAGAAGCAGGGCTTCACGATCGACAACCCGAACGCCACCGGCTCCTGCGCCTGCGGCGACTCGTTCCACTGAGCCGTTCGCCGGAAGAGGCAGAACACGCGAGAAGGCCCCGTCTCCCGGAAGGGAGGCGGGGCCTTCTCCGTTTGCTGGGACCTACACGTACGCGTCGAGCTCGGCCACCTGGGCGTGGCACGCCTCGTCGACCTGCCACGGCTTGGCCGTGACGCGGGGCAGCGGCAGGCTCTCGGCCTGGAGCGTCGCCGGGATGAGCGCGCAGTCGGCGATCAGCTCGGACAGGGTCTCGGGTTCGGTGACGGCGTTCACGATTCGTAACGCTATTGATCCGCGCTCGACTGGAGAAGGAGTACCAGCCGGTAGTGTCGGCTGGGCACGCGCGAATTACCCGGATGGGGCACGACCCGGGGGTAACTTCGCGCCTTTTGCCGTGAGGTCGAACACGAAGGAGCAGCCGGTGGCAGACAGGGCCAGGATCGCGGTGTCCGGCAGTATCGCGACCGACCACCTCATGCATTTCCCGGGCAGGTTCGCCGAACAGCTGGTCGCCGAGCAGCTGCACCGGGTCTCGCTGAGCTTCCTCGCCGACGACCTGGTGGTCCGGCGCGGCGGCATCGGCGCGAACATCGCCTTCGGCCTCGGGGTGCTCGGCGTCCAGCCGGTCCTCGTGGGCGCCGTCGGTGCCGACTTCGCCGACTACCGCTCGTGGCTGGAGCGGCACGGCGTGGACACCTCGGGCGTGCACGTGTCCGAGGTCGCGCACACCGCGCGGTTCGTCTGCACCACCGACGAGGACCTCTGCCAGATCGCGACGTTCTACGCCGGCGCGATGGCCGAGTCCCGCAACATCGAGCTGCAGCCGATCGCCGAGCGCACCGGCGGGCTGGGCCTGGTGCTGATCAGCCCGGACGACCCGGAGGGCATGATCCGCCACGCCGAGGAGTGCCGGCAGCGCGGGTACGCCTTCGCGGTCGACCCGTCGCAGCAGCTGGCCCGGATGTCCGGCGAGCAGGCGCGCGCGTTCGTCGCCGGCGCGAAGTACCTGTTCAGCAACGACTACGAGTGGGAGCTGCTGCTCCAGAAGACCGGCTGGACCGAGGCCGACGTCCTCGAGCAGGTCGGCCTGCGGATCACGACGCTGGGGGAGAAGGGCGTCGAGATCGTCGGCGCCGACGGCGTCGCCCTGCAGATCGGCGCGGTCCCCGAGCGGGCGAAGGCCGACCCGACGGGCGTCGGCGACGGTTTCCGCGCGGGCTTCCTGGCCGGCCTCGACGGCGGCCTGAACGTGGAACGCGCCGCCCAGCTCGGCTCGCTGATCGCGGTGCTGGTCCTGGAGACGGTCGGCACCCAGGAGTGGACGTTCGACCGCGCGGAGGCCCTGGCCCGCATCGGCGAGGCGTTCGGCCCGGACGCGGCCGAGGAGATCTCGGCGGTCCTGCCCGCCGCCTGACGTACGCCCTCGTGAGTGGTAATTCGGGTTCTAACCCGAATTACCACTCACGAGAGCTGCGGCAGACTTCAGAGCTTGACCGGGTACACCGGCTCCGGGATCTCGGGCTTGATCCGGTGCTCGACGAAGATCCCGTGCCACAGCATGAACACGATCAGCGCCCACAGCTGGCGGCTGCGGTCCAGCTGGCCCGCCTTGTGCTCCTCCAGCAGCGCCAGGATCGCCTTCTTGTCCAGCAGCTCCTCGGTCTTCGAGTCGCTGATGATGCCCTTGGCCCAGTCGTACATCTCGTTGCGCAGCCACAGCCGGATCGGAACCGGGAAGCCGAGCTTGCGGCGGTTGAGCACGTGCGCCGGGATGATCTTGGCCAGGGCCTGGCGCAGCGCGTACTTCGTCGTCCCGTGGGCGAGCTTCTGGTCCAGCGGGATCGACGCCGCGACCTTGAACACCTCGGCGTCCAGGAACGGCACCCGCAGCTCCAGCGAGTTCGCCATGGTCACCTTGTCGGCCTTGACCAGGATGTCGCCGCGCAGCCACGTGTAGAGGTCGACGTGCTGCATGCGGGCCACCGGGTCCCAGCCGCGCGAGACGTCGTACCAAGGCGCCGTGACGTCCTTGAAGCCGACGCCCTCCTGGTAGGTGCGAAGAACGTTGCGCAGCTGGTCGTCGCGGAAGTTGCGGGCGTTGCCGTAGTAGCGGTCCTCCAGCGGGAGCGCGCCGCGGCGGAGCAGGTCCTTGCCGCGGGTGCCCTCGGGGATCTTCGTCGAGACCTTGCCGATGAGCTTCCGCATGCCGCCGGGGATCTTCTCGAACGGCGCCAGCGAGATCGGCTCGTTGTAGATCGTGTAGCCGCCGAACAGCTCGTCCGCGCCTTCGCCCGACAGCACCGCCTTGACGTGCTTGCGGGCCTCGCGGGCGATGAACCACAGCGGGACCAGCGCCGGGTCGGCCACCGGGTCGTCGAGGTACCAGACGATGAGCGGCAGCGCCTCCATCATCTCGTCCGCCGACACCGTGCGGACCACGTGCTTGACGCCGATCGCGGCGGCCGACTCGGCGGCGACGTCGACCTCGGAGTAGCCCTCGCGCTCGAACCCGGTGGTGAACGCGATCAGGTTCGGGTTGTGCTCCTTGGCCAGCGTGGCGGTGGCCGTGGAGTCGATGCCGCCGGAGAGGAACGCGCCGACCGTGACGTCCGGGTCGGAGATCATGTGCTTGCCGACCGAGTCGCGCATCACATCGGCGATCCGCTGGTACAGCTCCTCCGCCTCGGCGGGCCCGTTGACCGGCTTCGCGCCGAACTGCGGGTGGAAGTAGCGGGTGAACTTCACCTCACCGCCGGGCACGACCTCGAACGACGTCCCGGACTCCACGCGCCGGATCGCCGTGTGCAGCGACTCGGGCTCCGGCACGTACTGCAGCACCAGGTAGTGCTGGAGGGCCTTCCGGTCCAGCTCCTGGGCGACGCCGAGGACGTCCGACAGCTCCAGCAGGCTCTTCTTCTCGCTGGAGAACGCCACGCCGTCGGGGCCGGCCGAGTAGAACAGCGGCTTGATCCCGAACGGGTCGCGCGCGCCGAAGACCCGCTTCTCCTGCGAGTCCCAGATCATGAAGGCGAACATGCCGCGCAGGCGCTTGACCCAGTCCGCGCCGAGGTAGTGGAAGCCGGCGACGATCGCCTCGCCGTCACCCTCGGTCTCGAACTTGGCGCCGTGCTGCTCGGCGAGCTCCGCCCGCAGCTCCAGGTAGTTGTAGATCTCCCCGTTGAAGTTCATGGTGTAGCGGCCGGGCGCCTCGGGCGGGCCCCAGACCAGCGGCTGGTGCGCGTGCTCGACGTCGATGAAGGCGAGCCGGTTGAAGCCGTAGACGACCTCGGCGTCGGCCCAGGTGTCCTGCTCGTCGGGGCCGCGGTGCCGCTGGCAGCGCATGGCCGCGCCGACGGCGTCACGCGCGTTCGCCGCGCCGGTCTCGGTCGCGCAGATCAGTCCAAGCAGGCCGCACACGGGTACTCACACACCTTCGGGGTCTTCCGGGCTGGGGAAGGCCCCAGTATGCCGGGACGCTGGTGGCGAGTAACACGCGCGTCGTGGGTTACCCCTTGGTCAGCAGGATGGGCCAACTCGGCTAGAGTCCGGCTGTCACAAAGATCGGTCGTAGGAGGCTCTGGGTGAAAGGGCGAGGCGCAGTGGGACAACCCGAGCGCACCCTGGGGAAGCGCACCGTGCAGGTCGCCGCGCTGGCCGTGCTGGTCGCGCTGACCGCGACGGGCTGCTCCGGCGACGAGATCCTGCGGTTCGGCTGGCCGGTCGGTGTCACCGAGCAGGCGAACCAGATGCGGAACCTCTGGACCTGGACCGTGGTCGCGGCGCTGGTCGTCGGCGTCATCGTGTGGGCCCTGATCTTCTGGACCGCGACGTTCCACCGCAAGAAGAAGACGGCCGACGGCGAGCCGGAGGAGCTGCCCCGGCAGTTCCAGTACAACATCCCGCTCGAGCTGTTCACCGTCGTCGTCCCGACGATCATGGTCTGCGTCCTGTTCTTCTTCACCGCGACGACGGAGTCGAAGGTCCTCGAGAAGGTCCCCAACCCGGACGTCAAGGTCCAGGTCGTGGCGTTCCAGTGGAACTGGGAGTTCAAGTACGAGGACCCGTCCGCGAAGAAGGCGGACGGCCAGCAGGTCAGCACCGTCGGCTCGTCCGGCGAGATCCCGCTCCTGGTGCTCCCGGTCGGCAAGACCATCCAGTACGACCTGGTCTCCACCGACGTCATCCACTCCTTCTGGGTGCCGGAGTTCCACTTCAAGCGGGACGTCATGCCGAACCCGGAGAAGAACAACCAGGACAGCTCCTTCCAGAACAAGATCGACCGCGAAGGCTCCTTCGTCGGCCGGTGCGCGGAGCTGTGCGGCACCTACCACTCGGTGATGAACTTCGAGGTCCGCGCGCTGTCCGCCGACAAGTACGACCAGTACATCGGGCTGCGGAAGCAGACGAACCCGTCGACCGGCCAGGGGTACACGGCGGCCGAGGCGCTGGCGAAGATGAACTGCGGCGAGCTGTGCACCCCGCACGCGGTCACGACCCAGCCGTTCAACACCGACCGCACGGCGCGCACCGCGTCGAACTGACGCCGCCGAGACGGTGACATCCGGGGCTTCGCCCCGGGCCGGGGGCTCCGCCACCCGGGGCCCCCGAAGCGCACAATAGGAGTAGGACAGACCCATGAAGGTCGAAGCCCGCATCTTCTTCATCGTGGCGATCTTCGCCGTGTTCATGGCGGCCGTGTACTGGGTGTGGACCGCGCTGGCCGCGACCCACGGCGCCGAGCCGGTGGGCATCGTCGCGCTGTTCCTCACCGGTGGCCTGGCCTTCCTGGCCGGCAGCTACATGCAGTTCGTCGCCCGCCGCATCGAACCGCGCCCGGAGGACCGCGAAGACGCCGAGATCAGCGACGGCGCAGGCGAGCTGGGCTTCTTCAGCCCGGGCAGCTACTGGCCGATCGGCATGGCGGCCACCGCGGCGCTCGGTGCCGTGGCGTTGGCGTTCTTCCACATCTGGCTGCTGGTCATCGCCTTGGTCGCGCTGCTCATCACGATCGGCGGCCTGGTGTTCGAGTACCACACGGGCCCGTCGCACGACTGAGTTTTCACCTTCGGACCGGCCGCCGCGTACCTGCGTGGCGGCCGGTTTCGTGTTCAGCCGCGGAACGCCGTCCGGTACGACGACGGGCTCGTGCCCCGCAGCCGGCTGAACTGGTGCCGCAGGGCGGCGGCCGAGGCGTAGCCGCACGCCGTCGCGATGTCCTCCACCGACAGGCCGCCCTCCTCCAGCAGGGCCTGGGCGCGGTCCAGCCGCCGCTCGGTCAGCCAGCGGTGCGGGGTGGTGCCCGTCGCCGCCGAGAAGCGGCGCAGGAAGGTCCGCTCGCCCAAGCCGCTGCGGCGGGCCAGCTCCGCCACCGTGAACGGCTGGTCCAGCCGCCGCTCCACCCACTCCAGGGCCTCCGCGACCACGGCGTCGTCGCCCGCCGCGGTGGCCGGGACGGGCGCCTGGACGAACTGCGCCTGGCCGCCCGCGCGGTGCGGGGCCGCCACCATCCGCCGGGCCAGCGCGGTGGCCGCGGCGACGCCGCGCAGCCGGCGGACCAGGTGCAGGCACAGGTCCACGGCCGCGACGGTGCCCGCGCTGGTCAGGATGCCGCCGTCGTCGGCGTAGAGCGCCTGCGGGTCCACCTCCGCGGCCGGGAACCGCTGCCGGAACTCCGCCTCGTACACCCAGTGGACCGTGCAGCGGCGGCCGTCGAGCAGCCCCGCGTAACCCAGCGAGAACACGCCCGCGCAGAACCCCGCCACCCACGCGCCCCGCCCGGCCGCGTCGCGCAGGACGTCCAGGACCGGTTCCGGCGGCGGCGCGGTCCGCGGCGCGCACGTCGGCACGATCAGCAGGTCCGCCGACGTCGCGAAGTCCATGTCCCGCAGGCGGGACAGCCCGAACCCGGACCAGCTCTCCACCTCGGCCCCGCCCGGCGAGCAGACGGCGAAGTCCCAGCCCTCGATACCGTCGGCGCTGCGGTCGGTGCCGAACACCTCGCACGCGACACCCAGCTCGAACGGCGAAACGCGGTCGGCGAGCACCACGGCGACCCGGTTGACGTCCATGGCGGCCAGTGTGTCACAAGTTTTGCGGCCGTTGTCATCTCTGACACTGGTCGATGGTCGCCGGCGCGACGAACCTGGTCGGCATGATGAATTCGGAAACCCGCCCGCTGCTCCAGTGGTCCGCGGCGATGGCGATGTCCGGCACGATCGGCGCCGTCGTCCTCGAGAGCGGCGCGGCCGCCCCCGCCGTCGCCTTCGCCCGCTGCTTCGTCGGCGGTGCGCTGCTCGTGCTCTGGTGCCTCTCCCGCGGCTGGCTGCAGGCCTGGCGGCCGTCGCGCCGCGACCTCGGCCTCGCCGTGCTGGGCGGGCTGTTCCTGATCGGCAACTGGGTGCTGCTGTTCGCCTCGTACGCGCTGTCGTCGATCTCGGTCAGCACGGTCGTCTACCACACCCAGCCGCTGATCCTGGTCGGCCTGGCCGCGGCCTTCCTCGGCGAGAAGGTCGCCAAGAGCCACCTGGCCCGGGCCGGGATCGCGTTCGGTGGGGTGGCGTTGATCTCGCTGTCCGCCCACGGCGAGGACGGCAAGCCGGTGCAGCTCGCGGGCATCGCGCTGGCGCTCGGCGCGGCGCTCCTCTACGCCGGAGCGTCCTTCGTCGCGAAGCAGCTGAAGCACATCCGGCCGCACCTGCTGGCCGCCGTGCAGACGACCGTCGGCGCGCTGGTGCTGGCGCCCGCGCTGCTGATCACGCCGCTGCCGTCGACGACGTCGGGACTGCTCTGGCTGGTGCTGCTGGGCACGGTGCACACGGCCCTGATGTACGTGCTGATCTACGCGAGCATCGGCAAGCTGCCGACCACGACGGTGGCGCTGCTGTCCTACGTCTACCCGGTGGTCGCGGTGCTGGTGGACATCGCGTTCTACGGCCACCGCCCGAGCTGGCTCGAAGGGCTGGGCATGCTCGCGGTCCTGGCCGCCGCGCTGGCACCCCAGCGCGGCCGCAAACCGACCCCGGTACCCCGCCGCCTCACGCCCGAACCGGCCTGCCGGTCGTGATCAGAACCGTAACTCGCGTGATCAGGGACGTAACTGACGTGATCGGGGCCGGAACTCGCGAGTTCCGGCCCCGATCACGCGAGTTCCGGCTTCGATCACGCGAGTTCCGGGTTGGCGCACGTGAGGTTCGGTCAGCTGAAGGCGATCCAGCGGTCCAGCAAGGCCGCCGCGGCTCCCGAGTCGATGGCATCCGCCGCTCGCGTCAGACCCGCCCGGAGGTCGTCCTCCAGGGACGCCGAGAAGCCCGTGAAGGCGGTCAGCGCGGCTGCCGCGTTGAGGAGGACGGCGTCGCGGACCGGGCCCGGCTTGCCGCCCACCAGGTCGCGGACCACCTCGGCGTTCGCCGCCGCGTCGCCGCCGCGCAGGTCCTCCGCCGTCGCGCGGGCGATGCCCACCGATGCCGGGTCGAAGCTGCGCTCGGTGACCGTGCCTTCGGAAACCACCCACACGGTCGACGTCGTCGTCGTGGTGATCTCGTCGAGGCCGTCGTCGCCGCGGACCACCAGGGCGCGCGTGCCGCGGCGGGCGAACGTCTCCGCCAGCACCCTCGTCTTGTCCGCGTACGCGCAGCCGATCAGCGCCGCGCCCGGCTGGGCCGGGTTGGTCAGCGGGCCGAGCAGGTTGAACGTCGTCGGGATGCCGAGCTCGCTGCGCACCGGGCCCGCGTGCCGCAGCGCCGGGTGGAACGCCGAGGCCAGGAAGAACCCGATGCCGACCTCGGTGAGGCTGCGCTGGACGTCCTCCGGCGGCAGGCTGATCGTGACGCCGAGCGCCTCGAGGACGTCCGCCGCGCCGGACTTCGACGACGCGCTGCGGTTGCCGTGCTTGGCCACCGGCGCACCCGCCGCCGCGGTGACGATCGTCGCCATCGTCGAGATGTTCACCGAGTTGGAGCCGTCGCCGCCGGTGCCGACGATGTCGACCGCCGGGCGGTCCAGCTCGACCCGCCGGGCGTGCGCCAGCATCGTGGCCGCCATGCCGGCGATCTCCTCGGGCGTCTCGCCCTTGGCGCGCAGCGCGACCGCGAACCCGGCGATCCGGGCCGGGCTCGCCGCGCCGCTCATGATCTGGTCCATCGCCCACGCCGTGTCCTCCGCGGACAGGTCGACGCCGGCGACGAGCTGCTTGAGCAGGGGTGGCCAGGTGCGGGGGACCGGGGCGGTCACCGGGCTCAGCCGTTCACGGCGGGGACCCGCCGCGCGCGCAGCACGTCGGCGACGGTCTCCGCGGCGGTCAGCGGGTCCAGCGGGTGCACCAGCACGGCGTCCGCCTGCGACCAGGTGGCCAGCCACCGGTCGTCCTTGCGCCGCACCGCGACCACGATAGGGGGACAGTCGGCGATTTCACTCTTCAGCTGCCGGCACAGGCCGATGCCGCCGGTCGGCTGCGCTTCGCCGTCGAGGATCGCCAGGTCGACGTTGCCTTCGTCCACCTCGGACAGCACGTCGGCGATGCCGGCCGCCTCGACGTAGTCCACGCGCGCCAGATCCGCGGCGGGCCGGCGGCCGACGGCGTTCACGATCGCCTCGCGCACCTCCGGCTTGTGGCTGAACACCAGGACCCGCATCGACCGCTCGCTCATTGAGCACGCCTCCGTCTGTATCGCCGCACGACTCGCACGCCGATCGTATCGGCCGAGACCGACATCACGCGGTCGGCTCCGGCTGTTGCGCGTCCCAGCCGAGCGCGTCGCCGCCCAATCGCTGCGCCAGACCCGCCATCCGCGACCGTTCCTGGGCGCAGTGCAGCGCGTCGAGCACCTGGACGCGCACCGCGAGCACCCGCGCCTGCCCCTCCGAAGAAGCCTGTTCCCGCAGCTCATAGCCGTCCTGCGCGAGGATCGACGCCGCCTCTTCCACCCGGTCCGGCGGCAGCAGGAGGTGGTGCCGCAGAACGGCCGGTGCCGTGCTGACCCAGTCGGGTGAAGCGGCGAGCACGGCGGAGTCCGCGACGACCGGGTCGAAGGCCTCGGCGACGATCTTCAGGCCGGGCGCGTCAAGCGTCAGACCGGGCGTTTCCCGCTTCTTGACCAGGTCAAGCAGGCGGTCGAGTAAACCCATGAGTAGCTCTCACCTTCCCGGGCATCCGGTGTGATCGGTTACGCAGACGACCCGCCGTGGACCCACCCGGCGGAGCGGTGGTGCGAGAGGACATAATGCGACGCGTGACAACGGCAGCTCCCACCATCAGTCAGCGGGTCCACTCGCTGAACCGGCCGAACATGGTCAGTGTCGGCACCATCGTGTGGCTTTCCAGCGAGCTGATGTTCTTCGCCGGACTGTTCGCGATGTTCTTCACCGTCAAGGCGCAGAACTCCACCGGTGCGTGGCCGCCGCCGCTGCACGGCGAGGAGTTCAAGCTCAACGTGGCGTACGCGATCCCGTTCACGGTGATCCTCGTGCTGTCCTCGCTGACCTGCCAGTTCGGCGTGTTCGCCGCGGAGCGCGGCGACGTCTACGGGCTGCGCCGCTGGTACATCATCACGTTGATCATGGGCGCCATCTTCGTCGGCGGCCAGGCCAACGAGTACCACAACCTGGTCGAAGAGGGGATGACGATCCCGTCCGGCCCGTTCGGCACGGTCTTCTACCTCGCGACCGGGTTCCACGGCCTGCACGTCATCGGCGGGCTCATCGCCTTCGTGTACCTGCTCATCCGCACGAAACTGAGCAAGTTCACGCCCGCCCAGGCCACGTCGGCGATCGTCGTGTCCTACTACTGGCACTTCGTCGACATCGTGTGGGTCGGCCTCTTCGGTGTGATCTACCTCCTCCCGTAGGTCCGCCCAGCCGCCACCACCATCACCATCGGCCTGAACTGACAGCAAGGGTTGCCGCAAGATGACCACCAGCACCAAAACCTCGGAGCGCCGGTACCGCGCGCGGTCGAAGCTGCGGAGGCGGTTCGCCGGCCTGCTCGCGCTCGGCATCGCGCTGGTGGGCGCCGGCGCCGGCTACGCCCTGCTCGTGCCGGAGCCGCAGACCGCGCAGGCCCAGGGCACGCCGGCGCAGCTGCGCCTCGGCGAGCAGGTCTACAACAACACCTGCATCGCCTGCCACGGCGCGAACCTCGAGGGCGTGCAGGACCGCGGGCCGAGCCTGATCGGCATCGGCGACGCTGCGGTGTACTTCCAGACTTCCTCGGGCCGCATGCCCGCCGCGCGCCAGGAGGCGCAGGTCGAGCGGAAGCCGCCGAAGCTGACCGAGGCCGAGATCGACGCGGTCGGCGCCTACATCCAGGCGCACGGCGGCGGCGTCCAGCGTCCCGCGGAGAAGGGCGAGGCCCTGCGCGGCGACGACCCGGCCCGCGGTGGCGAGCTGTTCCGCCTCAACTGCGCTTCGTGCCACAACTTCACCGGCCGCGGCGGCGCGCTGTCCGCCGGCAAGTACGCGCCGAACCTGGACCCGGCCAGCGAAGAGCAGATCTACACGGCCATGCTCACCGGCCCGCAGAACATGCCGAAGTTCTCCGACCGGCAGCTGTCGCCGGAGGAGAAGAAGGACATCGTCGCCTACGTGAAGTCGGTGTCGGACGGCAACAATGACCCGGGTGGTAACGGCCTCGGCGGGGTCGGCCCCGCTTCGGAGGGCGTCATCGCCTTTATCGTCGGGATCGCCGCGCTGATCGGCGTGACGTTGTGGATTGGATCGAAGGCATGAGTGCCGAGGGGCCGAAGCCGCCGACGGAGGCGGAGCTGGCTGAGATGGACCGGGACCAGCTGGTCAAGCTGGGCGGGCAGCTCGACGGGGTCGAGATCGTCGAGTACCCGACCCCGTGGCCCGTGGAGGGCACCCGCGCGGAGCGCCGCGCCGAGCGCCTGGTCGCGTTCTGGTTCGGCCTGTCCGCGCTGGCCGGGATCGGGTTCGTCGTTTCGCTGATCTGGTGGCCGTGGCAGTACGAGGCGCCCGACAACGAGAGCGCCCACTTCTGGTACAGCCTGTACACCCCGATGCTGGGCCTCACGCTCGGCCTGGCCATCCTCGGCCTCGGCATCGGCGTGATCCTGTACACGAAGAAGTTCGTGCCCGCCGAGGTCGCGGTGCAGCAGCGCAGCGACAACCAGGGTGAGGGGTCGTCCGAGGTCGACCGCCAGACGATCCTGGCGCACCTGGCCGACGCCGGGAACCGCAGCACCATCGCCCGCCGGTCGCTGATCAAGCGCTCGGCGATCGCCGGTGCGGGTGCGCTGGGCCTCGCGGCCGCGGCGCTGCCCGTCGCGTCCTTCATCAAGAACCCGTGGAAGGACAGCGAGTCCCGCGACTCGCTGTGGCACACCGGCTGGCAGCCGAACTTCCCCGGCGAGAAGGTCTACATGCGCCGCGCGACCGGCAAGCCGGTCGAGGTGGAGCACGGCAAGCAGACCGAGATCTCGCTGGTCAAGGCCGAGGACCTCGACGCGGGCGCGATGGAGACGGTGTTCCCGTTCCGCGAGTCCGAGCGCAACGACGCGGAGGCGCTGGCCAAGGCGCTGACCCGGGTCGACAACCCGGTCATGCTGATCCGCCTGCGCCCGACCGACGCCGCCAAGGTGGTCAAGCGGGAGGGCCAGGAGGACTTCAACTTCGGCGACTACTACGCGTACACGAAGATCTGCAGCCACGTCGGCTGCCCGACCTCCCTGTACGAGCAGCGGACCAACCGCATCCTGTGCCCGTGCCACCAGTCGCAGTTCGATGCCCTCCACTACGCCAAGCCGATCTTCGGCCCGGCGACGCGGCCGCTGGCCCAGCTACCGATCACGGTGGACGAAGAGGGATACTTGATCGCGCGAGGCGACTTCATCGAGGCCATCGGTCCGGCCTTTTGGGAGCGTAAGTCATGAGTTCACTCACCACGCCGACCAAGGGGTCGAGCCCGGTCGAGAAGGCGTTGGGCGACGCCGCGAACAACGCCGACCAGCGGTATCACCTGGCCAAGGGCCTGCGGCACCAGATGAACAAGGTGTTCCCGACCCACTGGTCGTTCCTGCTGGGCGAGATCGCGCTCTACAGCTTCATCATCCTGCTGCTCACCGGTGTGTACCTGACGCTGTTCTTCGACCCCTCCATGCAGGAGGTCGTCTACCACGGCAGCTTCAAGAACATGCAGGGCCTGGAGATGTCGCAGGCGTTCCGCACGACGCTGGACATCTCGTTCGACGTCCGCGGCGGCCTGTTCATGCGGCAGCTGCACCACTGGGCCGCGCTGATCTTCGTCGCGTCCATGGCCGTCCACATGCTCCGCATCTTCTTCACCGGCGCGTTCCGGCGGCCGCGTGAGGCGAACTGGGTGATCGGCGGGCTGCTGCTGATCCTGGGCTGCTTCGAGGGCTTCTTCGGCTACTCGCTGCCGGACGACCTGCTCTCCGGTACCGGTATCCGCGCGACGCTGTCGGGCATCGTGCTCTCGGTGCCGGTGGCCGGTACCTGGATCCACTGGGCGCTCTTCGGCGGGGAGTTCCCCGGCGACCAGATCATCCCGCGGCTGTACACGCTGCACATCCTGCTGATCCCGGGCATCATGCTGGCCCTGGTCGGGGCGCACCTGGCGCTGGTCTGGTACCAGAAGCACACCCAGTTCCCGGGGGTGCGGCGCAAGGAGACCAACGTCGTCGGGGTGCGGATCATGCCGTACTTCGCGCTCAAGGGCGGGGCGTTCTTCACCCTGGTCGTGGGTGTGCTGGCGCTGATGTCGGGCCTGTTCCAGATCAACCCGGTGTGGAACTTCGGCCCGTACAACCCGGCGCAGGTTTCGGCGGGTTCGCAGCCCGACTGGTACATGGCCTGGGCCGACGGCATGCTCCGGATCTGGCCGGCGTGGGAGGTCTACCTCGGGAACTACACGATCCCGGCGGTGTTCTTCCCCGGCGCGGTCGGCATGCCGATCCTCTTCGGCCTGCTGCTGGGCTACCCGTTCATCGAGCGGAAGCTGTCCAAGGACACCGCGCACCACAACCTGCTCCAGCGGCCGCGTGACGCACCGGTCCGCACCGCGCTGGGCGCGATGGCGCTGGGCTTCTTCATGGTCATCGAGCTGTCCGGCTTCAACGACATCATCGCCGACCAGTTCGACATCTCCCTGAACGCGACGACGTGGGCGGGCCGCATCGGCGTGCTGATCGTGCCGCCGCTGGCCTACTACTTCACCTACCGCATCTGCCTCGGCCTGCAGCGGGCCGACCGCGAGGTGCTGGAACACGGTGTCGAGACGGGCATCATCAAGCGGCTGCCGCACGGTGAGTTCATCGAGATCCACCAGCCGCTGGCGGGCGTCGACAGCCACGGCCACGCGATCGCGCTCGAGTACCAGGGCGCGTCGGTGCCGAAGAAGATGAACAAGCTGGGTTCGGCCGGGCACGCCGTGCCGGGCACGTTCTGGTCGCCGGACCCGGCCGAGGAGACGGCGGCGCTGGAGCGGGCCAACGGCAACGGCCACTCCGGTGGCGAAAACGGCCAGCACGGCCAGCACGGCGAGTTCGACTCCGCCGAGACGGCGTCGGCCGCGAAGCAGTCGGACCACTAGGTCCACGAACGACGAAGGGCCACCTCCGCGCGGAGGTGGCCCTTCGTCGTTCCTACATCCGGTCCCGGAGCCGGGTGATGGTCTTTCCGGCCCTGGAGACGCGGGTCTCGGGCTTCTTGGCCTCGGCGACCCACTGGACGTACTCACGACGATGCGAGGGCGGCAGGGCCTCGAACAGCGCCGCGGCGTCCGGTGCGGCCGCGAGGGCCTCGGCCAGCTCCGCGGGGACCTCGCTCAATCTTCGACGCCGATCGAGAAGGCCGATTCGGTGTCGGCGCGGCTGTAGGACCGGAACGCGATGTGCGTGACGGTGTTCAGCACGCCGGGCACCTTCCCGATCTTGCCGGGGATCAGGTCGGCCAGCCCTTCGTGCGTGGACACCTGCACCGTGGCGATGAGGTCGACGTCCCCGGCGCAGGAGTAGACCTCGCCGACCCCCTCGATGTCGGCGATCGCCTGCGCCGCGTCCGGGATCGCGTCCGCCTCTGCCTGGATCAACACGATCGCGGTGATCACCTGGGTCCTCCAAGACTCGTCTGCGGGTGTCGCCCGCGATCCTAGCTACGCCTGGAAGGCCGGATGGCGTACCCGGACGGTCGGCCGCGAACCGACCCTCCAGGTACGCGGGCCGACTCCTCAGGTACGCCAACCGACCTTCCGGGTGCGCGAGCCGACCTTCCGGGTGCGCGAGCCGACCTTTCGGGTGCGCGAGCCGACCTTTCGGGTGCGCGAGCCGACCTTTCGGGTGCGCGAGCCGACTCCCCAGGTACGCCAACCGACCCTCCAGGTACGCGGGCCGACTCCCCAGGTACGCCAACCGACCCTCCGGGTGCGCGAGCCGACCTTTCGGGTGCGTCAGCCGACGTGCTCGAGCGAGTGGGCGTCCGCGACCAGGTCCAGCCACCCCCGCCAGCCCGCGACCGCCGTCGGTTCGGCCCACGGGCGGGTCGTCCGCACCAACCGGACCCCGGGCCGGGCCAGCCAGCGCAACAGCACCCCCACCTCCTCCGGCGGCGCGCCGTGCAGCGGCCCCGGCTCCGGCAGCACCGTCTCCGCCGACGCCACCAGCGCCTCCACCACCGTCATCGGCGGCACCCCGCGCCGCGCCACGCCCGCCGAGGCCAAGCGTCCGTAGCGGATCACCGACAGCTCCCAGCCCCCGCTGCCGTCCGGGGCCGCCGCGATCAGCTCGCCGATCGAGGCCAGGGAGGCCTGCCGGTGCGCCCGTCCCAACGCGCGGATCAGGCCAGCCAGCTCGTCGCGGTGCCGGGCCGCCTGCTCGTAGTGCCGGCCCGCCGCCAGCCGTTCCACGTGCGCCGCCGCCGTGTGCAGGGGGCCGCCGTCCAGGCCCGCGATCAGCCCGGACACCGACTCGACCGCCGGGGTGTACGCCTCCACGCTCTGCCGTCCCGCGCACGGCGCTCCGCAGCGGCCCAGCTCCGCCAGCACGCACGGGGTCCCGTTCGCCGACCGGGGCGAGATGCGCTGCGTGCACGTGCGCAGCCCCGATGCCCCGGCCAGCGTGTCCGCCGTCGTGCGGGCGTCCGCCTGGTTGCGGAACGGGCCCAGCACCCCCGGCCGGGGCAGGCGGACCACCGACAGCCGGGGGAACGCCTCCTCCGTCAGCCCGATCCACCAGCCCTGGTGCCGGTTCTTCGACCGCCGGTTGTACGCTGGCCGGTGCGCCGCGATCAGCCGCAGCTCGCGGACCTCCGCCTCCAGCGCGTGCGCGCACACCACGTGGTCGACGCGCTCGGCCAGCGCCACCATCTCGCGGATCCGGCTGCGGTTCTCCGACCCGGTGAAGTACGTCCGCACCCGCCGCCGCAGGTCCTTCGCCGTGCCGACGTACAGGACTTCGTCCTTCGGGCCCTTGAACAGGTAGACGCCCGGTGCCGACGGCAGGTCCGCCGCCAGGTGCCGCTTCGCCCGCTGGGCGACGGTCACCTCCGGCAGGTACCCCATCAGCTCCTCGAGCGAGTGCACGCCCAGGTTGCCGACCCGCTCCAGCAGGCCGTGCAGGACGTCCACGGTCGCCCGCGCGTCGTCCAGCGCCCGGTGGGTCGGCCGCGTCCGGGCTCCGAACAGCAGCGCCAGCGCCGTCAGGTTGTACCGCCCGACCTCGTCACGCGGCACCACCCGGCGCGCCAGCCGGACCGTGCAGACCACCGTCGGCTTCGGCCACACGTACCCGTGCCCCTCGCACGCCGCCCGCATGTGGGACGTGTCGAAGCCGGAGTTGTGCGCCACCAGCACCGCACCCCCGATGAACTCCAGGAACGCCGGCAGCACCTCCTCGATCGGCGGCGCGTCGTAGACCATGGCCTGCGTGATCCCGGTCAGTGAGACGATCTGCGGCGGGATCGGCGTGCCCGGGTTCACCAGCGTCGCGAACTCGCCCAGCACCTCGCCCCCGCGCACCTTCACCGCCCCGATCTCGGTGATCCCCGACGGCCCCGGCGGGGCCCCGGTGGTTTCGAGGTCGAAGACGACGAAAGTGGTGTCCCGCAAGGGAGTTCCGAGCTCGTCGAAGGCGAGCTGAGCCTGGACCGAACGCATGGGCGGGACTCTAGGGGCGACCACCGACAGTTTCCGCGCGCCGCCGGTCCGTGTGGTGCGCGGCGCGGGATGCGGAGGCGGGGCCTACCCTGGACCAATGCACCCGCAGCCGCTCGTGCCGGAGCCGCCGGAGGACCCCCAGGGTCCCTCGGGCGTGGCGTCGCGCCCCGAGCCGGCCGAGGAGCTCGCTGACCAGGCCGGACATCCCGAGCCCGCCGCCTGGCCGGGGCTGCCCGAACCGGTGCGCGACCGCATCGCCGAGCTCGCCGCGGCCGCCGTCGCCAAGCTGCCCGCCACCGACGTGCCCCGCCAGCTGCGGCCGGTCGCCAAGTTCGCCCCGGCCAAGCGCGCCAAGCTCGGCGGCGCCGCGCTGCTGGCGGCTCTCGGCGACTCCTCCCAGTTCCGGACCGCCGTCATCGAGTGGCTGCGCGAGCACCGCACCGACGCCCTCGACCCGAACGCCACCGACTCCGTCGCCGCGGCGGCCGCCGCCGTCCTGCTCGGCGAGTCGGGTGCGGCCGGGCGCGTCCGGCTGGTCGCCCGGAACGCCGAGGAAAACGCGCTGCGCGCCGAACGCGACGCCGCGCTCGCCCGCAGCCAGCGGCTCGAAACCGAGCTCGCCCAGGTCCGCGCCGAACTCGCCGAAGCGAAGCTGGCGGCCGAGAACGCCCGGGGCGAGCGCGAGGGCGAAGTCGAGAAGCTCCTGAAGCGCCTTCGCGAGCAAGGCGTCCAGCTGCGCCAGGCCAGGGACGCGGCCGACGCGGCGTCCGCGGAGGCCGAACGCGGTTCCGCCGCGCGCGACGACGAAATCGCCGCCCTCACCACCCAGCTGGAGCGCGAACGCCAGCGCGTCGCCGCCGAACGCGCCCGCGCCGAACGCGCGGCCGCCGACGCCGAGATCGCCCGGCAGTCCGCGCGCGAGGCCCGGCAGGCCGACGAGGTGCGGCTCGCCCTGCTCATCGACACCATCGACGGCGCCGTCACCGGCCTCCGCCGCGAGCTCGCCCTCGGCGCGCGCGGCGCCCGCCCGGCGGACATGGTCCGCGGCGCCAGTTCCGGCACCGGCCAGGGCGGCAAGATCGCCGACGTCTCCACTCTGGACCGCTACCTGGCGCTGCCCAACGTGCACCTGATCGTCGACGGCTACAACGTCACCAAGACCGGTTACCCGGAGCTCGCCCTCGCCGACCAGCGCGACCGGCTGATCCACCAGCTGTCCGCGCTGGCCGCCCGCACGTCCGCCGAGGTCACCGTGGTGTTCGACGGGGCCGGCGTGCTGTCGGTCCCCGCCTCGGTGCCCCGCGGGGTGCGGGTGCTGTTCTCCGACCGCGGGGTGCTCGCCGACGACGTCATCCGCAACCTCGTCGCGGCCGAGCCCGCCGGGCGGCCCATGGTCGTGGCGACGTCCGACCGGGCGGTCGCGGACTCCGTGCGGGGTCGCGGGGCCCACCCCGCGCCGTCATCGGTGCTGGTCAGCCGCCTTTCAAGGGTCTGACCCACCGAAATTGTCGGTGGTGGCGCCTACCGTCGTCCTCAGTCAGTTCCGACGTGAGGAGGACCACATGGGCGACACCCCCGAGCTGTCCGAAGTGGACGTCTCGCACATCGCCGTTTCGGACATCGAGAACCTGGTGGTCGATTGCGACCGCTGCGCCGTGCGCGGCATCTCCTGCCACGACTGCGTGGTGAGCGTGCTGCTCGGCGCGCCACCCGCGGTGGTGTGGGACGCCGACGAGCGGCGGGCGATCGACGCGCTGGCCGAAGCCGGGATGGTGCCACACCTGCGGCTGGTCGAAGACCCGATCCGGCGCACCGCCTGATTTCCACCGTTTCGTGACGGCGCGCCGAATGGTCGATTGAATCGGTGAACGGTCGGTAGTCGAAAAGCGCGCCGGAGAAACCCCAGCGTGTAACGCCCATCACAGGTTTCCTCCCGCCCTGGTCCGATGGTGTTCAGCGGCGTCACGCAGCGTTTTCGGCGAAGAGGTGGTGGACGTGGTGGCGCTCTTTTCGTAACCTGTCCGAGATCTCGTGGCCCCCGGCCGTCTGAAGAGGCGGCGACGCGGGATCGCCGCCGGACGCAGCTTTGTCGGGAAGCTGGGAACCGGAACCACCACCGCGTGCTTCACCTGTTGCGGCTCGTGCATGGCAAAAGCGCACGGCTCGGCGCGTGGTGGGTGGGACAAGCGGTGAAGAGGAACTCCCCGACCTCTTCGCGCCCCGGTCCCCGTCGGCGGCCGAGACGCAAAGGAGACCCGCGCGACCGTGCAGTCGCATTCCCTCAGGCGCGTGGTTTCAGGTGCCCTCGCCGCGGCCTCGGTGATCACCCTCGTCACCGTGGCCCAGCCGACGGCCACCGCCGCCCCCGTCCCCGTTCTCCAGACCCCGCCCACCGGCTCCGACGCCCTCGCCAAGTACCGCGACCTGGCGGCCCAGGCCGAGAAGCTCAACGAAGACCTGCTTTCGGCTCAGGACGACCTGAAGAAGAAGCAGGGTGAGCTCGACAAGGCCACCGGTGACGTCAACGCGGCGAAGCAGCAGGCCGCCGCGGCGTCCGAGAGCCAGAAGAAGTACCAGACCGAGGTCGACAAGTTCGCCGGCGCGTCGTTCACCAGCGGTGTCCAGCTGAACAAGCTGTCGGCGCTGCTGGCGGGCACGTCCACCCAGGACTTCCTCGACCGCTCCTCGGCCCTCGAGGTCATCGCGACCGGCAAGAACGCCGCGATGGGCAACCTCACCGGCGCCGTCCAGCAGGCCACCGACGCGGCCGCCAAGGCCAGCGACGCCGCGAAGCGCGCGCAGGACGCGCGGGACACCGCGGCCAAGCTGACCGAGGACATCAAGGCCAAGCAGAAGACGCTGAACGACCAGATCGACCAGCTCGAAGCGGCCAACAAGAACCTGAGCACCGCGGACAAGAACGCCCAGAAGGACCGCGGCGGCACCCCGCCCGCCAACATCCAGGCGCCCACCGCGGCCGCGCAGGCGGCGGTGAACGCGGCGCTGAGCAAGCTCGGCAGCCCGTACAAGTACGGCGCCACCGGGCCGGGCACCTTCGACTGCTCGGGCCTGACGTCGTGGGCCTACGGGCAGGCCAACGTGGACATCCCGCGGACCAGCCGCGAGCAGTCCACCTTCGGCGCCGCGGTGCCGCGGGACCAGCTCCAGCCGGGCGACCTGGTGTTCTTCTACTCGCCTGTTTCGCACGTCGGCATGTACATCGGCGACGGCAAGATGGTCCACGCGCCCGACACCGGTGACGTCGTGAAGATCTCGCCGCTGCAGAGCCAGTACTCGGGGGCGCGCCGCCCGACGGCGTGAACCCGGCAGCAGGGAAGGGGCGGTACCGCACACGCGGTGCCGCCCCTTCGTCGTTAGCCTCTGGGGTGTGCTCAAGACCCTGCTCGTGACCAACGACTTCCCGCCGCGGCCCGGGGGGATCCAGAACTACCTGAACTCCCTCGCCACCCGGCTGCCGTCGGACGACCTGGTCGTCTACGCGCCGTCGTGGGAGTCGCGGACGGGGTCGCACGAGGAGTTCGACGCCGAGGCGCCGTTCGAGGTCGTCCGGCACCCGACGTCGCTGATGCTGCCGACGCCGGACGTGCTCCGCCGGGCGAAGCAGATCATGCGGGCGCGGGACTGCGAAGCCGTCTGGTTCGGGGCCGCGGCGCCGCTCGCGCTGCTGGGGCACCCGCTGCGCCGCGCCGGCGCGCGCCGCGTCGTGGCGTCGACGCACGGCCACGAGGTCGGCTGGTCCATGCTCCCGGGCTCGCGGCAGGCGCTGCGGCGGATCGGCGACACCACCGACGTCGTCACCTACGTCAGCCGGTACACCCGCGCCCGCTTCGCCGCGGCGTTCGGCGCGATGGCCGGGCTGGAGCTGCTGCCGTCCGGGGTGGACACCGGGGTGTACCGGCCGGATCCGGCCGGGCGGGCGGAGATCCGCGCCCGGCACGGCCTCGGCGACCGGCCGACCGTCGTCTGCGTGTCGCGGCTGGTCCCCCGCAAGGGCCAGGACCAGCTGATCCGCGCGCTGCCGTCGATCCGCGAGCGCGTCCCGGACGCGGCGCTGCTCATCGTCGGCGGCGGCCCGTACCGCAGGAAGCTCGCCGAGCTGGTCACCGGGCTGGGCCTGGAGCGGGACGTCGTGCTCACCGGGTCGGTGCCGTGGGCCGAGCTGCCGGCGCACTACGCCGCGGGCGACGTCTTCGCGATGCCCGCGCGCACCCGCGGCAAGGGGCTCGACGTCGAGGGGCTCGGCATCGTCTACCTGGAAGCCTCGGCGACCGGGCTGCCGGTGGTCGCCGGCAACTCGGGCGGGGCGCCCGAGGCGGTGCTCGACGAGGTCACCGGGCACGTCGTCGAGGGCCGGGACGTCGTCCAGCTGAGCGAGACACTGGCGAGCCTGCTGGCCGACCCGGTGCGCGCGCGCCGGATGGGCGAGGCCGGCCGGGAGTGGGTGACGGCGAACTGGCGCTGGGACGTCATGGCGCGGCGGCTGTCCGGCCTGCTGGACGGCGATCCGGTGGCCGTCGTCCGCTAAGGCGTGTAGAGCGCCGGGTGGCGGGGATCGTCGACGCGCACGACGACGTCGGCGAGCGAGCCCGGGTCCGCTTCTTCCTCGTAGCGCTCGTAGGCCGGGACCGCCCAGCCGTCCGGCACGCGGCGGCGCAGGGCGGCGGGGGAGAGCCACAGGTGCACGGCCAGGTCGAAGGCGAGCCCGGCGCCGAGCAGCAGTTCGCCGTCGAGGAGCAAGACGCCGCCTTCGGGCAGCGGCACCCGTTCGGCGCGGGTCGCCCGGTCGCGCTCGGCGTCCCACAGCGACGGCAGGACCTCGCCGGACCCCTTGAGCGGCTCCAGGACTTCGCGGCGGAGGGCGCCGAGGTCGAGCCAGTCGGTGTAGCGGGCGTCGGGGTTGGTGCGGCCGTGCTCGAAGCGCAGCGACGCGGGACGCAGGAAGTCGCGGGCCGACACGCGCAGGGTCGGGCGGCCGCGCAGGCGCAGCGGATCGACCAGGGCGTCGGCGAGTTCCGCGGTCTCCGTGGCGCCCGCCGCGCCGTCGACGGCCACCGCGATCCGCGGCCCGGTGAGCGCGTCGATGCGATCGGTGAGTTCTTCGGCGAGGACGGCGGGGGAGATCGGGCGGTAGCGCACGGGTTCCCATCCTCCACCCGGGCCGGCCGCCGGTTTTGTCGTACCCCGGTGCGAGGATGAGGACATGACTTCTTCAACGGGGAAGACGGCCGATGCCGGGTGGAACATCGGCGTCTCGCGGACCTTGCCGTACCCGGCCGAGGCCGTGTGGGACTTCCTGGTCAGCCGGGAGGGCGTCGCGATCTGGCTCGGCCCCGGCGTCGAGCTGCCCGAGGAACCGGGCGCGGAGTACGAAACGGCGAACGGCACGGTCGGCGAGATCCGCAGCTTCGTCGGCGGCGACCGCGTGCGGCTCACCTGGCGGCCGAGCGACTGGGACCACGACTCGACCGTGCAGGTGCGGCTGAGCGGTTCGGGCGCGAAGACGACGCTGCGGTTCCACCAGGAATGGCTTGCGGGCGCGGAAGAGCGCGAGGAACAGCGGGCATACTGGCAGGACGTGACCGAGCGCGTCGTGGCGGCACTGGCCGAGCGCTGACGCGGTGAGCCCTGGGGGCTGAGATGACGACCGGCGAAATCGTCGAGGTAGCGGAGGACTTCGCCCAGGACGCGCACGTGTTCTCCGAGATGCTGCGCGGCGGCGGCCCGGTCCGCCGGGTGCGGCTGCCACCGCGGGGGCTGCCGGCCTACGTGGTCACGGGGTTCGCGGACGCGCGGGCGCTGCTGTCGGATCCGCGGCTGAGGAAGAACAGCCAGGGGATCCGCGAGCTGTTCGCGGCGAAGCTGCCGCCGGAGGCCCTGCAGAACGGCCTGGGGCAGGACCTGAGCTGGCACATGTTGAACTCGGACCCGCCGGACCACACGCGGCTGCGGAAGCTGGTGAACAAGGCGTTCACCGGGCGGACGGTGGCGCGGCTGCGGCCGCGGGTCGAGGAGATCACCGCGGAGCTGCTCGACGCGCTGGCCGGGCAGGAGCGGGCGGACCTGGTGGCGTCGTTCGCCGCGCCGCTGCCGATCACGGTGATCTGCGAGCTGCTCGGGGTGCGCGAGGAGGACCGCGCGGAGTTTTCCGGCTGGTCCAAGACGCTGCTGAACGCGGCGGTGCGCCCGGAGCAGATCCAGGCCGCGGCGGCGAGCATGTTCGCGTACCTGACGGACCTGATCGCCCAGAAGCGCGCCGAGCCGGCCGAGGACCTGCTGTCGGACCTGGTGCACGCCACCGACGACGGCGACTCGCTGTCCGAGCCCGAGCTGGTCTCGATGGCGTTCCTGCTGCTGGTGGCGGGCCACGAGACGACGGTCAACCTGATCGCGAACGGTGTGCTCGCGCTGCTGCGCGAGCCGGAGCAGCTGGCCCGGCTGCGCGCGGAGCCGGCGCTGCTGCCGGGCGCGGTGGAGGAGTTCCTGCGCTTCGACGGCCCGATCCACCTGGCGACGCTGCGGTTCACGGCGGAGCCGGTGGAGGTGGCCGGGGTGACGATCCCGGAGGGCGAGTTCGTGCTGGTTTCGCTGCTCGGCGCCAATCGCGACGCCGAGCGGTACCCGGAGCCGGACAAGCTGGACGTCACGCGCGCGGCCGGCGGGCACCTGGCGTTCGGGCACGGCATCCACTACTGCGTGGGGGCGCCGCTCGCCCGGCTCGAGGCGGAGATCGCGATCGGCGGTCTGCTGGCGCGGTACCCCGAGCTGGCCTTGGACGCGAAGCCGGATGAGCTCGTCTACCGGACGAGCTCGCTGGTCCACGGGCTGGAGGTGCTGCCGGTCCGGTTGTGAGGCCCGGGAGCCGGGCCGGGGCGAGCCGAGTCGTAGGCTCCGCCTTCCTTCCCGCCACCACCCTCGACGGAGGCGCTTCGCGCCACTGTTTTAATTCGAGGATGGACTCCGCCGGCCTGCTCGCCCTCGATGCCCAGCACGTCTGGCACCCCTACGCGCCCATGCCCGCGAAGGTGCCGTCCCTGCTGGTCACCGAAGCGAGCGGCGTCCGGCTCACCCTCGCCGACGGCCGCGAGCTCGTCGACGGCATGTCCTCGTGGTGGTCCGCCGTCCACGGCTACCGGCACCCCGTGCTCGATGCCGCCCTCACCGCCCAAGCCGGGCGGATGAGCCACGTCATGTTCGGCGGCCTCACCCACGAACCGGCCATCACCCTCGCCAAGACCCTTGTGGACCTCAGCCCCGACGGTCTCGAGCACGTCTTCCTCTGCGACTCCGGTTCCGTTTCGGTCGAAGTCGCGGTCAAGATGTGCCTGCAGTACCAACGCTCCCGCGGGCGGACCGGGAAGCACAAGCTGCTCACCTGGCGCGGCGGCTACCACGGCGACACCTTCACCCCGATGAGCGTCTGCGACCCCGAAGGCGGCATGCACTCGCTCTGGCGGGGTGTCCTGCCCGAACAGATCTTCGTGCCCGCACCACCGTCCGGTTTCGACACCCCGCCCGACCAGTCCTATGTGGACATACTGGCCGCGGAAATCGAGCGGCACCGGGACGAACTCGCCGCGGTGATCGTCGAACCCGTCGTGCAGGGCGCCGGCGGGATGCGCTTCCACCACCCCGCCTACCTGCGGGCCCTCCGGGAAATCACCGAAGCGCACGACGTCCTCCTCGTCTTCGACGAGATCGCGACCGGCTTCGGCCGCACCGGAGAGCTGTTCGCCGCCGGGCACGCCGGTGTCACGCCCGACGTCATGTGCGTCGGCAAGGCGCTCACCGGCGGCTACCTGAGCATGGCCGCCGCCCTGTGCACCCCGGCCGTCGCCGCCGGGATCGCCCGAGGCGAACTGCCCGTCCTCGCGCACGGCCCGACCTTCATGGGCAACCCGCTCGCGTCCGCCGTCGCCAACGCCTCGCTCGGCCTGCTCGCCGACGGCAGCTGGCGCCACGACGTCACCCGGATCGAGAAGGCCCTCCTCGACGGGCTGGCCCCGGCGCGCGACCTGCCCGCCGTCACCGACGTGCGGGTGCTGGGCGGGATCGGCGTGCTGCAGCTCGACCACCCCGTCGACATGGCCGTCGCCACCGACGTCGTCACCGCGAACGGCGCTTGGCTGCGGCCGTTCCGGGACCTCGTCTACGCCATGCCGCCCTACGTTTCGACTGACGACGACCTCGCCGTGATCACCCGGGCGATGCTTGCGGTCGCCGAAAAGGCCTGAATTCAGCACATCGGGTGTGACCACCGGCACACCGAGACCCGAAGGTCCCTCACCGTCGCGCTGCGTGGCAACGCCGGTTCGAAACCACGCGAACGGTCGAGGCGGTAAGTGTGAAGGAGCCCGGAAACCCGGTCCGTCCTGTGCCCGGACGAACGCGAGAAATGCTTGCGTAGCGGACTTTTCGCGCGGTTTCGGCGATCCTGCCCCCATGATCGAGATCGTTCGTGGCGAACACGACACCGGACCCCCGAAGCGCTCCGCCCACTGGCTTCAGCAGCGGCGGGAGAACCTCAAGCACGATTTCCTCGCGTCGATCGTCGTCTTCCTCGTCGCCGTCCCCCTGTCCCTCGGCGTGGCCTTCGCCGCCGGGGCACCGCTGCTCTCCGGCCTGATCTCCGCCGTCGTCGGCGGGCTGGTCGCGAGCCTCTTCGGCGGATCGCCGCTGCAGGTCAGCGGGCCGTCCGCCGCCCTCACGATGGTGGTGGCCGACACGATCGCCACCCACGGCTGGCCCACCACCTGCGCGATCACCGTCGCCGCGGGCCTGCTCCAGATCCTCTTCGGCCTCACCCGGGCCGCCCGCGCCGCGCTCGCCGTCTCCCCGGCGATCGTGCACGGCCTGCTCGCCGGCATCGGCGTCACGCTCGTGCTCGGCCAGCTGCACGTCGTCCTCGGCGGCTCGGCGCAGGGCTCCGCGGTCGCCAACGTCCTCGCGCTGCCGGGGCGGATCGCCGCCCACCACGACCAGGCGGTGCTGATCGGCGTCGTCACCCTCGGCGTCCTGCTGGCCTGGCCGCGGCTGCCGAAGGCCGTCCGCCGCGTGCCCGCGCCGCTGGCCGCCGTCGCGCTGGCCACCGGCCTGTCCGTCGCGACCGGGATGACCCTCCCGCGCGTCGACCTCCCCGCCGGCCTGCCCGCCCTGCACCTCGTGCCGCGGCTGCCGGACGGCGGCTGGAGCGGCTTCGCCGTCGCCGCGGTCACCATCGCGCTCATCGCCGGCCTGGAGAGCCTGCTGTCCGCGGTCTCGGTCGACAAGCTGCGCGGCGGCCCGCGCACCGACCTCGACCGCGAACTGATCGGGCAGGGCGCGGCGAACGTCGCCGCCGGCGCGCTCGGCGGGTTCCCCGTCACCGGCGTCATCGTGCGCAGCATGACCAACTTCGAAGCCGGCGCGCGCACCCGGGCGTCGGCGATCCTGCACTGCGCCTGGATCCTCGCCGCCTGCCTGCTGCTCACCGGCGGGCTGCGGCTGATCCCCCTTGCCGCGCTGGCCGCGCTGCTGGTGTACGTCGGGACGAAGCTGGTGAACCTGCACGGGCTCAAGGAAGTCCGGCGCCACGGCGACCTGCCGGTGTACGCCGTCACCCTGGCCGGTGCGGTGGCCGTCAACCTGCTCACCGGCGTCGCGGCGGGGATCCTGCTCGCACTGGCGATGATGCTGCGGCGGATGATCTTCTCCGGGATCCACGTCGAAACGGACGGCGACCGCCACCGCGTCGTCATCGAAGGCGCGCTGACGTTCCTGTCCGTGCCGCGGCTGACCCGCGTGCTCGCCGACGTGCCCCCGCACGCCGAGGTCACCCTCGAGCTGCTCGTCGACTACCTCGACCACGCCGCGTTCGACTGCCTGCGCGGCTGGCAGCAAGCGCACGCCGGGCCGGTCACGGTCGACGAGATCGGCCACCCGTGGTTCGAACGCGGCCGCGCGGGGGAGCCGACCGTGCGCCGCAGCGTCGCCGCGCGCGTGGTGCCCCGCTGGCTTGCGCCGTGGTCGCAGTGGCAGGCCGAGCACGTCGTGCTGCCCGCCCAGCGCACCGCCAGCTCGCTGCTGTGCCGGGGCGCTTCGGAGTTCCAGCGCCGCACCGCGCCGCTGCTGCGCGAGACGTGGGACGGCCTGGCGCACGGCCAGCAGCCGCACACGCTGTTCATCACCTGCGGCGACGCGCGGATCGTGCCGAACCTGATCACCACCAGCGGGCCGGGTGACCTGTTCACGGTGCGGAACATCGGCAACCTCGTGCCGCCGTCCGACGACACCGACACCTCGGTCGGGGCGGCGATCGAGTACGCCGTCGGCGTGCTGGAGGTGGCCGAGATCGTGGTGTGCGGGCACTCCGGCTGCGGCGCGATGAAGGCGCTGCTCGGCCGGGCGCCGGACGGGCTCGACCAGCTTGGCAGCTGGCTGCGCCACGGCGAAGCGACCCTACGCCGTCGCAGCCGCGAAGCGCCGCTGCTGCTCGGCGGCGAGCGGCCGGCCGCCGAAGCCGACCAGCTCGCGCTGCAGAACGTGGTGCAGCAGCTGGAAACCCTGCGCGGCTACCCGGTCGTCGCCGCGGCTTTGGAGCGGGGTGCGTTGCGGCTCACCGGGATGTACTTCGACGTCGGCGCCGCCCAGGTGTCGCTGCTGGACGATGCCGCGCGCGGGTTCGTCCCCGCGGGGGCGCTGGAGCACTGATTCACCGGCCGGAGGCCGCTTCCGGGGCACCCACCGTGCTTCGGAAGCGGCCTTCGCCGTGCTCGGGCCCCGCCGCACCACGCAGTGCCTCGAGGAAGCGCTTTCAGTGGATCGAGAGTTAGATCACTCTCCGCGTCCAGTCGGCTACGACGGTTGCCCGGCTGGTGGTCGCTCGCCCTCCGTTTGGGGTCACGAAAGCCTTATATGGCAACGAATTTATCTGTCAAGCGACAGGTCGGCGGCGTGTTACTGTCGCGTTAACGGGATGTCCGATTTGTGACAAAAGGGTGAAATATCGCCAGTTCTTCACTCGATCGGGTGGCACATAGCGGACATTTCACTCGATTTCCGGTTGCATGGTGATCATGAGACCCCTCGCCGTGCTCCGACACGACCTGCCGGCCTCACTGGTCGTCTTCCTCGTAGCTGTCCCCCTGTCCCTCGGCATCGCCCTCGCTTCGGGTGCCCCGGTCGCCGCCGGGCTGGTCGCCGCCGTCGTCGGTGGCATCGTCGCGGGCGCGCTCGGCGGCTCCGCGCTCCAAGTCAGCGGGCCGGCCGCCGGCCTGACCGTGGTCATGGCCGAAACCATCCAGACGTTCGGGTGGGCCGTCACCTGCGCGATCACCGTCGCCGCCGGCGCGTGCCAGATCCTGCTGGGGCTGAGCCGCATCGCGCGGGCCGCGCTGGCCATCTCGCCGGCGATCGTGCACGGCATGCTGGCCGGCATCGGCGTCACGATCGTGCTCGGCCAGCTGCACGTCATCCTCGGCGGCAAGGCCCAGAGCTCGGCCGTCGAGAACGTCGCCGAGCTGCCCGCCCAGATCGTCGCCCACCACGACTCGGCCGCCATCGTCGGCCTGATCACCATCGGCCTGCTGCTGATCTGGCCGAAGCTGCCCGCAGCGGTCCGCAAGGTCCCGGGGCCGCTCGCCGCGATCGCGGTGGCCACGGTGGTGTCGGTCGCGTTCGGGATGACGCTGCCGCGCGTGGAACTGCCGGGCGACCTGCTGAACGTCCACCTCGTCCCGCAGCTGCCGGACGGCTGGGGCGGGTTCGCGCTCGCCGTGGTCACGATCGCGCTGATCGCGTCGGTGGAGAGCCTGCTCTCGGCGGTCGCGGTGGACCGCATGCACACCGGGCCGCGCGCCAACCTCGACCGCGAACTCGTCGGCCAGGGCACCGCCAACATGATCTCCGGCGCGCTGGGCGGCCTGCCCGTCACCGGCGTCATCGTCCGCAGCTCCACCAACGTCGCCGCCGGGGCCAGGTCCCGGGCGTCGGCGGTGCTGCACGGCGTCTGGGTGCTGCTGTTCGTCGTCCTGCTCGCCGGGCTGATCGAGAGCATCCCCCTGGCCGCGCTGGCCGGGCTGCTGGTGCACGTCGGCGCGAAACTGGTCAACCCCGGGCACATGAAGACCGTGCTGGCCCACGGCGATCTGCCGGTGTACCTGCTGACCCTCGGCGGCGTCGTGGTGTTCGACCTGCTCACCGGCGTGCTGGCGGGCATCGGCCTGGCAGTGGTGCTGATGCTGCGCCGCACGGTCTGGTCCGGTATCCACGTCGAACGCGAAGGCGACGACTGGCGCGTCGTCGTCGAAGGCGTCCTGACGTTCCTGTCGGTGCCGCGGCTGTCGAAGGTGCTCGGGACCGTCCCGGGCGGCGTCACCGTGCGGCTGGAGCTGGTCGTCGACTACCTCGACCACGCGGCGTTCGAAAGCCTGCACACCTGGCAGCAGGCGCACGAGCGCGCCGGCGGCACGGTGGAGGTCGACGAGGTCGGCCACCCGTGGTTCGGCAACGGCAAGGACGGCCGTCCGACCCGCCACCGCTCCGCGGCTCGGGCGGTGCCGCGCTGGCTCGCGCCCTGGTCGGAGTGGCAGGCGGCGGAGGGCGTCGAGATCCCGGCCCAGCAGACCCGCCGCGGCGCCACGGAGTTCCACCGCCGCGCGGCGCCGCTGCTGAAGGACACCCTGTCCGGCCTCGCCGACGGCCAGCGGCCCCGCACGCTGTTCATCACGTGCGGCGACTCGCGGATCGTGCCGAACCTGATCACCACCAGCGGGCCGGGCGACCTGTTCACCATCCGCAACATCGGCAACCTGGTGCCGCCGGGCCAGGCGGACGCGTCGATGAACGCGTCGATCGAGTACGCGGTGGGTGTCCTCGGGGTGTCGGAGATCGTCGTCTGCGGCCATTCCTCCTGCGGTGCGATGGCGGCGCTGGCCGACGGTCCGCCGCCGGGGCCGCTGTCGGCCTGGCTGCGCCACGCGGAGCCGAGCGCGCACCGGCTGGGCTCGGCCACCCTCGACGGCGCGGTCCCGGACCGCGAGGGCGACCGGCTGGCGCTGCACAACGTGCTGCAGCAGCTGGAGCACCTGCGTGAGTACCCGGCCGTGGCGGCGGCCGAGTCGGCCGGGAAGCTGCAGCTGACGGGGATGTACTTCCACGTCGGCGACGCCCAGGTGTACCTGTTCGACGCGGCCGAGCGGACGTTCCGCCCGGCCGGGGCGCCGGTGGCGGTGCCGGGCGCCTGAGCCACCGGGCTGAGCCGGGTCCGCGGGCCGCGGACCCGGCTCAGCCCGCGCGCGACGGGACGCCGCCGGCGGCGCTGACCACGGCCCGCGTGCGCGCCCCGCCCCGGAGTCACTATGTTGATGGTCCGTGAGCATGCTGGTGATGACGGGGACCGGGACCGGGGTCGGCAAGACGATCACCACGGCGGCGATCGCGGCCCTGGCGGCAGCCGGGGGACAGCGGGTGGCCGTGCTCAAGCCCGCCCAGACCGGGGTGCGGCCCGACGAGCCCGGAGACCTCCAAGACGTCGTCCGCCTCGCCGGGCCGGACGTCACCACGCGCGAGCTGCGCCGCTACCCGGATCCGCTCTCCCCGGAAGCCGCCGCCCGGCGCAGCGGGCTGCCCACGCTCGACCCCGGGGAAATCGCGCAGGCCGCGTCCGACCTCGACACCGGGCACGACCTCACCCTCATCGAGGGCGCCGGCGGGCTCCTGGTGCGCTTCGACAGCTCCGGCGCGAGCCTCGCCGACGTCGCGTGGTCGCTCGGCTCGCTCGTGATCATCGTGGCCGAGGCCGGTCTCGGCACGCTCAACGCCACCGCGCTCACCGCCGAGGTCGCGAGCAAGCGCGGGCTCACCGTCGCCGGCGTGATCATCGGCGCCTGGCCGGCCGATCCGGACCTCGCCGCGCTGTCCAACCTCGAAGACCTGCCGGTCGCGGCGGGGGCGCCGTTGCTCGGCGTGCTGCCCGCGGACATCGGCCAGGCCTCCCGCGAGGACTTCCTGGCCGCGGCGAGGGCCGGGCTCTCGCCGTGGTTCGGGGGCGAATTCGACCCGGAGCTTTTCGCCGGTTGCGCTTCCGCCGGGAAGTGACCTGCATCGCTGTCCCCTCGCCGCCGCTTCGTGCACGATGAGGGACGTTTGCCGCACCACCTCGATCAAGGAGCCACCGTGACCGCAGTCCCGGACACCGACGTCCTCGCCTTGGCGCGCGAGCAGGTCCTCGAAAGTGGCGTCGGCCTCGGCGAACAGCAGGTCCTCGACGTGCTGCGGCTGCCCGACGACCGGCTGCCCGACCTGCTCGCCCTGGCGCACGAGGTGCGGATGCGCTGGTGCGGGCCGGAGGTCGAGGTCGAGGGCATCATCAGCCTCAAGACCGGCGGCTGCCCCGAGGACTGCCACTTCTGCTCGCAGTCCGGCCGCTTCCCGACGCCGGTGCGCTCGGCGTGGCTCGACATCCCGAACCTGGTCAAGGCCGCCCGGCAGACCGCCGAAACCGGCGCGACGGAGTTCTGCATCGTCGCCGCCGTCCGCGGTCCCGACAAGCGGCTGCTCTCGCAGGTGCGTGAGGGTGTTCGCGCGATCCGCGAGGACGGGAACGACATCCAGATCGCCTGCTCGCTGGGCATGCTGACGCAGGAGCAGGTCGACGAGCTCGTCGACATGGGCGTGCACCGCTACAACCACAACCTCGAGACGGCGCGCTCGCACTTCCCGTCGGTGGTCACGACGCACACGTGGGAAGAGCGCTGGGACACGCTGCGCATGGTCGCCGACGCGGGCATGGAGGTCTGCTGCGGCGGCATCATCGGCATGGGGGAGACGGTCGAGCAGCGCGCGGAGTTCGCGGTGCAGCTGGCGTCGCTGAACCCGGACGAAGTGCCGATGAACTTCCTCATCCCGCAGCCGGGCACGCCTTACGAGCACTACGAAATCGTCGAGGGCCGCGACGCGTTGCGGACGGTCGCGGCGTTCCGGCTCGCGATGCCGCGCACGATGCTGCGCTTCGCCGGCGGCCGCGAGCTGACGCTCGGCGACCTCGGCGCGGAGCAGGGCATGCTCGGCGGGATCAACGCGATCATCGTCGGCAACTACCTGACCAACCTCGGCCGGCCGGCTTCGGCGGACCTGGAGATGCTGGACGAGCTCAAGATGCCCATCAAGGCCCTCAGTGACAGCCTCTGAAGCTGCGGGGTTCTGTGTCCACTGTGGACAGCCGTCGCCGGGTGGCGCGGACCACCCGGCGTGCCACAACCCACGGACGGCGCTGGAGCCGCCGCGCTACTGCACGTTCTGCGCGCGGCGGCTGGTGGTCCAGGTGAGCCCGCTCGGCTGGACGGCGCGCTGCAGCCGGCACGGCGAGACAGCCGGCGGCTGATGGCGGGCGTGGCGCGGGTAACGAACCGGATCGTTCATTGGCCGGGTGGGCTGCGGGCCTAACGAACCAGATCGTTCATCAGCGACCGGCCGTGGCGTAACGAACCGGATAGTTCACAAGCGGCGGGTCGGCGACACGGCGAGCGGCTCACCGCGCCCACGCGTCGACCGGTTACGCTCGGTGGGCACAGTCGCAGGAGGGAGTCCGGGTGAGTGAGTCGTCGGGGCCCGCGCACCGGCCGTCGGCCGTGGCCGGCCCGTGGTCGGTGCCCGTGCTGTTCCGGGAGCGGCGGCCGCGCGTCGTCGTGAAGGCCGACCTGCTGCCCGCCATCAGCGTGCTCGGCGTCCTCACCCTGCTGAGCTTCCCGCTCGCCTTCGCCTGGTCGCGGCTCGCGCCGCCGGAGCGGGTGCGCATCGTCGCCGCCGACGGCACCCAGGGCGCCCTGGAGCTGGAGAGCTGGCACCGGTTCGACGACCTGGCCGTCTTCGGGTTCCTCGCGCTCGGAATGGGGATCGTCGTCGGCGTCGTCGTCTGGCTGCTGCGCGAACGCCGCGGCCCGGTGGTCTTCCTCGCCGCGGTGCTCGGCGTCGCGCTGGCCGGCGCGCTGGCCATGCTGCTCGGCGTCGGCTGGGCGAACAGCCACTACGCCATCGCCACCCCGCCCGCGCTCGGATCGGTGATCGAGCTGGCGCCGCGCCTGGAGTCGTGGTGGGTGCTGCTCACCGGCCCGCTCGGCGTGTCGATCGCCTACACCCTGCTGGCCACCTGGAACGGCCGCGACGACCTGGGCCGCCGCCTCGGCTGACCGCTTTCCCCTAAGGTGGTGTCCGTCACCTACAGGGGGGATCCAGCAGTGACCGACGACATCGAGGTTTCGCGGCACAACGCCGTCCGCTTTCCCGGCATCAGCCCGCGTGCGTACGAGCACCCGGTGGACCGCGGTGCGCTCGCCACGCTGCGCGCGGTGCCCGGCTTCGCCCAGGTCGTCAAGACCGTTTCGGGCTTCTACAACGAACGCGGCGAGCGGCTGATGGCGCTCGCGTCGTCGATCCGCGTCGGCCCGAAGCAGTACCCGGAGCTCGACCGGCTGCGCCACGAATGCGCCGAGACGCTGGACCTACCGTCGGTGCCGAACCTGTTCGTCTTCCAGAACGCGCAGATCCATGCGGAGACGGTCGGCATGGACGAGCCGTTCATCGCGATCAGCACCGGGCTCGTCGAGCTGATGAACGTCGACTCATTGCGGTTCGTGATCGGGCACGAGATGGGGCACGTGCTGTCCGGGCACGCGGTCTACCGCACGATCATGGTGCGCCTGATCCGCCTGCAGCTGGCGATGTCGTGGACGCCGGTCAGCGCGCTCGGCATCCGGGCGATCATCGCGGCGCTGCGCGAGTGGTTCCGCAAGGCGGAGCTGTCGTGCGACCGGGCCGGGCTGCTGTGCAGCCAGGACCCGACGGCGGCGCTGCGCGCCCAGATCCAGGTGGCGGGCGGCATCGACCCGGCCCGCATCGACGTCCCGTCGTTCCTGCAGCAGGCCGCCGAGTACGAGTCGGTCGAGGACATCCGCGACAGCTTTCTCAAGCTCAGGTTCGTCGAGACGGAGTCGCACCCGTTCGCGGTGGTCCGCGCGGCCCAGCTGCAGAAGTGGGCGGCGTCCGAGGACTACCGCGCAATCCTGGCCGGCGACTACCCCCGCCGCGACGAAGACTCGCCGACGTCGGATTGGAAGGACGACCTGAAGTCGGCGGCCAAGTCGTACAAGGACTCGTGGAACTCCTCGACGGACCCGCTGACGAAGGTGTTCAGCGACGTCGGCGAGGCGGTCTCCGGCGCGGCGGGCAAGGTGTGGAACAAGTTCGGGAACGGCAACGGGAACCGCAGCGGTTCGGAGGAGAACGCCTGACCCCGCGCCCCGGCCGGGCGGGGTCAGTTCAAACTCGCCGGGCGGCTGAGGTCGGTCAGCTCGCCCGGGGGCAGGGGGACCGCGCCCAGGGTGTTCAGGAAGCCCGCTTCCCGGGTCAGCAGGCGGCAGGCGATGCGAAGGCGGCGCAGCGGGTGGCGTTCCTCCAGCAGTCGCTGGCGGTCCTCCAGCGGCAGCAGGCAGTCCGCCGCCAGCACGTACGCCAGCTCGGCGATCGTCGTTTCCGAGGCCGGGGCGTGCCAGTCGTCGCTGCGCCAGGCCGTTTCGCAGTACCTCTGGTGCGCCGCGCGGGCCACCGCGGCCAGGCGCTCCGCCATGCCTCCGGACGGGGCCACCGGGTCGTCGTCGACCCACTCCACCGAGGCGATCAGGTACGGGGCCGACACGCAGTCGAGGTCGCGCAGGCGGAAGCGGCGCCGGGCCTGCGTCACCACGTCGAACCGGCCGTCCGGGAGGCGTTTGGCCTCGCGCAGGACCGTGCTGCAGCCGATCTCGTGCAGTTGGTCCAGACCACGGACCTCGCGGGTCAGTGACGACCGGAGGGCGATCACGCCGAACTCGCGGCCCGGCACCGTGCCGCTCACCAGGTCCGCCGTCAGCTGCCGGTACCGCGGTTCGAAGATGTGCAGCGGGAGCTTGGTGCCGGGCAGCAGCACGGTCTGAAGCGGGAACAACGGCAGGATCGTCGTCGTCGCGTCACTATCCGGTTCCGGCTCGGTCACGCGTCCACGGTAAGGGGAGAACGCCTTCGGCGCAGCACGGTCACCTCGATGGCGGCTTGAACACGGCGAACGGATCCGTGATCTGCATGCCGTTGCCGGCGAAGGAGAACAGCGCCGCCGGCCGCCCGCCCGCGCGGCCCGGTGCCGCCGTGTGGCCCGTCGGCACCAGCAGCCCGCGGCGGGACAGCACCCGCTGCAGGTTGGTCGCCGACACGCGGTAGCCCAAAGCCGCCGAATACAGGCCGCGCAGCGCCGAGATCGTGAACTCGTCCGGCGCCAGCGCGAAGCCGAGGTTGGTGTAGGAAAGCTTCGACCGCAGCCGGTCGCGGGCGCGCAGCACGATCGCCTCGTGGTCGAACGCCGTCCGCGGCAGCGAAGCGACGTCGTGCCACTCGGTGTCCTCGGGCACTTCGGGGTCGACGTCGGACGGCACCAGGCCGAGGAAGGCCGTCGCCACCACGCGCGGCCCCGGGACGCGGTGCGGGTCGCTGAACACCGCCAGCTGCTCGACGTGCTTGAGCTGGCGGACGTCCACTTTCTCGGCGAGCTGGCGCCGGATCGACGTCTCGACGTCCTCGTCGGGCCGCAGCCGCCCGCCCGGCAACGACCAGCGCCCGAGGTGCGGGTCCAGCGCGCGGCGCCACAGCAGCACCCGCAGTGTGTCCGAGCGCACTTGAAGGACCGCGCCCAAAACCTCGTGGGCCAAGGGGGCCTGGGTGTTAAGATGACTTCGCACGGTTTTCGATTGTAAGGCGAAAACCGGAGATCGGTCCAGGAGGGCCAACCATGACTTCGACGCTCGATCAGGACCTCACCCCCTACGGCGGGGTCGAGGCGAACGCGGCCTGGGCGGAGGAGGTGCGGCGCCTGGCGAAGCAGCGCGACGCGGTCCTGCTCGCGCACAACTACCAGGTCCCCGAGATCCAGGACATCGCCGACCACACCGGCGACTCCCTCGCGCTCAGCCGGATCGCGGCGAGCAGCGACGCGTCCACCATCGTCTTCTGCGGCGTGCACTTCATGGCCGAGACCGCGAAGATCCTCGCGCCCGAAAAGACCGTCCTGATCCCGGACGCGCGGGCCGGCTGCTCGCTGGCCGACTCCATCACCGGCGCCGAGCTGCGGGCCTGGAAGGCCGAGCACCCGGGCGCGGTGGTCGTCTCCTACGTCAACACCACGGCCGAGGTGAAGGCCGAGACCGACATCTGCTGCACGTCGTCGAACGCGGTCGACGTCGTCGCCTCCATCCCCGCTGACCAGGAAGTTCTCTTCCTGCCGGACCAGTTCCTCGGTGCGCACGTCAAGCGCGTCACCGGCCGGGAGAACATGCACGTCTGGGCCGGGGAGTGCCACGTCCACGCGGGCATCAACGGCGCCGAGCTGGCCGAGCGCGCGGCCGAGGAGCCGGACGCCGACCTGTTCATCCACCCCGAGTGCGGCTGCGCGACGTCGGCGCTCTACCTGGCCGGCGAGGGGGCCGTGGCGCCGGAGCGGGTCAAGATCCTCTCCACCGGCGACATGGTCCACGAGGCCCGCGACACCCGCGCCAAGACCGTGCTGGTGGCCACCGAGATCGGCATGATCCACCAGCTCCGCAAGGCCGCGCCCGGCATCGACTTCCGCGCGGTGAACGACCGCGCGTCCTGCCGGTACATGAAGATGATCACGCCCGCCGCGCTGCTGCGCTGCCTGCGTGACGGCCTCGACGAGGTCCACGTCGACCTCGAGACGGCGGCGCGCGCGAAGGCCTCGGTGCAGCGGATGATCGAGATCGGGCAGCCCGGCGGCGGCGAATGACCCCGCCGGTTAATGACCCACAGGCGAAAACCCCGGTCTGGGAAGCCCGTGCCGACCTGGTCGTGATCGGCAGCGGCGTCGCCGGGCTGACCGCGGCGCTGCGGGCGCAGGCGCTCGGGCTGCACGTCCTGGTGGTCACCAAGGCCGCCGTCGCGGACGGCAACACGCGCTGGGCGCAGGGCGGCGTCGCCGTCGTCCTGGACGACCAGCACGACCTCGACGACTCCGTCGCCCGGCACGCGGAGGACACGTTCACCGCGGGCGCCGGCCTGTGCGACGAGCCGGCGGCGCGCTCGATCATCGACGGCGGCCCGGCCGCGGTCGCCCGGCTGCGGGCGGACGGCGCGAAGTTCGACGTCGCGGCCTCCGGGCTGCTCGCGCGGGGCCGCGAGGGCGGGCACAGCGCGTTCCGCGTGATCCACGCGGGCGGCGACGCGACCGGCGCCGAAGTCGAACGCGCCCTGGTCGCGCAGGCCGGGCAGGCGGGCGTGCCGGTGCTGGAGCACCACATCGCCGTCGACGCGCTGCTCACCCCCGGCGGGCGGGTCGCCGGCGTGACGGTGCTCGACCGCCACGGCGTGCCCGGCGCCGTCCGCGCTTCGGCCGTGCTGGTGGCCAGCGGCGGCCTCGGGCAGCTCTACCAGGCGACCTCGAACCCGGAGATCGCCACCGGCGACGGGCTCGCGCTCGCGCTGCGGGCCGGCGCGACCGTCGCGGACATCGAGTTCGTGCAGTTCCACCCGACCGTGCTCTACACCCCGGGCGCGCGCGGCCGGTGCCCGCTCGTCACCGAGGCGGTGCGCGGCGAGGGCGCGACACTGGTGGACGGTGCCGGCCTGCCGGTGATGCCGGGCGTGCACCCACTCGGCGACCTCGCGCCGCGTGACGTCGTCTCGGCGGCGATCACCCGGCGGATGGCGGAGGCGCCGGGCGGCATCGACGACCACGTCTTCCTCGACGCGACTTCGGTCGCGGGCTTCGCGCAGCGGTTCCCGACGGTATTCGCGGCTTGCGCGGCGCTGGGCCTCGACCCGGCCGTGGACCCGATCCCGGTGACCCCGGCGGCGCACTTCTCGTGCGGCGGCGTGGTGACCACTGTGGACGGACGATCGGCGGTGGCCGGGCTCTACGCGGCCGGCGAGGTCGCGCGCACCGGGCTGCACGGCGCGAACCGGCTGGCGTCCAACAGCCTGCTCGAAGGCCTGGTCGTCGGGCAGCGCGTCGCCGAGGCCGTCGCGGCGGACCTCGCGGCCGGCCTGCTGGCCGATCCTTCGCGAGGGCGGCTGCCGTCGCGGATCACCGCGCCGGCGGCGGAGCGCGACTCCCTGCAGCGGGTGATGAGCCGGTACGCGGCCATTGGCCGGGACGCCGACGGGCTGGCGGCCGCCGGTTCGGTGCTGGATCTGTCCCTTTCGGACACTCCGCTGTGGACGCACGCGGGCGTCGAAGACGCGGCGCTGACCGTGGTGGCGCAGGCGTTGCTCGCCGCGGCCGTCCGGCGCACCGAGTCGCGGGGCTGCCACGTGCGCACCGACTTCCCGGCGCGCGACGACGGCTGGCGGCGCAGCCAGCTCATCCGGCTCAGCCCGTCCGGTCAGCCCGTGCTGGCCGACCCGATCCCCCTGGAAGGCGTGGCATGACGTTCCCGATCTCCGACTCCGTCCGCCGGCTGATCGCGGCCGCCGGGCTGGACGTCGACGACGTCGAGCGCGTGGTTTCCACGGCGCTGGGCGAGGACCTGCGGTACGGGCCGGACGCGACGACGGCGGCCACGGTGCCGGCCGACGCGGCCGCGGTCGCCGAGCTGACCCCGCGCGTGACCGGGGTCGTCGCCGGGCTGCCGGTGGCGCTCGCGGTGTTCGACATGGTCCTCGGCGACGGCTACGAGGTGCTGGCCCGGCGCGAGGACGGCGACCGGCTGGTCGCGGGGGAGCCCGCGCTGGTGCTGGCCGGCCCGGTGCGCGGGCTGCTCACCGCCGAGCGCACGGCGCTGAACCTGCTGTGCCACCTCTCCGGCGTCGCCACCGCGACCGCCGCCTGGGTGTCCGAAGTGGACGGCACCGGGTGCGCGATCCGGGACTCGCGCAAGACGTTGCCGGGGCTGCGGCTGCTGCAGAAGTACGCCGTCCGCTGCGGCGGCGGGGTCAACCACCGGCTGGGCCTCGGCGACGCGGTGCTGATCAAGGACAACCACGTCGTCGCCGCGGGTTCGGTGACGGCGGCGCTGGCGGCGGCCCGGGCGCACGCGCCGGAACTGGCCTGCGAGGTCGAGGTCGACACGCTCGACCAGCTCGAGGAGGCCCTGTCCGCCGGCGCGGACGAGGTGCTGCTGGACAACTTCACGCCCGAGCAGTGCCGCCGGGCCGTGGCGCGCCGCGACGAAGTTTCGCCGAAGACGCGGCTGGAATCCTCTGGTGGGCTCACCCTCGACCGTGGTAAGGCCTACGCACTGTCCGGTGTGGACTACCTGTCGGTGGGCGGGCTGACGCATTCCTCACCGGCGCTGGATCTGGGCATGGACCTTCGCTGAGGCGTCGTCGGAGGCTAGACTGGCGGTGGCGGACTTCCTTGTCCGCCACCGTCTTTCGGTTTCGGGGGTTCGGGTGCGGTTACCGGCGTTGCTCGCGGTGGCGGGCCTCGTGGCGGCTTCGGGTGTCTTCGGTGCACCGGCCGCCTGGGCGCAGGGGTGCGCGAACCCGTCCGGCACCTACACCGGCGAGGTCCCGTGGGGCCAGCGCCTGGTCGACCCGGCGCGGCTGTGGCCGCTGACCCGGGGCGGCGGCCAGCTGGTGGCCGTGGTCGGCACCGGCGTCGACGGGCAGAACGCGCAGTTCGCCCCCGGCCAGCTCGACACCGGGGCCGGCACCGAGCGCACGGACTGCGACGGCCGCGGCACGATCGCGGCCGGGATCGTCGGCGCGCAACCGGATCCGTCGACGACGTTCGCCGGCGTCGCGCCCGGCGTGCGGCTGCTGCCGATCCGGTACACCACCGGCGACGGCGGTGACCCCGGCGAGCTGGCCGAGGCGATCGACCGGGCGGTGGACCGGCGCGCGGGCGTGATCCTGGTCGCCGTGCCCGCGGCGGCCGACAGCCCGGCGTTGTCGGGGGCGGTTTCCCGGGCGCGCTCGCGAGGGGCGGTGGTCGTCTCGGCGGCGTCGGCGACCCAGCAGGGCGCGCGGACGTACCCGACGGCGACGTCCGGCGTCCTGGCCGTCGGGTCGGTGAACCCCGCGGGCGCGCCGGTGCAGACCGAAGCGGGGGACCACGTCGGCCTCGCCGCGCCGGGCGCGGAGCTGGTGAGCACGTCGGCGGGGGCCGGCGGCGCGGTGGCGCACCGCTGGCCGCTGACCGACCCGAGCCTCGCGGCGGCGTACGTCGCCGGGGTCGCGGCGCTGGTGCGGGCCTACCACCCGGAGCTGTCCGGCGACCAGGTCGTCACGCGCCTGACGCTGACGGCCCACCGCCCGCCGTCCGGCAGCCACGACCCGCGGCTGGGCTGGGGAGTCCTGGACGCCTACGCGGCGGTGTCGTCGACCCTCCCAGCCGACGTCCCGCCACCCGGCGCTCTCCCGCCTTCGGCCTCGGCCCCGACGGTGGTCCCGGCCGCCGCACCCGCGCCCCGGCCGTCGAACGTCCCGGCGGGCACGATCGCCCTGGCCGGGGTCGCCTTGGCCGCGGCCGCCGGGGTGACGGTGGCCGCGGTCCGCCGCGCCCGCCGCCGTGGCTGGCGCCCCTCCCGCTTCACCCCGTAACCCCGTGTCGTCCCCCCAATCACGTGTGATTGGAGGGGCATCACTCGTGATCGGGGGGACGACACGTCAGGTGGGGAGGGGGCGGGTGGAGCCGATGATCGTGACCGAGCCGGCCACGTGGATCGTGAAGTCCGCGCCTTCGCGGGTGAAGCGGGTGATCTGCTCGCGGGGGGTGCTGCGGTCGTGGGATTCCCAGCCGTCGCGGTGCAACGCCGGGAGGAGCGCCGCCAGGCTGGTTTCCGGCGCGGCCGGGTGGTCGACGCGGACGCCGTACTGCCAGCACAGCAGGTGACCCGGGCTGGTCGGGTCGCAGTCCAGCTCGCCGGAAAGCGTCGGCTCCGCGGAACCGCCGAAGGCGGCCGCGACGTCGTCGATCACCGTGGTCAGCTCGGCCGCCAGGCGGGTCAGTCCGGGCGTCATCGGAGGTCCCCGGCCGAGGTGAGGACGCGGTAGATGTTCGTCCACGAATCCGAACCCGGCTTCAGCACGTCGTTGTGCGACGACACGCCCCAGATCGCCGAACCGGAAGCGTCGCTGCCGGTGCCCAGCTCGGTGACGCCGGGGAAGACGTCCGGGTCCGCGCCGTGCCCGATGCCGGTCCACTCCAGGCCCCAGGCGTTGCCCTGCGCGAGCACGATCGGGTCCAGCGGTGCCGTCATCGAGAACCGCTGGACACCCGCCTGGCTCGGCGGCAGGTCGGCCGGCGACCACACGCCGTGGCCCATGCCGGCCGACTCGACGTGCAGCACGCGGTCGACGTCGAGGCCGTGCGCCTCGGCCAGCCCGACCGTCGCCCCGCCGTAGCTGTGCCCGATCGCGGTCAGCGTGACGCCGGAGCCCGCGTGGCTCGCGATCTCGCCGCGCAGGTCGTCGGCGAAGTGCTTGAGGTCCGGCGCCATCGCCTGGGCGTACCCCGCGTCCGGCCCCTGCGCCACCGGGCCCTGCGGGAACACGCCGTCGGCCCAGACGACGACCGCCGTGCGCCCGGCCGGGTCCGCGGCCACCAGGCTGCGCCCGAGACCGGCGTAGGCGTCGAAGTTCGACAGCTGCGTGTTGACGCCGGGCACGAACAGCCCGACGTTCCGCGTCCCCGGCTCGATGTGCCCGACGAGCTCGACGATCCGGCCGTTGCCCGCGGGATCGAACCGGAGGATCTGCCGGTCGTGCGCCAGGATGTCCTCGTACAGCTTGATCCGCGCCTGCGACCGCGCGATGGCATCCGCATCGGTCAACGCCGCCAGCCGCAACCGCTCGGCGGTGAGGGCATCGGCGACCTTGCCGCGGTTGTCCGCGATCGCGTGCGCCCACGCGCCGGTGTCGGCCGGGCCGCCGATCCCGGCCGGGTTTCCCGCGCGGGGCAACGGATCCTCGGGCAGCAGGGCCCGGTACATCGCCGCGACCTGCGCGTCCGCCCGCCGGTACCCGGCCGCGCACGAAGTCAGTCCACTTCGGAGCGTCCGCAGCCGGGACACGCTCGACTCGAGCTTCGCACCCAGCTCGGTCATCGTCTTCTCGAACGTCTTGGCCGCGGCGGCCGACTCGCTCACCTGGCCGAACGCGGTGGCGGGCAGCTTCTCACCCGCCACCGCCGACTGCGCCGCGGAAAGCGCCTCGGCGCGGGAACCGGACTCGCCGGCCACCGCGTCGAGGCGCGCCGGGGCCACGCGATAGCCCGCCGCCGTCATCAGGAGCCGTCTTCGCCGATGACCGGCGGCGCGACCGGCGCCGACTGGCCCCAGACGTTCTCGGTCTCCACCAGCCACGCCGGGATCCGCCGGCCGGAGCCCATGTCCCCGCCGCCGCCCATGCCCATCGGCATCATGGGCATCATCGGCATCGCGCCCTTGGCCGCCGACGCCGCCGCGGCCCCGGCCGCGCCACCGGCGAGCCCGCTCAGCGCGTTGCCCGCGCCGCCGTCGCCGGCCAGGCCGGAATGCGCCGCCGGGACTTCGCCGGGCCCGGTGAGCCCACCGCCGATCGGCACGCCACCGCCGCCTCCGCCGAGCGAAGGCGCGTCGCCGCCGCCGATCGGGATGCCGCCGCCCTTGCCGCCCTCGACGCCGGCGCCGCCCCCGCCGAGCTTCGTCCCGGGCGGCTGTTCCTTGTCGTCCTTGGGATCCTTGCCGGTCGCCCACGACGGCACCTTCGGCATGATCGAGCCGAACCGGCCGAACGCGGCGGCCGAAGCCGCCGCGAGCCCGGCGGTGAACATGTCGCCGAACAGCGGGTTCGACGTCGGCACGGTCGTCCCGGGCTGGGTCGTCGTCGTCCCGCCACCGGGCAGCGGGTGCCCGTCGGTGGGGGTGACGACGACACCGCCGCCGGTCATGCCGTTGCCGACGAGCCCCGGCGAACCGGCGCTGCCCGCGCCCCCACCGGCGGGCGGGGTCGTGGGCACGGGCACGGCGTTGGGCGAGGCCGGGATCGACTCCTCCGCGGCGGTGTACTCCCCGGCGAGCTGGGTCATCACGACGATGGCCTTGCCGTGCGCCGAGCCCGCGGCGTTCGCGGCGGCCTGCTGCGCTTCGACGTTCGCGATGGCCTGCTGACGCTGCTGCGCCGCGGCCTGGATGACGGCCGGCGAGGCGTCCGGCGGCAGCAGCGGCGGGTTCACCGCGAGCGCGACGTCGGCGGGGGCGACGTCCGGCACCGAAACCGGCGGCGGCATCTCCTTCTTGGCCTTCACCAGCGCGTCGGCGGCGTCGCCGAGTGTCACGTTCATCGCCTCCGCGGTCTGCGCCACCTTCGAGATGCCGTTCGCGAGGTCGGTGATCATCCGCTGGTACTGGTCGGCCGCCCCACCGGTCCACTGGTCCTTGAACTCGGTGAGCTCGGCATTCAGGTTGTGGGCCTGCTCGTGCAGGTGCAGTGCGGCGGACTTCCACTTGTCGGCGGCGTGCCGCGCGCTGTTCGGGTCGCCGGCCTGCAGCATCGCGTACAGCTGCTGGTGGCTGTACGCGGCGAAGTTCGTGTGCGCGGTGTTCGTCATCCCTTGCGGCTCCCGTCGCTGTCACCCGAGCCGAGCAGGCCGAGCACCGGGTCGAGCAGGCCGGTGACGGCGCCCGAAGCGTGCAGGTCCCCGGCCACCGACTGGTCGGCGTGCTGGTACCCGTCGGCGACCGTGGTGGTCACGTCCTGGGCGAACCCGATCGCGCTGCGGACCTGGTCGAGCAGGCCCTGCATCTCCGACACGGCGGCGCGGTGGGCGTCGGCCAGCGACCCGGCCTCGCCGAACTCGCCGAACAGCAGCGGCTCCTCGCCGAGGGTGAGCAGGAAGTCGTTCGGTTTCGACATCGCGTGGATCTGGGTTTCCAGCTCCCGCACGAAGTCCTTCAGCGATTCCAGGTGGACGTAGTACGACTGGTCTGGCATCGGTCCCGGCTCTCTGGCGCGATGGGGCTGACGTGGGGAAAGCCGGTCGGCCGGTGCGAGCGGGGGGTTTCCCGCACCGGCCGACCGACGTCTGGGGCGCGGTCAGCCCGCGAACAGTCCCTGGTTGCGGTTCTCCAGCGACTGCTGGAGGTCGTGCGCCTCGCCGACCTTCCCGCCGAACTGCGCGATGATCGCGACGATGTCCGCGGTGGCCTGGCGCAGGCGCGTTTCGGCCTGGCGGGCGGCGTCACCGGCGGAGCTGCCGGAGGCGTACCAGGTCGCGGTGATCGGCTGCAGGTTCTGGTGCAGCTGCTCCAGCTGCGAGGTGAGCGCCTTGGCCTTGGCGGCCAGGGATGCCGAGCTGTGCTGCAGCGCGGCGAAGTTGATTTCGACGACGTCGGCCATGGTGGGCGTCCTCTCGGGTCAGGGGTTGAGGCGGGGGAGCACGCCCGAGCCCTCGAGGGTGTTGCCGACCCCCTGGAAGCTCTGGTGGACGTCGGCGTCACCGCGGCCGTAGTTCGCGTGGCTGGTGTGCACGAGCTGCGACATCGTGTCGAGCTCCTTCACCGCGGCGGACATCTTCTCCTGCAGCCGGCGCTGGAGGTCCCAGAAGGCCACGGCCTGGTCGCCCTTGTAGTTGCGCAGCGCCTCGGTCAGCTCGGACTCCAAGCTGGCCATCGTGGACTTGGCGTTCGTCGCGGTTTCCTCGAAACCCTGGACGGCGCGCGTCATGGCAGCGGAATCTGCCTGGAATCCCGGACTGGACATCGACGGGCCACCTCCTTCCTGAAGCGAATTCCCCTGGCGCGGTGGTCCGCGCGGTGTGAAAGTCACGCTAGAAAAGAGGCCTGTTCGGTCAAACGGCACAACTGCCGGTCGCGGTGACGGCACTATTACCCACGCGGCCGGGGTAGGGCGGTCCCCACCTCGGGACGGTGGTGCGCTCCAGTGCCCCCGGGCCGCTCCCGCGCCAGGCTTGAAACTATGGCAGACAAGGGAAATCCGCTGGTCACGCTGCGGGCGTGGCACCGCCCGCTGGTGGTGCTCGCCGGGGCGACGGGGGTGCTGTGCGCGGTCTCGCTGCTCGGGCTCCTGGTCGATGATCGCACGCTGGTCAACGCGCCGATCTGGCTCAAGCCCTTCAAGTTCTCCGTTTCGATCGGCCTGTACGCGCTGACGCTCGCGTGGCTGCTGACGCACGTGCGCCGCGGCCGCCGCGCCGGCTGGTGGTTCGGCACCCTGTTCGCCGTGGGCATCGGCCTCGACTTCGTGCTGCTGGTGTGGCAGATCATCGGCCGCGGCCGCACGCTGCACTTCAACCAGGCGACGCCCACCGACGCCGCGATCAACAGCGTCGTCGCGGGTGGCGCGTACACGGCGTGGCTGATGACCGCCGCCGTCGCCGTCCTGCTGCTGTTCCAGCGCATCCCGGACCGCGCGCTGCGCTCGGCCCTGCGGTGGGGCGCCGGTCTGGCCGTGGCCGGGATGTACGTCGCGACGCTGATGTTCTCGCCGACGCCGGCCCAGCAGGCCGTGCTCGAGGCCGGCGGCGAGTACTCGACGTTCGGCGCGCACTCGGTCGGCGTCGAGGACGGCGGCCCGGGGCTGCCGGTGGTCGGCTGGAGCACGGCCGGCGGGGACCTGCGGATCCCGCACTTCGTCGGCATCCACGGGCTGCAGGTGCTGCCGCTGGCCGCGTTCGGGCTGCTCCTGCTGGCCCGCCGGTACCGGGTGCTCGAATCCGACGTCGTCCGCCGCCGGCTGGTCCGGACCACGGGCGCGGGCTACCTGGGCCTGCTCGCGCTGCTCACCTGGCAGGCCGAGCGCGGCCAGTCGATCGTGCACCCGGACTTCTGGACGCTCGCCGCCGCCACCGGCCTGATCGGGGCCGTCGCCCTCGCGGGCACGCTGTCCCTGCGGTCGCTTCCGCGGGAGCCGGTCGGTTCTGCCGAAATTCTGAGATCCGCCCGGTAGACCGGGACGCCCCGGCGAGAGGTGAGTCGCGATGGTGCACCCGCAGGCACTGCTGGACGAGCTGGAGCGCGCTCCGGAGGTCCCCGCGTTCGAACACGGTTCGCGGGTGACCACCCGCGGCGAGCTGCGGGAGCTGATCGGCCGGTGCACCGCGGGCCTGCGGGCGGCCGGGGCCGGCCCGGGCGAGGGGGTCGGGCTGGCCACCGGCGTCACCCCGGAGGGGTTCGCGGCGCTCGTCGCGGTGCACGTGCTCGGCGCCCGCGCGGTCGCGGTCCGGCCCGGGCTGCCGGAGGCCCAGCTGCGGCACATCCTCGGTGACGTCGCGGTGGTGGTCGCCGACGGCACGCTGCCGGTGGAGACGGCGGTGCCGGTGGTGCGCATGGAGCGGCTGCTGGCCCGCTACGCCGAGCCGGTGCCGCAGGGGCGGCCCGACGACATCGCGACGGTCGTGTTCACCAGCGGCAGCACCGGCGTCCCGAAGGGGGTGGCCTACAGCTACCGCGCGCTGACCGAAGGCCGGGTCTGGCGGCCGCCGGTCCCGGGTTCGGCGCACGAGCGGCTGGGCGCGGGGTTCCGGCGGTACCTGCTGTTCGGGTCGCTGGCCAGTGCGGTGATGGTCGAGCAGCTGGGGGTGTGCCTGTTCGCCGGCGGCACGGCGGTGATCCCGCAGGGGGCGCCGGACTTCCCGTGGGTGCTGCCGCGGCTGGGCATCACGGCGGCGCTGACGACCGTGCCGCGCCTGCACCGGATGCTGGACGTGCTGCGGGACACGGACGTCGACCTGAGCGGGCTGCGGTGCCTGATCGTGGCCGGGTCGCCGGTGCCGCCGCACAAGCTCGCCGAGGCGGCCGAGCGGATCGGGCCCGCGATGCACCACGCGTACGGGCAGACCGAGACGGGGATGCTGACCCTCTGCCGGGCCGACGAGGGCCCGGGTTCGGTCGGGAGGGCCTGCGACACGGTGGAGATCTCGGTGCGCGACGGCGAGGTGTGGGTGCGCACGCCGTCGGCGTTCGCGGGCTACTGGCGTGATCCCGCCGGGACCGCTGCCGTTCTGAGCGACGGCTGGGTGCGCACTCAGGACCTGGGCCGGGTGGACGCCGCGGGCTACCTGCACCTGTCCGGCCGCGCGCGGGACGTGGTGATCGTGAACGCGATCATCCACTACACCGGCCCGATCGAGCGGGCGATCGCCGCGTGCCCGGACGTCGACCAGGCGTACGTGGTGGCGGTGCCCGACGAGCGGACCGGGGAGGCGGCGCACGCGTTCCTGGTTCCGGCGCCGGGCCGTTCGCCGGACCTCGACGAGGTCCGCAAGGCGGTGGCGGCCGAGCTGGGGGAGGCGGCGGTGCCGGCGCGGTTCAGCTTCGTGGGATCGGTTCCGGTGGCGCCGTCGGGGAAACCGGACAAGGCGGCGCTGCGGAAGTCCATTATGGAGTGAACACCGTGGAGTGAACACTGTGGAGTGAATGGACTACTTCCCGGCGCGCAGGTCGGTGATCACCTTGGCGACGCGCCGCTGCCGGGTCTCCGCGGTCTTCGCCTGGCCGATCGGCAGCACGAACCGCTGTTTCGCGCTGTAGGACAGGCTTTCGAACCGGGTCCGCGCGGTGTCGTCGGCGGCGAGCGCTTCGGCCAGATCGGCGGGGATTTCGAGTTCGCGGGGCGCGGTGTCGAGGGCGATCTCGACCTCGACGTCGTCCCCGGCGGCGACCCCGGCCCGCGTCCGGTTCTCCGCGCTCAGCGGCACCAGGAACTGCCCGCCGCGGCTGGCGACCGTCGTGCGGTAGGTGTGTCCGCCGAGCGTCACGGTGACCGCGGGCTTCTTGCCGGCGCCGAGCGCCTCGACCACGTCGGCGGGAACCGGCAGGCCGGTCGCGGTCTTGCCGCCGAGCAGGACCTGGGTGCGGAACTTCATGCCGCGAGTATGCCGCGTGCCGGCCACCCTCGCGGGGCGGCCGGCGCGCGGTGTGCGGTCAGACGCCCGTGGTCGTGCGGATCCAGCTGCGGCTGGAGGCGATGCTCGCGTAGTTCTGCGTGCCCTGGGTGTTGGAACCGGAGTTGCTGCCCGTCGAGCACACCCCGACCTGGACGCCGTTGTAGAGCTGCGGACCGCCCGAGTCGCCGTGCCACGCCGAGCCGTTGATGCCCTGGCTGGCGATGGCCGTGCCGCCGTAGGCGTCCGAGCTCAGGCCCGTCACGCGCACGTTGGCCGTCTTCAGGGTGCTCGACGGCGGGTTGCTGCCCTGCGTGCGGCCCCAGCCGTAGATCTGGTTGGTCGATCCGGTCGGCGGGTTGCCCGTGCCGAGCTTCATGTACGTCGTGCTGACCGCCGTCGTCAGGTGCAGCAGGGCGATGTCTCCGTTGGGGGAGGCCTTCTGCTGGTCGACGTTGGCGTTCGTGCCCTGCTGGAGCGTCACGTTGCCGACCTTGACGTGCATGCCCGGCGAGTTGAGGCAGTGCCGGGCGGTGAGCACCCATTGCGGGGCGATGATCGTGCCCGAGCACTCGAAGCCGCCGTACGTGGTGACGTCGTTCCAGTAGATCTGGGCGCCCCACGGCGCGGAGGAGACCGTGCTCCCGCCGATGATGTCCTGCTGGGCGTCCGCAACCCCCGCTGAGACCAGACTCAGCGCCGCGGCGGCAGCTCCCACCGCGGCTACAGCCCTCGACATTCGCATGAAAATGCCCTTCGGCCCAGGTGATCCGGATATCCGTCCCGAACGGGACGGCCAGCTCAACGTAAAAGCCGTGAAGGATTTTCGGAACCTACCGAAGTCGGTAACCGGCCTCCGGGACCGTGGTCCCGGAGGCCGGCAGCGCTTCCCTAGAGGATCGGGATCGCCCGGGGGAGGGGAACCTCGCTGTTGTAATCGAAGTCGCCGTGCCAGGCCGAACTGGTGTCGAACTTCGCGCCGGTCGACAGCGAGACGTAGACGTCTCCGGCGGTTCCGCGGACGAAGACGGCGATGTCGTCCTTGCCGTCGCCGTTGAAGTCGCCGGTGGCGGGGATTTCTTCGGCGATGCCGAAGTAGTCGTGCCAGAGCGAGCTGGTGCCGAACTTGGTGCCGTCGGAGAAGGCGACGTACACGTCTCCGGCGGTTCCGCGGACGAAGACCGCGATGTCGTCCTTGCCGTCGCCGTTGAAGTCGCCGATGGCCGGGATCTCGTTGGCGATGCCGAAGTAGTCGTGCCACTTCACGCCGCTGCCGACGAACTTGGTGCCGTCGGAAAGGGCCACGTAGACGTCTCCGGAGCTGCCGCGGGTGAAGACGGCGATGTCGTCCTTGCCGTCACCGTTGAAGTCGCCGACGTAGGGCAGTTCGGCGTTGTACCCGAAGTCCGTGTGCCACGCCGAGCTCGTGCCGAACTTGGTGCCGTCCGACAGGGAGACGTAGACGTCACCGGTTGCGCCCAGGGTGAAGGTGGCGATGTCGTCCTTGCCGTCGCCGTTGAAGTCCCCGACCGCGGGGATCTCGTTGCCCGCGGCGAAGTAGTCGTGCCAGAGGGGGCCGGCGCCGAACTTGGTGCCGTCGGAGAGGGCGACGTACACGTCCGCCGCGCTCCCGCGGGTGAAGGTGGCCACGTCGGCTTTGCCGTCGCCGTCGAAATCGCCGGAGAGCGGCACTTCCGAGGCGGCCGAGAACCAGTCGCTCCACAGGACGCCCGAGCCGTTGAACTTCGTGCCGTCGGAGCCGGCCACGTAGACGTTGGCGGTCGACCCGCGGGTGAACGCGGCGATGTCGGCCTTGCCGTCGCCGGTGAAGTCGGTCAGCGACCGCGCTCCGGTGGTGACGGTGATCTGCGGGCTCGCGGCGCCGCCCGGACCCACGACCAGGTACGACCACGTCTTGCGGGAGGTGGCCGAGTGGACGAACGAGGTCGCCTTCGTGGTGCCGATGAGCTGGGTCGCGCTGTTGGTCGCGGGACCGGCCGAGCTGGCGTAGACGGAGTAGGTCGCGTCTTCGGAGGCGGCGAGCGGGGTCCAGGAAAGCGTGACACCGTGGCCGATCGCTTTCGCGGTACCGGTGATCGCCTGGCCGCGGATCCAGCCGCCCAGGTCGTCCACCCGGACCCCGGTCGTGCCCTGCCGGGTCTCGGTCTCGCCGAAGCAGCCGTGCTGCCAGGAGGCCCCGGCCACGGCGGCGATCGTGCCGTTCGGCCGGACGACCGGCGCGCCGGCGTCGCCCTTGCAGGCGTCGACGCCGTCGGCACCGGTGAGGGCCAGGGTCGTCGCGGTCCCGGAGGCGGCCTTGAACTTCGCGGCGTGCGAGGCGTCCGGCACCCATTCGGTGGCCGTCCGTCCCCAGCCGGTGAGCGAGAGCTCCTCCGCCGGGTCCGGGAGGTTGGCGGTGGAGCCGAGCGGCGCCGTGGCGACGTCGGTGATCGTGGTGTCGATCCGGGCCAGCGCGACATCGCGGTCGGAGCGCGTGATCAGGCCGGTCACCTTTGCGGTGTGGCCGCCCACGGTGACGGTCGTGGCCTTCGCGGGGGTGCCGCCCTGCGGGTTTTCGGGGAAGCAGCTCGCGGCGGTGAGCACGAGCGTGGGTTCGACGAGCGCGCCGCTGCAGGCACGGCCGTCCATGGTGATCTTGGCGGCGAAGCCGGCGGTGCCCGGCGGGGTGCCGGGATCCGTCGGCTGGGAGGAGCCGGGCAGGACCCCGGTGACGACGAGCTGCAGCAGGGTGGTCGGCTGGTTCGCGGGACTCGCGCCGACCCCGACCGGGGTGCTCCCGCTGGGGTTCACCGCGACCGACGTGCGCTGGCCGGTGTCGGTGGTCAGGTCCGCGGTCACCTGGTGCCCGGCCCCGGACACCTGGCCGTCGCCACGGATTTCGAAAACCGCGGGCACCTTCAGCGACAGCCGCGCGGTGGGCGCCAGTGCTTTGAAGCAGAGCGTCTTGTTCGGCGTGGTCACGGGGTCATCGGTGGTGCGCACGCGGATCAGGCCGAGGTTGCCGTCGGCCGGGGTCGTGCAATCGGTGAAAACCAGGTGGCCGTCGCCCGAAATCAGGGTGACGCCGTAATCCGCCAGAACGCCTGCCGCGCCCGGATAGCTGAAATCCTCCGCGAGCGGGCTCTGCTGATCTGCCGCCGAGGCAGGCGTACCCGAGCCGACGAACGTCGTGGCCACGAGGGCGGCGACAATACTCGGCAAGGCCTTCGAGCGCGTTCTCATCGATGTCCGATCTTCTCCGTTGCGTGCGGATTTTCGCAGCATGCACCGCCGGGCGTATCGGGCGGAACGGTGACTTCCTTACCGAAAACGGGAGTGATCTACGCCATGTTTTCCGCCGGTTGACAGCTGGATAGCGTGAGGGGCGCTGCCGCTTTCCGGGTGGCCTTTCGCTGGTTTCGGATACGCCATTCGGTGGCATGGTCGTCGGTTTTCACGAGGGGGAACTGGGTGATGTTCGCGCGCCGGGAATCGGGCCGGGCCGCTGTCGGGCTGGTCTTGCTCATCGGCACCCTGCTGGCGGGAGCGGTGAGCGCGCCGGCGGCGTCGGCCGCCGATCCGGAGCCGCCGGAGACGTCGGCGCCGCCGCTGACCGACCGCGACCGGGTCGTCCAGTTGTGGCGGCTGGGCGGACCCACGGTGAAAGCCGATGCGGCGGCGGCGCTGGTCGGGACCGAGGCCGATGTCACGGCCTTCCTGACCGTCAAGCTGCCGCAGGACCGGAAGGCCGACGACCGGATCAGCGTGAACCGGATCCTGGCTTCGGGTGGCCCGACCGTCCGGCACGCCGCCCAGCAGGCGCTGGACGCGACGGACGACGCGGCGAACGCCACGTTCCTCGCCTCGGGCTGGCAGCTGCCGTCGAGCCTGGACCGGCGGATCCGCGTGGACCAGATGCTCGCGGTCGGCGGTCCGCAGCTGCAGAAGGCCGCGCAGGCGGCGTTGGACGCCGAGACCGACGAGGCGCTGGACACCTTCCTCGACACGGGGTGGAAGCAGCCCTACGCGCTCGACCAGCGGATCCGGGTCGACCAGGCCCTCGCGGTCGGCGGTCCCGAGACACGCGCGGCCGCACAGCGGGCTCTCGACGCCGACACCACCGAGGCCTACGCCCAGTTCCTCAACCACGATCGCGCGATCGCCGAAGCGCGGGACCTGGAAACCGCCACGATCGCGCAGCTGGCCGGGGCGGCCAAGGACGCCGGGGAAGAGGCGGCCCGCGAGACCCAGGCGTCCAAGGACGCCTCGGCCCGGGCGGTGACCGAGGCGGAGCTGGCCAAGCAGGCCGCCGAGGCGGCGGCGACCGCGAGCGCGAACGCGCACAACGACGCGAACGCGGCGACCTCCGCGGCGGTGCAGGCCGCCGACGCCGCGGACAAGGCCGCCTCGGCCGCACGGGAAGCGGTCGGCGCGGCGAACGCCGCCAGTGTCGCCGCCCGTGTCGCGTCCGGCGCGGCCACCCGCGCGGCGACCGCGGCGACGAAGGCGGGGCAGGCGGCGTCGCAGGCGTACAACTCGGCCTCGGCCGCGGCCACCGACGCGAAGAACGCGGACACCGCCCGCCAGGCCGCGGAAACGGCGAGGGACGCCGCTCGCGGGGCCCGCGACGCCGCCGCGGCCGCCAAGTCCGCCGGTGACGCGGTCACCGCGGCCAAGAACGCGATCTCCGCGGCCGGCTCGGCCGGGAACAACGCCGCGGCCGCGGCGCGCGCGGCCGAAGCCGCGAGCAAGAACTCCGCGGTGGCGAAGGCGCAGGCCGCCAAGGCGCGCCAGGCTGCCGCCAGCGCGGCCGCGAACGCTGCCCGCGCGACCCGGGCCGCTCAGGCCGCTTCGGCGTTCGCCGACACCGCGGCCGGCGCCGCCTACGCCGCACAGGCCGCCGCGGAACGGGCCGCCGCGGATGCCGACGCGGCCGCGGCGGCCGCGCTGGACGTCGCCAGTCATGCGCACAACGCGGCCGAGGCGGCCGACCTCGCCACGACCCACGCGAACGCGGCGACCCAGGCGGCGCAGGCCGCGATCACGGCGGCGACCCAGGCCAAGCAGGTCTACGAAGCCGCCCGGACGGCCGACGCGGCCCGCCTCGCCGCGGAAACCGAGCGGGACGACGAACTCGCTCTCCGCCTGGGCGCCGTGGCGGACCAGGTGGTGCTCGCCGACCGCTGGAACAAGACCCAGAACGACCTGCGCTCGGCCGAGACGAACCGCCTGATCGCCGAAGCGACCGCCCCCGGCACCGCTCCTGCCCTGGCGCTGGCGGACGCGCGCAAGGCGGCGCTGGCCCTGGCGACCGGCGGGGGCCCGTGGACGCGGGCCGCGGCCGAGAACGCGCTCGCCGGTCCCGACATCGTCGCGATGGACTTCGTCCGCACCGGCCTGCCCCTCGCCGCCGGCCAGGACGACCGCGTCACCCTGACCAACCTCGCCCGGACCGCGACCGACGGGTTCAAGAAGGCCGCCGACGCCGCGCTCGCCGGCAGCGACGCCGACGTCCAGGCGTTCCTGCGCAGCCAGGACTACCCCGGCCGCGGGCTCGACGACCGGATCGCGGTGGACCGCATCCTGGCCGCCGCGCAGCAGGCCGGCAACCTGGCGACCCAGGCTGCCGCGCAGAAGGCGCTGGACGCCGACACCGATCAGGCCCTGCGTCAGTTCCTCGATTCCGGGCAGACCGGGGCCGCGGTCAACGACGACCGGATCAAGACCAACCAGATCCTCGCCGCCGCCACCAGCGGTCCGCAGCTGAAGGCCGCGGCCCAGATCGCGCTCGACGGCACCCCGGCGATGGTGCACGACTTCCTCGTCTCGGGGCAGTACGCCGCGGCCCAGCAGGACCAGGACAGCGCCGCCCACGACGCCCAGGTTTCCGGCTACCTCGCCCAGGCGATGCAGACGGCGCAGACCGCGGCCCAGAACGCGGACCTGGCCCAGCAGGTCGCCGCCACCGCCCGCGGTGCCGCCGCCGAGGCGGCCGGCCACGCCCAGCAGGCCGAGAAAGACCGCCAGGCGGCCGCGATCAGCGCGCAGCAGGCCCACGAGTCGGCGTTGGCAGCCCAGGACGCGGCCACCCGGGCGGCCCGTTCGGCGGCGACCGCCAACACGGCCGCGGCGAATGCGCGGGCGTCGTCGCGCAGCGCCGCGATGTCGGCGGCCTGGGCGAATTCGTCGGCGAACTTCGCCGCCCGCATGGCCTCGGCCGCGTACGGTTCGGCCCGCGACGCGTTCAAGAGCGCGTTGGCCGCGGGCGACAGCGCCGAGAAGGCGAAGACGGCGGCGAACGACGCGGTGTCGGCGGCACTGGCCACCGTCAAGCGGCAGCAGGAGGAAGCGAACGGGATCCTGCTGCTGCACTGCAAGAGCCTGCCGGGCGGCATCGGCTACGACGAGTGCATCCAGTTCGCGCAGATGTCGGACGCCGACAAGGTGATGCGCGTCCTGAGCAACGACTGGCTCTGCCGGCACACCGAAAACATGGGACGCGCGTTCCAGCAGCAGTGCTTCGCCGCCGAGACGAGCCCGACGTTCGCTACGGACCTGGCTTTCACGGCGGCGGCGCAGGCGCTCAACGAACTCGGTGCGATCTACGGGGCTCTTGCCACCGTGGAAACCGCGTTGCTCGGCGGGACGCTGTGCGCTGCTTTCGAACCTTGCGCTCTGCTGGCCGCATCGATCATTCCCGAGGGGACGGCATTCACCTCGTGGATGGCCATCGCCACCGGAGATGCCCTCGTCACCTCCCGAGTCGCCGGGCTGTTCGAGCAGTTCGGCATAGACGCCGAAGTCACCGTGGGTGCGGTGGCCGACACGATGTCCCGGCCACGATCCATGCTCGACCCGCGGCTGCTGGAGCAGTTGTCCCTCAGCGGGGTGAAGTTCACCCGCGAGAACCTGGTCGGCGTGCGGCTCAATGCGGATGGGAAGCTTATTTTCCTCGAAACCGGCAACGAGGGCGCAGGCTTGATCCACGTCCTGCGTCATGGTGACGAGTTCGCGCAGCTCGGCATTCCCCAGGAGGAGGTCGGGGAGTTCGTCCTGACCGGCGCTGCCACCGGCCGCATCGTCGGCTACCAAGGGAAGGGTACGGGACGTCCGATCTACCAGTTCACCTACAAGGGCAAGGAGTATCGCTTGGCCATCACGGTCGGGAGCAACGGATTCATCGTCGGAGCCAATTCGGTGGGGTCGTGGTGACCGCGGAGAAAACTCTCCGGGTACTGGCGGATTACGACTGCTGGGCACTGTGGGTGTCCGCGGGGTCGGGTACCGAAAACGTCGACCCAGCGGATCGCAGGCTGGGCTTGAGCCCCGCTCTCGTGCGCGATTTGAACCGCTGGGCCGACGAGTACACCGCGACTCTGGACCGGGACGACCCGATCGCTTCGGGGTTCCCGTCGGAAGCCGCCGAGCAGGCGTTCGTGGCCGAGGGTCGCCGGCTGGCGGCACAGGTCCGCGCTCAGGTGGGCCCTGACTGGCGGGTCGTGTACTACGACAGTGAGCTCGGCCGAGACGTAGTGGTCGAAGCCACTCCCTGAAGTCAGGACTCCGCCGGTTTCGTCCAGGCCACCTGGACCAGCCCCGTCCCGTGCCGCCGCGATACCAGCGTGCCGCGGCCCGGCGGCTGTGGTGACGGCTTCACGTCCGCCAGCAACGCGCCTTCGTCCTTCGTCCCCGACATGATCAGCCCCGGCGAGCCGAGCTCGCGCAGGCGCTGCAGCACCGGCTCGAACAACGCCCGGCCCGCGCCACCCGAGCCGCGCACGATCACCAGGTGCAACCCGATGTCGCGGGCCTGCGGCAGGAACTCCAGCAACGGCTGCAACGGGTTCCGGCCGACCGTCGCCACCAGTTCGTAGTCGTCCACCAGGACGAACAGCTCCGGGCCGCGCCACCAGGACCGATTGCGCAGCTGTTCCGCCGTCACCTCCGGCCCCGGCAGGCGGTTGCGCATCGCCTGCGCGCACTCGCCGATCAGGTCCGTCAGCTTGCCCTCCGCGCCCGCGTACCCCAGCAGGTGCGGCTCGGACACCGCGCCCAGCAGGCCCCGGCGGTAGTCCGCGACGATGATCGCCGCTTCCTCCGGCGTGTACGCCGACGTGATTCCCGAAGCGATCGCCCGCAGCAGCGAGCTCTTGCCGGATTCCACGTCGCCGAAGGCGATGAAGTGCGGGTCCGCCGCGAAGTCCAGGTGCACCGGGCGCAACGTCGATTCCGCGATCCCCAGCGTGACCTGGCGCGAAGGGGCCGGGGGCAATCCGTCGAGGGGCACCTCCGGCGGCAGCAGCCGGACCTGCGGGGCGCGCGGCCCCTGCCACGCCTCGGAAATCCGCCGGACCAGGTCGACGCCGCCCGCGCCGACCGTCTCCGGGCGCTGGTCCGCATCGATGCGGGGCAACGCCGCCAGGAAGTGGAGCTTCTCCGCCGTGATGCCGCGGCCCGGGCGGTCGGCGGGCACGTTCGCCGCCACCTTGCGGTCGATCGACGAATCCATCGGGTCGCCCAGGCGCAGCTCGAACCGCGTCCCGATCGCGTCGCGCAGCTGGGCACGGACGCCGATCCACTGGTTGAGCGAGACGATCACGTGGATGCCGAAGCCGAGCCCGCGCGCGGCCAGGCCGGTGATCTGTTCCTCCAGCTGCTCGTACTCCTGGCGGATCGTCGTCCAGTTGTCCACGAACAGGAACACGTCACCGAACTCGCGCTCGTCCGTGCTCTCGGTGAACTCCGCACGCCGGGCGCGGAACGCCGCCATCGACTCGATCCCCTGCGCGGCGAAGAACTCCTCGCGCTGCTCCAGCAACGTCGTCAGCTCGGCGACCACCCGGCGGCAGCGCTGCGCGTCCCGGCGGGTCGCGTACCCCGACACGTGCGGCAGGCCGGCGATCGGCGCCAGTGCGCCACCACCCATGTCCAGCACGAACAGCTGCACCTCGGCCGGGGTGTGCGTGAGCGCGAGCATGCCCGCGATGTCCTTCATCAGCGTCGACTTCCCGCTCTGCGGCGCGCCGACGATCAGCGCGTGCCCGGCCGCGCCGGAGAAGTCGGCCCACAGCAGGTCGCGGCGCTGCTCGAACGGCTTGTCGACCAGCGCCACCGGGATCGTCAGCTTCCCGTTGCCGCCCCAGCCGAGCGGGCACAGGCCGCGCGCGGCGTCCTCGCCGAGCGGCGGCAGCAGCTGGTCCAGCGTCGGCGGTTCGTTCAGCGGCGGCAGCCAGATCTGGTGCGCGGCCGGGCCGCGGCCCTCCAGCCGCGACAGCATCGCGCCGATGATCGTCTCGCCGGTGCCGCCCTCCGAGGGAGCCGAAGACACCTCGGTCGTCACCGGGATTTCCACCGGGGCCAGGGAAAACGGCAGCACGCCCAGTTCCTGCCCGTCCTCGCGCACGACCGTGCTCCGCGGCGGCAGCTCGCCGGAGACGTAGGCGGCCTTGAGCCGGATCAGCGTTTCGGTGTCGGACTTCAGGTACGCCGACCCCGGCACCGGCGGCAGGTGGTAGGCGTCCGCGACCCCCAGCACCGCGCGGCTTTCCGCGGCGGAGAACGTCCGCAGCCCGATCCGGTACGACAGGTGGGAGTCGAGCCCGCGCAGCCGGCCCTCTTCCAGGCGCTGCGAGGCCAGCAACAGGTGGATGCCCAGCGACCGCCCGAGCCGGCCGATCGCGACGAAGAGGTCGATGAACTCCGGGCGGGAGGACAGCAGCTCGCTGAACTCGTCGATGATCACCAGCAGCGACGGCAGCGGGTCCAGCGGCGCGCCGTCCGCACGGGCCTTCTCGTAGTCGCGCACCGACGCGTAGTTCCCGGCCGCGTGCAGCAGTTCCTGCCGCCGCAGCAGCTCGCCGTTCAGCGCGTCCGCCATCCGGTCGACCAGCGCGAGGTCGTCGGACAGGTTGGTGATGACGGCGCAGGTGTGCGGCAGCCCGGTCATCCCGGCGAAGGTCGCGCCGCCCTTGAAGTCGATGAGCGCCAGGTTGAGCGTCTCCGACGAGTGCATCACGGCCAGCGCCGTCACCAGCGTCCGCAGCAGCTCGCTCTTGCCCGACCCGGTCGCGCCGATGACCAGGCCGTGCGGGCCCATCCCGCCCTCGGCCGACTCCTTGAGGTCCAGCTCCACCGGACGGCCTTCGGGGTTGACGCCCAGCGGGATCCGGAGCCGGTCGCGGGCCGCGCGCGGCGCCCACGTCACCGTCGTGTCGGTGTCGCGCGGGTCGCCGATGCCGAGCAGCCCGGCCAGCCCGAACGTCGTGGACATCGGTTTCTCGCCGACGACCGCGGCGGGCGTGTGCAGCGGCGTCAGCATCCTCGCCAGCGCTTCGGCGGCGCCGCGGTCGAGGAGGTCCGGGCGGCCGAGGAAGCCGAGCCGCTGCTCGCCGCCTTCGCCGACGACCATGCCGAGCGACTCCGGCGCGGTGTGCAGGCTCAGCAGCTTCTCGGACGACGACGCCCGCGGGTGTTCCTGCCCGATCTCGATCACCGTGACGCCGAGCCTGCCGTCGGGGCCGACCAGCCGGGGTTCGCCGTGGGCGTTGCCGCCGTCGACGAGGACGACGAGGTGGGGCAGGTCGAGTTCGGCCGCCGCGCGCCGGCTGAACGCGGGGCGTTCGCCGAGGTCGGCGCCCAGCAGCTCGGTCAGCCCGGCCGCGGTGTCGGCGGCCAGCCGCCGCGCGCCGACGGCGTCGGCCGCGCCGGCCGCCGTCGCGTGCGGCAGCCACTTCGCCCATTCCCAGTCGTGCTGCCGGTCCGGCGAAACGCAGAGCGCGATCCGCAGGTCCGCGGGGGAGTGGAAGGTGACCAGCTGGCACAGCAGCGCCCGCACCAGGCCGAGCACGGCCGGGCGCCGCCCGGCCACGGTGACCGCGGCGAACGAGCGCAGCGACAGCGCGACCGGCAGGCCGTCCACCGTCGAGTAGGTGCGGATGAAGTGCTTGAGGCTGGTGGAGGACACCGGGTCCAGGTCCTCCAGCGGCACGGTCTGCGGCGCCTTCAGCGGCGTCGCGAGCCGCTGCGGCCCGGTGCCCGCGCGCACCTGGGCGAACTGCGGCTCGCCGCGCCGGCGATCCCACAGCTTCCCGGTCTCGACGTAGGCCCACAGGTCGGCCGGGTCGGGCTGGACGGCGACCATGGCCGCGCGCTGGCCGTCGGCGATGTCGCGGACCTGGGCGCGCAGCCCGGAGAGGTAGCGCTGGTAGTCCCGGCGTTCGTCGTTGATCTGCGCCTTCTTCGCCATCCCGCCGCGGCCCAGCGACATCACCACCATGCCGCCCATCGCGCAGATGAAGAGGGCGCCGAAGATCCACGTCATCACCCCGCCGTCGCGTCCGATGTAGACGAACGACATCGCGCCCATGCCGAGCATCATCGGCAGGAACATCATCAGCTGCACCATGCCGCCGGACGAGCTCTTCGGGAGCATCGGCGGTGACTGCAGCACGATCTCGGACGGGCGCTCGGGGATGAGGCTCATGCGGCAATGCTCCAGCGGATCGGGGCGGCTCTGACCGGTATTTTGGCCACTTGCCGTCCTGCCGCGGTGGGTACTTTTGCCGTCCGCCCGGTTCCGGGGCCGAACTTACGCTCGGGCTCAGCACCTCCCCCGGAAGGAGACCCATGGCCGGCGAGTACCGGGCTGAGCCCGAGGCGATGCGCTCCGCCGTGGGCAACGTCGGGGGCATCATCGCCCACGGCATCAACGCCGTGGCCGACCTCGAACGGCTCGTGGTCCAGCCGATGTCGTTCGCGACGTTCGGCAGCGCGGTCGCCGCCGCGAACGCGGCCCTGCACTCCGGCCAGATCACCGCCGTCCGCACGCTGCTGCAGCTGCTGCAGCAGGTCAACGGGCTCGTCAAGGCCAGCGCCGACGCCTACCAGGCGGCGGACCAGGACGTCGCTTCCGGCTTCGGCGGCGGGCACGCGCCGGGCGGCACCGCGTCGTCGATCTGGGGCAGCTCGCACGCTTCCGAGCTCGCCACCCTGGCCATCAACGACAGCGCGGGCGCCCACGGCGAGCCGTCGTCGGTCGGCAACGTGCTGCGCTACCTGGGGGACGCGCGGCTCGGCAGGCTCGGCGACCACCCGATCACCGACACGCGCTTCCACGGTGTCGCCGACTTCAACGACTGGCTCGCCGGCGACGCCGACAACCAGGCGAGGGTCGGGCTGATCGAGGTCTACGCGGGCACCGCGCGCACGTTCTCCGACGTGCCCGGCGGGGTGCACAGCGGCGACGTCGTGGTCGTGGAGCCGCTGCTGTTCTCCGACCGCCAGCCGGTCATCGGCGTCGCCGGCGACGGCGGCCGCCTCTACAACCACGGGCTGCTCGACGCCCGCACCGGCGGGCTGGCGAAGGTCAGCGTCTACCGGCCCGCCTCCGTCGTCTGATCGTCCGCCCCTCGAACTCCGCCGCTCAAGGACTCTGTGAGGACCGATGCTGACTTTCCCGAACTCCAGCGCGATGGACGCGACCGCGTCCTCGGGCGGGCCGATCACCATCCTGCCGCAGATCGTCACCGGCCAGCCGGAGCAGATCGCCAAGCACGTGGCAGACCTGGTCCGCAAGGCCGAGCAGTTCCTCAGCATGTACAACGAGCTGTCGAAGGCCGCCGACCAGCTGGGCAAGATCTGGTCGGGGGCGGCGAGCGAGTCGGCGCTGAAGAAGATCAGCGACTCCCTCGACCAGCTGACGAAGATCATCAACGTCGTCCAGAAGGGCGCCGAGCTGCTCGGCGTCTCCGGCACGCTGATCAAGACCGCGCAGGAGGCCTACCGCGCGGTCGTCTCCGCGGTGAACCCCACGGTCGCCGCGCTGATGTCGAACTGGTGGACCTACGGGGCCGCGGTCGCTTTGTCGACCGCGACGAGTGCGTCGCTGCGGGCGTTCATCACCGCGATCGGCGCGCTGCTCAAGGCGCTCGGCGCGGTGGACCTCGCCCAGCAGGTCACCACGCTCGCGCAGGTCATCGGCGAGATCGAGAAGCTCTTCCACCACTCCTCCGGCAGCTCGGGTGCGACGGCGCCGTCGATCGGGAGCACCCCGGTCACCGCGCCGCAGACCCCGCCGCCGGTGGCGAGCCCGTCGGGGCAGCAGGCGGTGGCGGGCGGGAGCGGCGGGGGGATCCCGCAGCAGCCCTCGTTCACTGACTACACCCCGCCCGCGCTCGCCACCGGCGGCGGTTCCAGCGGCGCGGCCACGCCCGCGAACAGCTGGATCCCGGTCGACCACCCGGTGACGCCGCCCTCGGTGCCCGCACCCGCGCCGGCGCCGGCACCGGCGATTCCCGCGCCTTCGGCCGGGCACGCCGACGAGGTCGTCATCCACACCAACCTGACCACCGGTGAGTCCACTGTGGAGGCTCCGGGTGGCCAGGACTTCGACCTCGACATCGACTTGGACTTCAACGGCAAGCACTTCAGCCAGCACGTCGGCTACGACGCGGCCGGGAACTAGCCGGTGGCGGGCTCGGGGGTGGTCGACGCGTCCGGGGTGGTCAGCTCCGTGCTGTCCGGCTACCGGCGCGTGCTCGTCGAGTGCCGCCGGCGCGTCACCGGGGATCCCGGGGCGCTGAGCGCCGCCTCGCAGCGGGTCGCGACCCGCGCGTCGGCGGTTTCGGGCCGGGCGCGGGAAATCGACGAGTCCGCGAAGACCCTGCACGCGGACTGGGACGGCGACGCCTACACCGCGTTCGCGACGGCCGCGGGCGAACTCGGCAAGGACCTCGCCGAAACGGCCACGAAGCTCGGCGACCAGGCGAACCGGCTCGCCACCGCGGGCCGGCTCGTGCAGTCCGCGGAAGCCGCCGTGGACTCGGTGCTCGCGCAGTTCGACCAGTACGCCGCCCAGCTGACCGCCCAGGCCCGGGCGGTGAACTCCGCCTCGGTCGGCGCGTTCATCCAGGCCGCGCGGCAGCTCGGCGAACAGAGCGTCGCCGCGGCCCGGCAGGTCGTCGACGAGTTCTCCGACACGCTCGCCGAGCTGTTCCCGCCCGAGGGCGTCGGACGCCTGGAACACGAGCTCGGCAAGTGGGCCCGCGGCCCGCTGCACTGGCTCAACGGCGAGCCGCTGGACGGTCGGAAGCGGCCGCGGACCGTGCCGTCGTGGTTCGGCAACTCCGGCTGGAAGAAGCTCACCTGGGACGGCCTCGAAGGCACCCGCGCGCCGAAGAAGGCCGACACGCCGTTCGGGCAGCCGGAGCCCGAGGGCCTGAAGAACAAGATCGGCCGCAACACCGAGATCACCTACTACAAGTTCCAGCACGAGCAGGACGGCTGGTCGCCGGAGTACGACGGGAAGATCACGTCGAAGGGCTGGGACGCGTCCGCGTCCGGGCACGCGGAACTCGCGGCCCTGCACGGCGAGGCCGAAGCCAAGAAGGAGTGGGGCGTCGCCGAAGCCCACGCCAAGGGCACGGTGTTCGCCGGCGGGGAGGCCAGCGCGTCCGGCACGATCGGTGCCCACGGCGTCGGCGCGCACGCGAACGCTTTCGTGGGCGGCAAGGTCGAGGGTGAAGTCGCCGCGGACGTCGCCGGTATCGGCGTCGGCGCGAACGGCACCCTGCAGTACGGGCTCGGCGCGCAGCTCGACGCCCAGGCGGTCTACGACGCCGGGCACCTCAAGGTGAGCTTCAAGGCGGGCGCGGCGCTCGGCCTCGGCCTGGGGGTCGGCGCGAAGATCGACATCGACCTGCCGAAGCTGGGCCACACGATCGGCGAGTACGGCGGCGCGGCCGTGGACGCCGTCAGCCACGCGGCTTCGGACGCGGCCGACGCCGTCGGGTCCGCTTGGGACGACGCCGTCGCGTATGTGGGGCTGTGATGACGCTTCCCCTCGACTTCGTCATCCCGGACGGCTGGACCGCCGTCGACCCGGGCGACTCCGGTGCGGTGTTCGTCGCCGTGCACGACACCGCACCGGGCGAGTTCGTCCCGAACATCACGGTCAGCGTGCAGCAACGGCCGGACGACGCCACGATCGACGCCGTCGCCGCCGAAGCCGTCGAGCGGCTTTCGCGGACGCTGGCCGGGCTCGAGGTGCTGAGCCGCCGCGACGTCGGCGACCCGGCCGCGCCCGCCGTCATGCAGCTGCTGCGGCTGCGCACCGGCGAAGGCACCGAGCTGGTCCAGACCCAGGTGCACCTGACGGTCCCGGGCGCCACGCCCGAGGAACGGCTGGTGCTGGAGCTCGCCTGCACGGCCGCGCCCGCGACCGCCCGGCGGCTCTCACCCGGTTTCCAGCGGTTCGTGGCCAGCGTCCACGTCCGCCAGCACGAAGGGAAAGCACAGTGACCGACCCGTACGCGGTGCCCGACATGGACGAGCTCCTCTCCCAGGTGCGCAAGCAGACCGAAGAGGTCCAGCGGATCCAGCGCACGGTCGAGGCGATGGAGATCAAGGCGCACTCGCGGCAGAACGAGGTCACCGTCACCCTCCGCGGCGACGGCCGCTTCACCTCGATCGACATCGACCCCCGCGCCATCCGCGAGTACGACGCCCGCAACCTGTCGGAGATCGTGCTGGAAGCGGTGAACGCCGGGCTGCAGAAGCTGGCCGAGGCGTCGAGCGCGAAGTTCGCGCCGGTCATCGCGGCCGCGAAAGACGTGTGATGACGGCGTCGCTCACCGGCACGACTCGCCGGGTCACGGTGGTCACGCCGCGAGCTCGCGTCGACGTCGCCCTGCCGCAGCAGTCGACGTTCGCGGAGCTGGTCCCGCAGCTGGTGCGGCTGGCCGGAGCGTCCGGGCAGGCGTCGGCCGAGCACCCCGGTTGGGTGCTTTCCCGGCTCGGCGGCGCACCACTGGCGTTGGGCCTGAGCGTCGCCGCGGCCCAGATCCGCGACGGGGAAGTGCTCCACCTGACCCCGCGGGAGCGCCCGCGGGGTCCGCTGCTGTTCGACGACGTCGTGGACTCGATCGCCAGCGTCGCGGACACGTCGGGCGGCTGGGGCCCGTCGGTGGCCCGGCGGTCCGGCCTGGTGGCCGCGGTGGTGCTGCTGCTGGCGGGCGGCCTGCTGGTGCAGGCGGCGGCGTCCGGCAGCGTCCTGGCGCCGGTCGGGACCGGGCTCTTGGCGCTGGTGCTGCTGCTCGGCGGCGGTGCGCTGAGCCGTGCTTACGGAGACGCCGAAGCGGGCGCGGCGGGATCGCTGGCCGGCGTCGGCGTGGCGTTGCTGGCCGGGATGTCGGTGCTGCCACCGCATCCGCTGTTCTCGCTGTCGGCCGGCCCCCTGGCCGCGGGCTTCGCGGCGGTGACGGTGTACGGCGTGCTCGCGGCGGTCTCGGTGGCGGACCGCCTGCCGTGGTTCGTCGCGATCACGGGCGCGGCGGGCTTCGGCGCGGTGACCACCGGGGTCGTGCTGCTGGCGGGTGTCTCCGCCGGTTCGGCCGCGGCGGTGGTCGCGGTGCTCGGCACGGCGCTGGCGGCGGTGGCGCCGATGCTGGCGTTGCGCCTGGCCCGGCTGCCGCTGCCGCGCGTCCCGGACGACATGGAGGCGTTCCGCGCGGACGAGCAGCCGTCGCTGGGGACGGAGATGATCGGCCGGACGTCCCGGGCGCAGGCGGTGCTGACCGGGCTGCTGGTCGCGCTGGGCCTGGTGGTCCTGGCGGCTTCGGTCGTGCTTTCCTCGGGCGGGCCGTGGGAAGCGGGCCTGGCGGGGTTGCTGGGCGTGGCGTGGATCCTGCGGTCGCGGTCGTACGCGGGCCGGGCGCAGCGGCTGGTGCTGATCGGGTTCGGCGTGCCGACGCTGGTGTGCGCGGGGGTGTGGCTGGTGGCCTCCGGCAACCGCACGGCGGTGTTCGCGGCCGGGTGCGCGGTGGTCCTGGCGGCGGTGATCTGCCTGGTGTACGCGACGCGGGTGGCGCGCGGGCTGCGTTCGCCCTACTGGTCGCGGCTGCTGGACGTGACCGAGTTCCTGGTGCTGCTGTCGCTGGTTCCGATGGTGGCGATGATCGCCGGGGTGTACGAAGCCGTCCGCGGCTGACCGGCCTTCCGGCGGTCGACGTATTCGACTGAACGTTTCATTGACGGTGCCTCACGGGCGCTGTTAAGACTGTTTTGGGAGCGCTCCCAGGCTGTTCGCCAGTCGACTCCAGGGAGATGCCATGTCACCACGTCCAGAGCAGTCCGAGAGTTCGCCGCTCGTGCGCCGGCGCACCGTGCTGGCGGCGGGCGCCGCCCTGCCGGTGCTGGCGGCGGCGACCCCGGCCGCGGCGGCCACCGCGGTGGTCGTCGAGCCGTCGAACGTGCAGCAGACGATCCTGGGCTTCGGCGGGATGAACCACACCGTCTGGATCAGCGATCTCACCGCCGCCCAGCGCGAGACGGCGTTCGGCAACGGCACCGGGCAGCTGGGGTTCACCGTGCTGCGCATCCCCGTGCACGAAGACCGCAACAACTGGAGCCGCGAGGTCGCCACGGCCAGGCGGGCGAGCGAGCTCGGGGCGAAGGTCATCGCCTCGCCGTGGAACCCGCCCGCCTCGATGACCGAGAGCTTCTCCGGGGGCAAACGGCTGCGGTACAACGCCTACGGCGCCTATGCGCAGCACCTGAACGACTTCACCGCTTTCCTGGCGAACAACGGGGTGCCCCTGTACGGGATCTCGGTCCAGAACGAGCCGGACTACGCGCACGACTGGACGGCGTGGACCGCGAGCGAGATCGTCAAATTCCTGCGCGAGAACGCCGGCTCGCTCACCACCCGGGTCATCGCGCCGGAGTCGTTCCAGTACCGCAAGACCATGTCCGACCCTATCCTCAACGATGCCGCCGCACTGGCCAATGTGGACATCATCGGCGCGCACCTCTACGGTACCTCGTTCGCGAACCTGCCCTACCCGCTCTTCCAGCAGAAGGGCGGCGGCAAGGAGCTGTGGATGACCGAGGTCTACTACCCCAACAGCACCGACTCGGCCGACCTGTGGCCGCAGGCGCTCGACGTCGGCGAGCACATCCACCGCGCCTTGGTGGACGGCCGGTTCCAGACGTACGTGTGGTGGTACATCCGCCGTTCCTACGGCCCGATGCGGGAGGACGGGCAAATCAGCAAGCGCGGCGCCTGCATGGCGCACTTCGCGAAGTGGGTGCGCCCCGGCTACCAGCGGATCACCGCGACCGCGAACCCGCAGCCGAACGTCTACATCTCGGCGTACAAGAGCGGGGCCCGGGTCGTGATCGTCGCCGTCAACAAGAACACCGCGGCGGCCGACCTCGCGTTCACCGTCCGGGACATCGGTTCCGCGGTCGCGCAGACCTGGGTGACGAACCAGAGTGCGAATCTCGCGCGGTCCACTGATGTGGCTGTTTCGAACGGTTCGTTCACCGCGCAGTTGCCGGCGCGGAGTATTCGTACTTTTGTCGTGAACTGAATCAGGAGTCCAGCGCGAGGGGGAGGGTGCGGCGCACGCCGGCCTCGTGCCGCCCGTGCAGCGGGACCACCGCGGGCGGCACCGGCACCGGAGCGCCCGCCCGCACCCCCACCCGGACCGTCACTTCCGCCTTCTCACGGCCGCCCGCGGTCCGCGTCAGGGTGTACGACGTCGCCGTGAAGGCCGCGCCCGGCACCGCCAGATCCAGCACCCGCGGCGAACGCGGAGTGAAGCACACCTGCGTGGAATCGCCCCACACCCAGGACTTCCACCGGTCGGGCGGGCCGGACGCCGGGCCTTGGACGCCCAACGCCACCCGAAGCTCCTTCGCCAGCTCCCCGGCCTCCAGCACCGTGCTCTGGTACCCGGCCTCGGCGAGCGCGCCCATCAAGCTCAACGCCGCCGACGCCGTGCTCCGCAGCGCCCCGAGCTCGCCCCCGCCGCGGGCCAGCGCCGCGACCGGGGCCAGGTCCGGCCGGTAGCGCACCGCCAGCCAGCGCACCCGCAGCACCTGGTCGCCGCGCGGGATCGCCCACGTCAGCAGTTGCGCCGACGCCAGCGGGATGTCCGCGCGCCGGTAGGCCGAGCGGAGGGCGTCGACCAGCGGCCCCGGCGCACCCGGGCCGGGTGTCAGGCGGACCAGCGCGCTCCACCCGCCGTCGATCTCCGCGACGCCGAAGCGGTTGCCCGCGCGGTCGACGTGCTGGCGCACCTTCACCGGCCCGGCCACGCGCAGCAGCGGGTCCGGGCCGTCGCGGCGGGTGTCGTGGCGGCGCAACCGGAACGCCGTCCACGTCAGCGCCCAGCCCGCCGGGTGCCGCCCCGCGAAGCGCACCGACGTCAGCAGCACGACCAAGCCCGCGCCGATGCCGACGCCGAGCCGGACCGGCTGCGTGACACCGTCGACCAGCCACGCGAGCAGCACGGCGATCGCGGCGAGCTCCCACAGCGCCGCCTGCAGCGGCCGGATCGGCAGCAGCCACCGCAGCGGCGCCGCCGAAGGCCGGGACGGTGCCGGGTGGACGGCGGTATCGACGGACACGGGCTCCCCTTTCCCCGGCCTTCGACGCTACTGCCTGCCCGGATACCGCGTGGGCGTAAAAATTACCCTCGCCGCCCACCGGTGTGGTGCCTAGCATCGAGTACTCGGGAGGACGACGCACACAGCCGGGGGCACAGCAGCGTGTGGACGCAGCGGGACCAGATCCAGGCGTACCAGTTCCTCCGCCGCAGGCTCGTTTCCGCGCTCGTCGCCGCCGACGCCAACCACCCCGTCTCGCCCAGCCGCCGGCTCGTGCTGGGCACGGTCCTCGGCGTCGTGGCCGCCCTGCTGGTCACCGCCGTCTTCGGCATCATCGGGCTGCTGAACCCCTCCGGTGGCAAGGATTGGCTGGCCGGCGGCAAGGTGATCGTCGAGGAGGGCACCGGCGCGCGGTTCGTGCTCGGCGCCGACGGCGTGCTGCACCCGGTGTTGAACTACGCCTCCGCGCGGCTGCTGGCCGGCGGAAACGGCGACGCGACCGTTTCGGTGTCGCCGGAAAACCTCGGCAAAGCGGGCCGTGGCAACCAGATCGGCATCCCGGGCGCGCCCGACTCGCTGCCCGCGCCGGGCGCGCTGGTGACCACGCCGTGGACGAGCTGCAGCCGGACCACCCAGGACGCGCCCGCGTCGGCCGAGCCGCGCACCGCCGTGCTGCTGGCCGCGCCCGCGTCCGGCGTGGAGCTGCCGCGGGACCAGGGCGTGATCGTGCGGCTGCCGAAGGGAGAGCGCTTCCTGCTCGCCGGCGGGCGGCGGCACAAGCTGAGCGCCGAGGCCGCGACCGCGCTGCAGTTCGACAGCTACCCGACGATCGCGGTGGCCTCGCGGTGGCTCGACACCGTGCCGGCCGGCCGCGACCTCACCGCGCTGCCGGTCGCCGGCGCCGGGAACCCGGGGCCCGCGGTGGGCGGCCGCGGCACCCGTGTCGGCGAAGTCCTCGCCGTGGTGGACGCGATGGCCGCGCCCGGCACCGCCACGTCGTACTACCTCGTTCGCCGCGAGGGTCTCGAACCGGTCGGGCAGACCGAGGCGAGCCTGCTGGTGACGACCGGGGCCAACGCCGCCGCCTACCCGGGGCCGCCCGCGCCGGTGGAGGTCCGCGCGGCCGACGTCGCCGCGGTCCCGAAGGTCGCCGCGCCGCGGGCCGGCGGCGCCGACCCGGCCGGCTATCCCGACCGCATTCCCGGCAAGGCGCCGATCACCGGCGGCTCCGTGGCGTTGTGCGTTCAGGGCAGCCGGTTGCTCGTTTCGGCCGAATTCCCGCTTCCCGTTGGCGCCAAAGCCATCCAGGTCGCCACCCGGACCGAAGCAAGGGTGGCGGACGAGGTGTTCGTACCTCCCTCGGGGGGAGCCGTCGTCGTCGAAGCCGGTTCGGTCACCGCGTACCTGGTGACCGACACCGGCCGGAAGTACCCGGTGGTGAATGCGCAGGCCTTGGCCTCGCTCGGCTACGGAGGCGTCGCCGAACCGCCGGTCACGGGTAGTTTGCTGGCATTGGTGCCGACGGGCCCCGCGCTGGACCCGGCCACGGCCGGGCGGCCGGCTCCGTCGGGTGGAACGGGGTGAAAGTCGTGCACATGACAGAAGAGCGTCCGACCGAGGGTGAGCTGGGCCAGGGGCGGGTCCGGGTCGCGGTCATCGAAGACCACCCGCTGTACCGAGTCTCCGTCGAACGCGTGCTGGCCGAAGCCGACTTCGTCGAGCTCGGCGCGGTCGTCGATTCGGTCGCCCGGTTCCACGTCCACCGGCAGCCGCCGGGCAGCGTGGTCCTGCTCGACCTGGGCCTGCCGGGCGTCGCGGGGGCGGCGGCCGTGCTGGAGGTGTGCGAGCTCGGGCACCACGTGCTCGTGGTCTCCGCGCAGGCCGAACCGGAGGTCGTGCTCGGCGCGATCGCGGCGGGGGCGCGGGGGTTCCTGTCGAAGGACGTCGACGCCGACGAGCTGCTGATCGCGATCAAGACGGTCGCCGGCGGCGGTGCGTACGTTTCGGCGGTGGTGGCCGGGATGATCATGAAGGACAACGCCGACCGGCCCGCCGTGTCGGCCGAAGCCGAGCTTTCCCCGCGCGAGGAGCAGGTGCTGCGGCTGGTGGCGGCGGGGGAGCGGGACGTCGACATCGCGCTGATCCTCGGCATCGGCGTCCGGACGGTCCGCGGCTACCTGGACCGCATCCGCGACAAGACCGGCGAACGGCGGCGGCCCGGCCTGGTCAAGGAGGCCATCCGGCGCGGCCTGATCGGTGAGGCCGGCCCGCGGCGCGGCGGCCGCAAATGAGCGACTCCGCGCCGTCTTCCCGGCGCATCTCCGTGGGCGTGATCGAGGACCACCCGCTCTACCGGTACGCGCTGACCCGCGTGCTGACCGAGGCGCCGGACATCGAGCTCGGCGCGGTGGCGGACTCGGTGGCCCGGTTCGCGGTGCAGGACCAGCCGTCGGGCAGCGTCGTCGTGCTGGACCTGAAGCTGCGCGGCGTCCAGGACGCGGCCGCGGTCCTGGAAGTGGGGCAGATGGGGCACAAGGTGCTGGTGGTGTCCGCGCACGCGGAGCAGCCGGAGGTGCTGGGCGCGATGCAGGCGGGCGCGAAGGGCTTCCTGTCCAAGGACGTCGACGGCGACGAGCTCCTGCGCGCGATCCGCACGATCGCCGACGACAACGCGTACGTGTCGCCGACCTTGGCCGGGATGATCATCCAGGACAGCGAAGAGCGCCACGCGGGCCCGAAGATCGTGCTGTCGGAGCGCGAGAAGCAGGTGCTGCGCCTGGTGGCGGCGGGGGAGCGGGACGTCGACGTGGCGGAGATCCTCAACATCAGCGTCCGCACGGTCCGGTCGTACCTGGACCGCATCCGCGACAAGACCGGCGAACGGCGACGCGCGGGCTTCGTGCGCGTCGCCATCCGCGAAGGCCTCCTCCGCTAGCCCCGGCCCCAAACGCCCCAATGGGGCATTGGGTGCGTCAGATGCACCCAATGCCACATTGGGGCGCTAGAGCCGGCGGTTCGCCAACGCGCCGGTGGCTGCGCGAGCCTGGGCGGAGACTGCCGGGTCCACGTCCACGAGCAGGGTCTCCGGGGCAGCGCCCGCGGCGGCGGCCACCCGGCCGAAGCCGTCCGCGGCCAGCGAGTACCCGATCCCCGTCGGTGCCTTCGGGTTGACCGTGACGCCCGTCGCCGCGGGGTCGGCCTGGCCGCAGGCCAGCACCCAGCAGCCCGAATCCAGGGCCCGGGCCCGCACCAGCACCTCCCACTGCTCGCGCTTGCCCTCGCCCGCGCCCCACGACGCCGGCAGCAGCACGACGTCGGCGCCGTCGTCGGCCAGCGCGCGGAACAGCTCCGGGAAGCGCACGTCGTAGCAGGTCGCGACGCCGTAGACGACGCCGTCCAGCTCGAACGTGGCCGGCGCCGAGCCGGGTGCCACCGTGTCGGACTCGGCGAACCCGAACGCGTCGTAGAGGTGGATCTTGTCGTAGCCGCGGTGGTGGCCGCCGCCGGTGATCAGGAGCGTGTTGCGGACCCGCCCGTCGCCCGCCGGGGTGAACATCCCGGCGACGACGACCACGTCGTGCTCGGCGGCCACCGAAGCCACGGCCGACGCCCACGGGCCTTCCAGGGGCTCCGCGACCGGCTCGAGCGGCCGTCCGAACCGCGCCATGGTCGCTTCGGGGAACACGACGATCCGCGCGCCGTCCGCCGCCGCGGCCTCCACTCCGGAGCGAACGAGCTTCAGGTTCGCCTCCGGATCGTCACCCGAGTTGACCTGGCACAACGCGATTCGCGCCACCGCTGCCTCCTGCATGCTGGGATCGGCCGTCACCGGGGAGTATCGCCGAAAACCCCTTCGGCGTGACCTCGTACCCTGGTGGGCATGTTGAACCGCACCGACCTGCGCGGGCAGGTCCCGACAGCCGCCGAACTGCGCGCCACGCTCCCACGCGCCGAATACGACGTGGACGCGGCGCTGCATCACGTGCGCCCGGTGGTCGAGGCGGTCCGCGACCGCGGTGTCGAAGCCGTCCTCGAGTACACCGAGAAGTTCGACAAGGTCCGCCCGGACGCCGTGCGCGTGCCGCGGGCCGAGCTGACGCGGGCTCTGGAGCAGCTCGACCCGGCTGTGCGCGCGGCTCTGGAGGAGTCGATCACCCGGGCCCGGAAGGTGCACGCCGAGCAGCGCCGCACCGACGTCACGACCACGGTGGTCGAGGGCGGCACGGTCACCGAGAAGTGGGTGCCGGTCGAGCGCGTCGGGCTGTACGCACCGGGCGGGCTGGCCGTGTACCCCTCGACCGTGGTGATGAACGTCGTCCCGGCGCAGATCGCCGGCGTCGGCTCGCTGGTCGTCTGCTCGCCGCCGCAGGCCGCGTTCGGCGGGCTGCCGCACCCGACCATCCTCGCCGCGGCCGAGCTCCTCGGTGTCGACGAGGTGTGGGCGGCCGGCGGCGCGCAGGCCGTCGCGCTGCTGGCGTACGGCGGCACGGACACCGACGGCGCCGAGCTGGCCCCGGTCGACATCGTCACCGGCCCGGGCAACATCTACCTCACCGCGGCCAAGCGGCTCCTGCGCGGCCTGATCGGCATCGACGCCGAGGCCGGGCCCACCGAGATCGCCATCCTCGCCGACGAGACGGCCGACCCGGCGCACGTCGCCGCCGACCTGATCAGCCAGGCCGAGCACGACCCCCTCGCCGCGAGCGTCCTGGTGACGACGTCGGCCGAGCTGGCCGACGCCGTCGACAAGGAACTGATCGGCCGCGTCGCCGCGACGAAGCACAGTTCGCGGGTCGCCGAGGCGCTGGGCGGCAAGCAGTCCGGCATCATCCTGGTGTCCACAGTGGACGACGGGCTGCGCGTCGTCGACGCCTACGCCGCCGAGCACCTGGAGATCCAGACGGCGGACGCGCGTTCGGTCGCGGCCCGGGTCCGCAACGCGGGCGCGATCTTCGTCGGCGCGTACGCCCCGGTGTCGCTCGGCGACTACTGCGCCGGATCCAACCACGTGCTGCCCACCGGCGGGTTCGCCCGCCACTCCTCGGGCCTGTCCGTGCAGAGCTTCCTCAAGGGCATCCACGTCGTGGACTACACCGAGGACGCGCTGCGCGAGGTCGCCGGCCGCGTCGTCGCGCTGGCCGACGCCGAGGACCTGCCCGCGCACGGCGAGGCCGTCGCCGCGCGCTTCGGAGGTGCCGTCCGATGACGATCGGCGAAGAGGTCACCCTGGACCAGCTGCCACTGCGCGAAGACCTGCGCGGCAAGTCGCCCTACGGGGCGCCGCAGCTGGACGTCCCGGTCCGGCTCAACACGAACGAGAACCCGTACCCGCCGCCCCCGGAGCTGGTCGCGGACGTCGCCGAAGCGGTCCGGCTCGAGGCGGCCGAGCTGCACCGCTACCCGGACCGCGACGCCGTGGCGCTGCGGCAGGACCTGGCCGACTACCTGAGCGTGTCGACGCGGGTGGTGCTGTCGGAGGCGAACGTCTGGGCGGCGAACGGGTCCAACGAGGTGCTGCAGCAGATCCTGCAGGCGTTCGGCGGGCCCGGGCGCAGCGCGCTGGGCTTCGAGCCGTCGTACTCGATGCACCCGATCATCGCGTCCGGCACCCGCACCGAGTGGGTCCCGGCGCCGCGCCGCGACGACTTCACGCTCGACACGGCCGCGGCGGCCGCGGTCATCTCGGAACGGCGTCCGGACATCGTGTTCGTCACCAGCCCGAACAACCCGACCGGCGGCTCGATCCCGCTCGACGAGCTGCGCGTCCTGCTCGACGCGGCCACCGGCATGGTGGTCGTCGACGAGGCGTACGCGGAGTTTTCGTCGCAGCCGAGCGCGGTCTCGCTGCTCGCGGACCACCCGTCTTCGTTGATCGTCTCGCGCACGATGAGCAAGGCGTTCGCGTTCGCGGGCGGCCGGCTGGGCTACCTGGCGGCGGCCCCGGCGGTGGTCGACGCGCTGCAGCTGGTGCGCCTGCCGTACCACCTCTCCCGCCTGACGCAGGCGGCGGCGCGAGCGGCGCTGCGGCACGCGGACGCCACTTTGGACAGCGTGCACAAGCTGGCCGCGGAGCGCGACCGCGTCGTGGAAGCGTTGGCGGGCCTGGGGTACGACCCGGTGCCGAGCGACTCGAACTTCGTCCTCTTCGGACGGTTTTCGGACCCGCACGCGGCCTGGCAGTCCTATTTGGATCGCGGGGTGCTGATCCGCGACCCGGGCATCCCGGGTCACCTGCGCGTGAGCATCGGCACCCCGGAAGAGAACGACGCCTTCCTCGAGGCGAGTAAGGAAGTCTCGCGATGACCCGCATCGGCAAGGTCGAACGGACCACCAAGGAGTCCTCGATCGCCGTGCAGCTGGACCTCGACGGGACGGGCGAGGTCGAGATTTCGACCGGCGTCCCGTTCTACGACCACATGCTGACGGCGTTCGGCGTCCACGGCTCGCTCGACCTCAAGGTCGAGGCCACCGGCGACGTCCACATCGACGCCCACCACACGGTGGAGGACACGGCGATCGTGCTGGGCCAGGCGCTCCGCCAGGCGCTGGGCGACAAGAGCGGCATCCGCCGCTTCGGCGACGCCTGGATCCCGATGGACGAGACCCTGGCCCACGCGGCGATCGACGTCTCGGGCCGGCCGTACTGCGTGCACGTGGGCGAGCCGGAGCAGTTCACCACGTTCACGATCGGTAACAACTACCCGTTCGTCCTGACCCGGCACGTGTTCGACTCGCTGGCGTTCCACGCGCAGATCGCCTTGCACGTGCGGGTGATCCACGGCCGCGACCCGCACCACATCGCGGAGGCGGAGTACAAGGCGGTGGCCCGGGCCCTGCGCGCGGCGACGGAACCGGACCCGCGCGCGGGCGGCATCCCCTCGACGAAGGGCGTCCTGTGAACAGCGGAGTCGTCGGTGTGCTGTTGCTCGCCCTCGGGGGTTTCCTGGTGGGCGGGGTCTGGTCGACCTGGAAGACGGCGAAGTTCATGGCTGTGGTCCTGGGCATCGCAGCGGTGCTCGCCATCGGCGGCGCGATCTTCTGGTTCTCGAGCTGAGACACGGAAAAGGCCCCCTCGCGCGCGAGGGGGCCTTTTCCGTGTTCGCTAGCGGCTCGCGCCGACCAGCTCGCGCTCTTCGGGCTCGTCCAGGTGCTTCGTGAGCTTCTCGCCCTCGACGTCCACGTCCGGCAGGATCCGGTCCAGCCACTTCGGCAGCCACCAGGCGCTGCGCCCCAGCAGGGACATAACCGCCGGCACCAGGGTCATGCGGACCACGAACGCGTCCACCAGCACGCCGAACGCCAGCGCGAAGCCGATCGACTGGATCAGCGACGATTCCGCGAGGATGAACCCGGCGAACACGCTGATCATGATCAGCGCCGCCGCGACGACCACCCGGGCGCCGTGGCGGAAGCCCGTCACCATCGCTTCCTGCGGCTCCGCGCCGTGGACGTGCTCCTCGCGCATCCGGGTCACCAGGAACACCTGGTAGTCCATCGCCAGCCCGAACAGCACGCCGATCAGCAGGATCGGCAGCATGCTCATGATCGGGCCCGTCGACTCGACGCCCAGCAGGTCCGTGAGCCAGCCCCACTGGAACACCGCGACCACCGCGCCGAACGTCGCCGCGACCGAGCCGAGGAAGCCGATCGTCGCCTTCAGCGGCACCACCACCGAGCGGAACACCAGCATCAGCAGCACGAACGCCAGCCCGACGATCAGCGCCAGGTACGGCAGCATCGCGTCCGACAGCTTCTCGGAGACGTCGATGTTCGCCGCTGTCTGGCCGGTGACCGCCAGCTTGGCGTCCAGCGCGCCGGACTCGGCGCGGATCGCGGCCACCAGGTCTTCGGTCTGCGTGCTGCTCGGGCCGCTCTTCGGGATCACCGTGAGCAACGCCGTGTCGCCGGCCTGGTTGAGGCGCGGCGGGGTGACGGCGGCGACGTCCGGCAGCTTCTGGATGTCGGCCGCGGCCTGGCCGAGCGCGGCCTGGCGGTTGGCGCTCGCGGAGACGTCGACGACGACCAGCAGCGGCCCGTTCGAGCCTTCGCCGAAGCTGCGGCTGGCGATCTCGTACGCCTTGCGCTGGGTCGACTCCGGCGCGGCGGTGCTGTCGTTGGGCAGGCCGAGCTGCATGCTCAGCGCGGGCAGCGCGACGACGGCCATCCCGGCCAGCGCGACCAGCAGCACCGGGATCCGGTGGCGGTCGACGAACCGCGCCCAGCGCTCGCCGTGCGTCGTTTCGACCGGCTTGCGGCGCAGCCGGATGCGGCCGCCGGCCACCCGGGCCCCGGCGAAGCCGAGGATCGCGGGCAGCAGCGTCAGCGCGATGAGCACGGCGACCGCGACGGTGACCGCGGCGGCGACGCCCATCTGGCCGAGGAACGGGATGCCGATCACGGTGAGGCCGGCCAGCGCGATGATGACGGTGAGCCCGGCGAACACCACGGCCGAGCCGGCGGTGCCCGCGGCGCGTCCGGCGGCTTCTTCGGGATCGCGGCCGATGCTCAGCTCGTGCCGGTAGCGCGACACGATGAACAGCGCGTAGTCGATGCCGACGGCCAGGCCGATCATCAGCGCCAGGACCGGCGTGTTCGAGTTCAGCTCGAGGAACCCGGAGGCGAGGAAGATGCCCGCCATCCCGGTGCCGACGCCGATCAGCGCGGTGAGCAGCGGGATCCCGGCCGCGAGCAGCGAGCCGAACGTGATGACCAGCACGACGGCGGCGACCGCGACGCCCAGGCCCTCGGTGGCACCGGTCGCGGGCGTGCCCTGCACGGCGTCGCCGCCGAACTCGACGGTGAACCCGGCCGCGCGGCCGGCGTTCGCGGTGTCCAGCAGCGCCTGACGGTCTCCGTCGGTCAGTTCGTACGCTTTCGCTCCGTAACTGACCTGGGCGAGTGCGACGCGCTGATCGGGTGAGATGGACCGCGCCTGGAACGGGTCCACCACCGCGGCGACCTTCGGCGCCGCCTTCAGCTGCCCGACGAGCGCTTCGACGGCCGCCTTGCCCTTCGCGTCGGTCACCGTGGTCCCGGCCGGGGCCTCGATGACCACCCGCGCGGTCGCGCCACCGGCGTTGGCCTGCGGGAACTTCTCGGTGAGCTGGTCGACGGCCCGCTGCGACTCGGTGCCGGGGATCGTCACCGAGTTCGAGAGCTGGCTCGAGAGCGTCAGCGCGCCCAGGCCCAGTGCCACGAGGACCGCCGCCCAGACGGCCGCGACCAGCGCTCTGCGCCGGAAGGAGAACCGGCCGAGCCGGTACAGGAAGGTCGCCAAGAGTCAGCTCCTTTTCGCCCGAACGAGGTCGGTTCACGCCAAAGTGTGGTTCTCACGCTAGCCGATCGGCTAGGGGGACTCCAAGCCGATCGGCAAGTATGTGACTTGCCGAACAGCAAGGGGTGTTCCCAGCCGTTCGGCTAGTAAGGCGGTTTGCCGATCGACAGGGCGTGACGTACGCTCCGACGGCTCGATGAGGAGGAAGAATGACCGCCGGCCCGGCCGAGGACACCCGGACCCGACTGCTCCAGACCGCCCTGCGCCTGTTCACCGAACACGGGGTCGAGGGCACGTCGTTGCAGATGATCGCCGACGCGCTGGGCATCACCAAGGCGGCCGTGTACTACCACTTCAAGACGAAGGCGGAGATCACCGAGGCGGTCGCCGAGCCGGGCGTCCGCGACCTGGACGACCTCGTGCGGCGAGCGGCGGCGCTGAAGCGCCGGGGTGCGCAGGTGGACCTGCTGCTGGAGGGTTTCGTCGAGCTGGTGATCCGCCACCGCACGCTGGTGGCGCTGTTTTCGAGCGACCCGGGCATCGCCCGCGCGATCGAGAAGTCCGCCCACGGCGGCACGCAGGGCTTCGGCCAGGCGCTCCTCGGCATCCTGTCGGGCCCGGACCCGGACACGACGACCCGCGTGAACGCGTTGGTGGCCCTGACGGGCATCGCCATGGCGGGCGGCTCCCCGGACCTGGCCGGCCTGGGTGACGAAGAGCTGCGCGCGGAGCTCCTGGACGTGGGCCGCCGCCTCCTCGGCCGCCCCCGCCGCCGAACCCTCACCCCCGTGTCGCCCCTCTGATCACGCGAGATGCCCCTCCAGTCACGCGAGATGCCCGCCTGATCACGCGAGATGCCCGCCTGATCACACGAGTTCCGCCCCCAATCACGCGAGTCCCGGGTTCTGTCACGGGAGTTCCGGCTTCGATCACGCGAGTCCCGCGGGTTCTGTCACGCGAGTTCCGGCTCCGATCACGCGAGATCGGGTTCCGTCACGCGACCCGACCCTCCGGGTACGCGGGCCGACCCTCCGGGTACGCGGGCCGACCCTCCGGGTACGCGACCCGACTCACCGGGTGCAAGTCAGCCGGTCTGCGACAGGTACTCCGGTGGTACCGCCGACGTCAGCCAAACTCCGTTCGCGCTCACCTGGAACGCGTGGCCCGCCACCGCCATCGCCGCGGCGTCGACCCGGAGGACCACCGGCTTGCCGCGGCGGGCGCCGACGATCGTCGCCGTCTCGACCGTGGCCGACAGGTGGACCGCGTGGCGGTTCATCGGGCGCAGGCCTTCGCGGAAGATCGCGTCGAGGTACTTCGCCACCGTGCCGTGGTAGAGCACGTCCGGCGGCGGCGCGTCCGGCAAACCCAGGTCGACCGCCACGCTGTGGCCCTGGCTCGCCCGGATGCGCGTGCCCGTTTCGTCGAAGGCGAAGCGGCGCTTGTTGTTCTTCTCGACCACTTCGTCGAGCTCCTCGCGGGTGATCGAGAGCGCGCGCACGAGCTGGTCGACCGGGACCCAGCCGTCGGACGAGAGAGTCAGGCCGAGGGCGGCGGGGTCGTGGCGCAGGTGCCGCGCCAGCCGCTTCGAGATGCGGATCAGTTGCTTTTCGTTCATTGCCCACCCAGCATCCTCCCCGCGCGCAAGCGGTTTAGACGCCGCCTTCGACCGCGGGACGCAGCTTGCTCGCGCCCGGCCCGAAGCGGGCCAGCTCGTCGTCGTTGTTGTACAACGCGCAGCTGCGCAGGGACAGGCAACCGCAGCCGACGCAGCCGGTGAGCCGGTCGCGAAGCCGCTGGAGGGCGTCGATGCGCGCGTCGAGCTCGTGCTGCCAGTCGCGGGACAGGCGTGCCCAGTCCGCCTTCGTCGGGGCGTGGTCCACCGGCAGCGTCGCCAGCGCCGCGCTGATGTCCTCCAGGGAGAGCCCGACCCGTTGCGCGGCGCGGATGAACGCGATCCGGCGCAGCACCGAACGCGCGTAGCGGCGCTGGTTGCCCGCCGAGCGCTCCGAACTGATCAGCCCCTTCTCCTCGTAGAACCGCAGTGCCGTGTGCGGAACCCCGCTGCGTTCCGCCACCTGTCCGATGCTGAGATGTTCAGCGAGCCTGGTCACCAGGTCAGGCTATCCTTGACTTCGAGTTTAGTCGAGGTTGCATCGTCGGGTCATGACCACTGCGACGGAGCCGGGCCACGCCGACCTGCCCCGGCTGATTTCCCTGATGACCGGCGACGAAAAGCACCGCGCCGCGGCCGAGTCCACTTTGGACGTCCTGTGGGTGCTCTACGACCGCGTGCTCGACGTCACGCCCGCGAACTTCCGCGAGCCGGGCCGCGACCGCTTCCTGCTGTCCAAAGGGCACGGGCCGATGGCGTACTACGCCGTCCTCACCGCGAAAGGCTTCATCGACGAAGCGGAGCTCGAGACGTGGTCCGACACGGTGTCGCGCCTCGGCCACCACCCGGACCGGCGACGCCTGCCCGGCGCCGAGATTTCCAGCGGCTCCCTCGGCCACGGCCTGCCGATCGCGTTCGGCACCGCGCTGGGCCTGCGCGCCCGTGGCCTGACGAGCGCGAAGGTCGTGACGCTCGTCGGTGACGCCGAGCTCGACGAAGGTTCGAACCACGAGGCGATCGTCGTCGCGGCGCGCGAGCGCCTCGAAAACCTGACCACGGTGGTGATCGACAACCAGTCGTCGACGCACGGCTGGCCGGGCGGCATCGCCCGCCGCTTCGCCGTCGAAGGCTGGGAGACGCGCACGGTGTCCGGCCGCGACCACGACGCACTCTACGAAGCCTTCACCACCGCCCACCCCGGCCGGCCGCTGGCCGTGGTCGCCGTCGTCGAACCGAAGGGCTGAACATGCCGAACACGCGGTCGATGCGAGAGGAATTCCTCGCCACCACCGAACGGATCATCGACGCCGACCCGGACGTCGCGGTCGTGCTGGCCGACATCTCGGCGGCGCAGCTCGCCGGCGCCGCGCGGCGGCACCCGGACCGGGTGATCAACGTCGGGATCCGCGAACAGCTGCTGGTCAGCACGGGCGCCGGGCTGGCGCTCGCCGGGCTGCGGCCGATCGTGCACACGTTCCCGTCGTTCCTGGTGGAGCGCGCGTTCGAGCAGATCAAGCTGGACTTCTCGCACCAGGAGGTGGGCGGCGTCCTGGTGTCGTGGGGAGCGTCGTACGACATGCCGACGGCGGGGCGCACGCACCAGTCCCCGGGCGACGTCGCACTGATCGATTCGCTGCCGGGCTGGACGGTCCACGTGCCGGGCCACCCGGCCGAGGCCGAGCGGCTCCTGCTGGAGTCGATCCCCGGCGACGGCCGGGTCTACCTGCGGCTTTCGGCGCAGGAGAACGCTTCCCCGCACCTGGGGGTGGGGTTCACGCGGCTGCGGCAGGGATCGCGCGGCGTGGTGGTGGCGGTGGGCCCGGTGCTGGACCGCGTCCTGCGCGCGACGGCGGGCTTGGACGTGACCGTGCTCTACGCCTCGACGATCCGGCCGTTCGACGCCGCCGGCCTGCGGTCGGCGGCGCTGTCCGCCACCGCCGACGTGGTCCTCGTGGAGCCCTACCTCGCCGGCACGTCGGCGCATTGCGTGGCGGAGGCGCTTTCCGATGTGCCGCACCGGATGAAGGCGCTCGGGGTGCGGCGGGACGCCGAGGTCCGCACGTACGGCCGGATCGCGGACCACGACCTGGCGCACGGCCTGGACGCCGGCTCGCTGGGCCTGTCGATCAGGGAGTTCCTGGGGGAGTAGGAACCCGCTAGCGTGACCGCCATGCCATCGATCCGGCCCATCGTCCTCGCCGTCCTCCGGCGCGGGGACGCGCTGCTCGTCTTCGAAGCGCACGACGACGTCAAGGGCGAGACCTTCTGCCGCCCGCTCGGAGGCGGGATCGAGTTCGGCGAACACAGTGCCGACGCGCTCAAGCGGGAGTTCCTCGAGGAGCTCGACGCCGAGATCGAGGTCGGCGAGCTGCTCGGGGTGCTCGAGAACGTCTTCACCTGGCAGGACCGGCCCGGGCACGAGATCGCCTTCCTCTACGCCGCCGAGTTCGCCGACGCCGATCGCTACCAGCGCGAGGAGATGAAGATCCTCGACGATCCCGCCACCGCGCGCTGGGTCGGCCTCGCCGAGTTCCGCGAGGGCCGCAAGATCCTCTACCCCGCAGGGCTCGTCGAACTCCTCTCAGCGGATCGGTGACCGCGACGTCGGGACGAGCTCCACGGAACCCGGCGAAGCGACCCGGCTGAACCACACCGCGAACGGGCCGTCCGTGCGCACCGGCAGCTGCGGGAACGTGTTCTCCGACGGCTCCGTCTCGAACGCCGCGAACGCCGACTCCGGCGGGGGTGCGGGAGCGGAAACCGTGACGTGCACGCCCGCGCCCGGTGGTGGTGCGGCGAGGCCGCGGCGGACCGGGCGCAGCAGCAGGACGTTGCCGGAGTCGATCATGGTCGCGTTCGCCGCCTCGCGGTGTTCCTTCCAGACCGGGCCGGTGTAGAACTCCTCCAGCGCGGCCTGGCGCTCGGGCATCGAACGGAAGCCGCGCAGCCACACGAACTCGTCCGGCGACGCCGGCGACCGGAACAGCCCGAACAGGTGTGCGCCCGCCGCCTCCTGCGGCTCGACGAACTCGCGCTCGAACAGCTCGATCAGCTCATCGCGCCGGCCGGGGTGCAAGGTGTAGCGCCGCAGCTCCACCACGGCTTCGAACTCGGAAAACGTCATGCCGGAGAAGCTAGCGGGCACCACCGACAAAAAACGATCAGCGGAACGCCGCGAGCCCCGTGACCGCTTGGCCGAGCGACAGCGCGTGCATCTCCTCGGTGCCTTCGTACGTCAGCACCGTCTCGAGGTTCGCCATGTGCCGCATCACCGGGTACTCCAGCGAAATCCCGTTGGCGCCGAGCATCGACCGCGCCGTCCGGGCCACGTCGAGCGCCGACCGGACGTTCGCCATCTTCCCGAAGCTGACGTGGTTGTGGTGCAGCTCGCCGGCGTCCTTGAGCCGCCCGATCTGCAACGCCACCAGCCCGGCGCGGTTGACCTCGACGACCAGGTCGGCGAGCTTGCGCTGGGTCAGCTGGAACCCTGCCAGGGGCTTCCCGAACTGCGAGCGCGAGAGTGTGTACTCCAACGCGGCTTCGTAGCACGCGCGCGCCGCGCCGACGACGCCGAAGAGGATCCCGTAGCGGGCTTCGTTCAGGCAGGACAGCGGCCCGCGCAGGCCGCGGACCTCGGGGAACGCCGCCGACGACGGCAGCCGGACGCCGTCGAGCACCAGTTCCGCGGTCAGCGACGCCCGCAGCGACAGCTTGTGCTTGACCTCGTTGGCGGTGAAGCCCGGCGTCGACGTCGGGACGACGAAGCCGCGGATGCCGTCGTCGGTCTGCGCCCAGACGACCGCGACGTCGGCGACGGTTCCGTTGGTGATCCACATCTTCGTGCCCGAAAGCACCCAGTCGTCGCCGTCGCGCACCGCGCGCGTCCGCATCGAGCCCGGATCGCTGCCCGCGTCCGGCTCGGTCAGCCCGAAGCAGCCCAGCGCCTCGCCGGTGGCCATCCGCGGCAGCCACTCCTGGCGGTGTTCCTCGCTGCCCCACTTGTGGATCGCGTACATCGCGAGCGACCCCTGCACCGAGACGAAGCTGCGCAGCCCCGAGTCGACGGCCTCGAGTTCGCGGCACGCGATGCCGTACGCGACGGCGCTGGTGCCGGCGCAGCCGTAACCCTCCAGGTGCATGCCGAGCAGGCCGAGCGAGCCGAAGCCCTTCGCCAGCTCCGCGGCCGGGAGCGCGCCCGTTTCGTACCAGTCGGCGACGTGGTCCAGCAGGTGATCCTTCGCGTACGCGCGGACGGCGTCGCGGATGGCGCGGTCCTCCTCGGCGAGCCCGGCGTCGAGGTCGAGGAAGTCGTGCGGATCAGGGGTGCGACTCATGAAGGGCTCCCGGGGACGCGTCGATGCGGCCACCGCAGGAAACCACAGTCAGGCGTCTGTTCTCCGCGTGGCGTTCGTCACGCGAGCGGCAGACGGGCCCGGGACGCACCGCGGCCGGGTCTGCTGACGCGGGATCAGCAGCTCGCTGAACTGCGGAAAGGGCACACTTTCAATGTCGTCGCGCCAGGCGTGCAGCATCTGGGACAGCAGATCGTCCTCGGCCATCTTCGCCTCCCTGGCGTCCGGTCGTGCCGGCTGAGCGCACACGAACGAGTGAGTGATACCCAGAGAGCGGGGACCCTCAAACGGGTATCTTCAAGATTTTTCCGCCGGTCGAGCGCTGTGTAACAGGCCCTATTCGGTCGAAGGTCGCCGAGACCGGCGGCTACGCTGGGTGGCGTGTCTCGTGTGGTGATCCTCGACTACGGTTCCGGCAACCTCCGCTCCGCCGAACGCGCTGTGGCGCGCGCGGGCGCCGATGTCGAGGTCACCGCCGATCCGCATGCCGCCGTCGAAGCCGATGGCCTGGTCGTTCCCGGTGTCGGTGCCTACTCCGCCTGCATGGCGGGGCTGCTGGACGTGCACGGGCACCGGATCATCGGCAAGCGGCTCGCCGGGGGCCGCCCGGTGCTCGGCATCTGCGTCGGCATGCAGATCCTCTTCTCCCGCGGCGTCGAGCACGGCGAGGAGACCGAGGGCACCGGCGAGTGGCCCGGCGTGGTCGACCGGCTGACCGCCGACGTCCTGCCGCACATGGGGTGGAACACCGTGCGCGCGCCCGCGGACTCGCGGCTGTTCGCCGGGCTCGACCCGGAGGAGCGGTTCTACTTCGTGCACTCCTACGCCGCGCGCAAGTGGGAGCTCGACGGCCTGCCCGGGCAGGAACCGAAGGTCACCTGGGCCCACCACGGCGAAGACTTCGTCGCCGCGGTCGAGAACGGGCCGCTGTGGGCCACCCAGTTCCACCCGGAAAAGTCCGGGGACGCCGGGGCCCAGCTGCTGCGCAACTGGCTGGCGACCCTCTGACCGGGTGATCCGGGTCTCCGCCCTAGAGTAAGCCGCGTGACTTTCACGCTCCTTCCCGCCGTTGATGTGGCCGATGGCCAGGCCGTGCGACTCGTCCAGGGCGAGGCCGGCACCGAGACCTCCTATGGCAGCCCGCTGGAGGCCGCCTTGGCGTGGCAGCGCGACGGCGCCGAGTGGATCCACCTGGTCGACCTCGACGCCGCCTTCGGCAAGGGCAGCAACCGCGAACTGCTCGCCGAGGTCGTCGGGCGGCTCGACGTGCAGGTCGAGCTCTCCGGCGGCATCCGCGACGACGCGTCGCTGAAGGCCGCGCTGGACACCGGGGCCCGGCGGGTCAACCTCGGCACCGCCGCGCTCGAGGACCCGGAGTGGACAGCCCGGGTCATCGGCGAGTACGGCGATCGCGTCGCGATCGGCCTCGACGTGCGGATCACCGAGGCCGGCCACCGGCTCTCGGCGCGCGGCTGGACCTCCGACGGCGGCGACCTCTGGGACGTCCTGGAGCGCCTCGACCGCGACGGCGCGTCCCGGTACGTCGTCACCGACGTCAGCAAGGACGGCACCCTGCGCGGCCCGAACCTCGAGCTGCTGCGCGACGTCGTCGCCCGCACCGACGCGCCGGTGATCGCCTCCGGCGGGGTGTCGAGCGTGGCCGACCTCGTCGCGCTGGCGGGCCTGGCGTCCGACGGTGTCGAGGGTTCCATCGTCGGCAAGGCGCTCTACGCCGGCGCGTTCACGCTGCCGGAAGCCCTCGCCGCGGTGGCGAAGGCCTAGCCGAGCAGGGACACCGCGGCAGCAGCCCGGCGGCCGCGTGGCCAGTTACCGGGAAGCGCCGGAGGAGAGCCGGGCGGCGACGCGGGATCGGCGCAGACAACTCCGAATGTAGTACTTTGGTCGGAGTCCTACGTCTGGAGCCCACGTCATGGTGCGACGCAACCCCGAGCGGCGCGCGGCGCTGCTCGACGCCGCGATCGAGGTCCTGGCCGGCGAAGGCGCCCGCGGGCTCACCTTCCGCGCGGTCGACCAGCAGGCCGGGGTGCCGGTCGGCACGGCGTCCAACTACTTCGCCAACCGCGACGAAATCCTCAAGCACGCGGGGGAGCGGGTCTACGAGCGGCTGGTCGACGAGAGCGTCATCGCGGGCGGCCTCGAAGGGCCGCGTGACCGGGCCCGCGTCGTCGAGCTGATGCACGAACTCGTCGACCGCGTCGCCGCGTTCCCGACGGGTTTCCTCGCGTTGCTGGAACTGCGGCTCGAAGCCACGCGCCGGCCGGAGCTGCGGGACGTGCTCACCCGGCGGATCCGCGCGGACGTCGACTTCAACGTCGAGTACCACGAGAAGTCCGGCCTGCCCGGCGACGGCACGATGGTGGTCCTGCTGTGGCTGGCGCTGAACTGGCTGATCATGGAACGGCTGACGTTGCCGGACCTGTTCACCGACGAGCAGCGCCACGACCTCGTGACGGCGCTGGCCGAGCGGCTCCTGGCCGGGCAGCCGGCGTCCGCTTGACCCCGAAAAGCGGCTGACAGCGATCCCCGTGGGTCGTAGGTTGCCGCGGGTGGAGGAGATCGTCACCCAGCTGGAAATGACCGCCGCCGGTCAGCTGAATCCCGCGCCGCTCGTCGAGGGGGTTGCGCTCCGGACCGCCGCGGCGGGGCCGCTGATCCGCGAACTGCACGTCCGGATCGGGACGCCGTACCGCTGGCCGAGCGCCACCCGCGGGGACGCCGAATGGGACCGCTGGCTCGCCGCGCCGCACCGCGAATACCGGCTCATCGAGTACCGCGGCGAAATCGCCGGCGCGGCGGATTTCGAGCCGCAGCCCGGGAACGACGTCGAGATCACCACGTTCGGCCTGGTGCCGGAATTCGTCGGCAAAGGACTCGGCGGGTTCGCGCTGACCCTCGTCGTCGCCGACGCGTGGGCGCTGCCCGGCACGCGGCGGGTCTGGCTGCACACCTCGACCCTCGATCACCCGAACGCGCTGCCGAACTACCTCCGGCGCGGTTTCCGCAGCTTCAGCCGTCCACTTTGACCGCGATGCCGACCGTCCGGTCCGCCGGGCCGCGCAGCTTCGAGAAGAACATCGTGACGCGCCCGACGATGCCGTACTTGCGGGCGATCGCCCGCCGGGCCCGCTCGCTGTCCGCGGCGTCCAGCAGCCGAGCCCGGCCGGAGACCTTCGCGCCGTGCGTCTTCCGCCCACGCACGTCACAGGCCTGGATCTCCACCCGGCCGTCGTTGCGGATGCGCTTCACCTTGCCGGTGTCCCGCACCGACGACATCAGGAGCTCGGTGCCGTCACCGGCCACCCAGATCGGGGTCGGCACGGCGCGCCCGTCGCGCCGGAACGTGGTCAGGACGACGTAGCGCTCGGCGGCGAGGCGGTCGGTCTCGGAGGTCATGCGCCCACCGTAGCCGGGTGGCGGACGGCGATCCCGGGATAGCGGGTGATCAGGCCCGTGTCGTCGTATTCGAGGACGCAGGCGAAGCCGAACGCCGGCGCCGCGTAGCCGTACCGGCCGGGTGACAGGTGCTCGTAGGTCTGCTCCAGCCGGTCGACGCCGAGGTCGGCCGCGCGGACGTAGGCGGCAGGCGCCTCGGCCCGGCCGCCGGCCGGCAGGGCGAGCCGGTGCACCGGGAAGGTGTTCGTCATCGCGGACGCCTCGAGGTCGAGGTCGAGGCAGCCGTCCAGGTGCGGCGCGGGCCGCCCGTCGAGCCGCCAGTGCCCGCGGCCGTCCGCTTCGACCACCAGCTCCCGCTCGCCGAGGCCGCCGATCCGCGCCGAGCGCAGCGTCCACTGTGGACCGACGACGAGGGTGTACCGCACCGCCCACGCGACGCCGTCCTCGACCGCGCTCGTGGCGCCTTCGGCGAGCCAGCCGCCTTGGTGGGGGCGGAATCGCGTCACTTCGAAGCCGGTGCGGGCGTCTTCGTGCCGCCAGGCGGCGCTGCCGGGGAAGGTCATGTCCCACCGTAACCGGCGGGGGCGCCTTCCTGCGGGCCTCGACAGGCTGGGCCGGTTCGCAGGGAGCCTGACCGGTGCTCCCGTCGGGCGGAGTCGCCGGCTCGGGTGGCCACGAGCTCGAGAAGTCAACGCGAATTCCAAACTCTTCGGCCAGGCGCAGCAGACGCGAAGGCTGACCAGCAATGTCTCACCGTAATCGGCCGGGAAAATTGCCTAGGCCTTTTGGCGCCCAAAGCCCACACGCTCGGCCGAAGCGTTTCAAGACCTGATTCTGCAACGCTTTGAATGCTGAATCCCCGCATCCTGGAGGCATCGATGGCGGTCAAGCAGCAAGTCCCGGTCCATCCGCAAGCAGGCTTCTTCGGCGCCGGGCCGTATCCGGCGCGCCGGGCCGCGATCGCCGTCGCCGCGATCGTGGCGGGCTTCGTGCTGACCGCCATCTGGTCGGCGCCGTTCGTCGACTCCGTGATCGGCGACAGCGTCGCGAACGGCCTCCTCGGCTACGACGCCAAGGCCACCCCGATCAGCGGCGTCCTGGCCGGGACGCTCTTCGCGTTCGTCTCCGGCCTCGCGGGCTCCTTCACCGCCTGCAACATCGCCGCGTTCGGCGCGGTCGCGCCGCTGGTCGGCGACCAGACCACCACGAAGCGGAACGCGCTCAAGCCGCTCGGCTGGATCGCCGCCGGCATGCTCACCGTGTCGGTCGTCTACGGCGTCATCGTCGCGCTCGTCGGCACGCGGATGCCGCAGTTCTCCACCGCGAAGACCACCGGACTCTCCCCGCGCAGCATCCAGTCCATGGTCGCCTTCGGCGTCGTCGGCCTGGTCTTCCTGCTGATGGGCCTGATCGCCCTCGGCATCCTCCGCAACCCCTTCGAGGGCTTCACCCGCCGCCACCCCGCCGCCCCGCTGGTGCTGATGGGGGCGCTCATCGGCGGCTTCCTCATCGGACGGCCGTACCCGCTGTTCCGGATCATGTTCCGCGACGCCGCCGAGCAGCACAACGTCCTCTACGGCGCCGCCGCGTTCGCGCTGCAGTCGCTCGGCAACATCGTCGTCATGGCGGTGCTGTTCCTGATCCTCACCTACGCCACGGGCGGGCGCGTGCAGCGCTGGCTGGCCGCGAAGCCGGCGCGGATCGCCACCGTGACCGGTGTGGCGCTGCTCGTCGGCGGCACCTTCACGCTGCTCTACTGGGACGTCCGCGTGCTGGGCAGGCTCGGGATCATCTGGTTCCCGATGATCAACTGGTAGTCCCGAGCCAGCGGTAGTCGGGTGCCGGGTCGAGCTGGACGCCGTTCGCGACGGCGATCAGCTCGGCCTTCGGCCGCGCACCCGACACCCGAAGCCAGCGTCCCGACGGCAGCCGGGTGAAGACCATCGGGTCCCGTCCGGTCGCCGGCGCCACGAAGAAGCCTTCGCCGCCGCGGACGGTCACCGAAAACGCCATGTCCGGAGTGGGCGGGTACGGCCCGGCGGTGACCCGCAGCAGGGGCACCGACGGCCGGGCCGGGTCGGCCGCGGTCAGCTCGGTACTGCCGTCGTCCGGCCTGGCGCCCTTCACCACGGTCGAACGCTCGGCCAGCCCCGGCGGCAGCGGACCGAACCGCAGCTCGCCGTGGACGCCGACCGGGGCGGCGGCGACCGAGTCGGCGACCTGCTGGGCGATCGCGCGGGCGTCCGGGACCCCGAGGACCTGCACGACCAGCACGTGCCGGTCGTCGGCCAGCCAGGTGAGCTCCGCGGTGCCGCCGGAGCCGGTGAGCATGGCGACCCGGCCGTGCACCAGGGCCTGGTCCTTGAGCGACGCGATCTTCAGCGCGGTCTGCGACCACTCGGGGTCGGCGGTGGAGTACGCCGTCAGCGTGACCTCGGCCGCACCGGCCGTCCACTGCCGCACCTGCGGGGTGATCCCGGGGCCGCCTTCGCGGTACTTCTCGGTGAAGCCCGCGGGCAGCCACTCCAGGCTGTAGGCCAGCACCGGGCGGCCCGCGGCGGGCGCCAGGTCCGGCCGGGTCAGCAGCTGCACCCCCGCGAAGGCGCCGACGACGAGCACGACCACCGCGGCGGCGACGAGGGCCAGCCGGTTCGACGGCCGCCGCTTCCGCCCGGCGCGGGCGAGGGCCTCGTGCACCGCCCGCCCGTCCGGGGCGCGGGTGGCGAGGCGGTCCAGGCTCTCCCGGATCAGCGTCTCGGTCTCGTGCTCGGTGCGCGTCATTCGGGAGCTCCGGTGGTGATGGACATCGGGTGCGGGGCCTGGCGCAGGGTGGCCAGGGCCCGCGAGATCTGGCTGCGCACGGTCGAGACGCCGCACCGCAGGACCGCGGCGATCTCGGCGTCGGAGTAGCTCTCGTAGTACCGCAGCACGACGGCCGCGCGCTGCTTGCGCGGCAGCGTGGCGAGCAGGCCGAGCATGGCGTCCCGCTCGTCGTAGGCGGCCGACGGGTCGGGTTCGGGCGGGCCGAGCGCGTCGAGGACGTCGTGGCTGCTGGCCACCATCCGCCGCACCGCGCGCCGCCGCCACGAGACGTACTCGTTGGTGATCATCCGCCGCACGTAGGTCGGCGGCGCGTCGATACCGTCCCACCGCTGCTGGGCGCGCAGGAGCACGTCCTGGACGACGTCCTGCGCCAGGTGCGGGTCGTTCGTCAGGACGGTGGCGTACCGGAGCAGCCCGTCCAGCCGCTCCGCCACGAACTCTTCGAAGGTCACACGCGTCCTCTCGGTCACCTCTCTGGACGCGCGAGGGGGCCGTGCCGCTGCACGGCGGCCGGAAGTTTTCACCGGGGCAGGACGTCCTCCAGCCGGACGAAGGCGAAACCGGTGGTCGGGAGGCCGCCCGCCGCGGGGCGGCGCTCGCCGTCGTGGACCACCAGGAGGCCGTGCGGGAAGCGGTGGCCGAGGGAGGCCGTGCTGATCGACGAGCCGTCGGAGTGCTCGACCGAATCCGTGCCGCGGCCCGCCACGATCCGCAGGTCACGGACGCGCTTGCCGTACACGACGAACCGCGAGTCGCCCTGGCTGGAGGCGAACAACGTGCCGTTCGCCAGGGCCAGGCCTTCCGCGTCGGCCGTCAGCCAGTGGCCGCCGAAGCCGGGGTCGGGGCCGTCCGGGACGCACTCCCCGGCGGCCGCGTCCCAGCGCGCGGGGACGCCGAAGGAGCGCACGCGGTCGAGCAGCTCGGGCCGCCCGAAGCCCGACGGCGACAGCGGGATCCGCCAGATCCCGACGTCCTCCTGGGCGGTGTAGAGCACGCGGCCGTCGAGCACCGAGCCCTCCAGCTGCGGCCGTTCGCCGGGCTCCTCGCACGGCGACCACGTGGTCCCGTCCGGCAGGCGGAACTCCGAGGGCAGGTCCACGGTGGCGATCGGCGCGGTGGCAACCGAGCCGTCCGGCCGGTCGACCAGCCGCAGCAGCGCCACGCGCGTCTCGTGCCGCCGGGTCACCGCGACCCACCGGACGCCGGTGCGCGGGTCCCGGCCCGCGGCCAGGCCGTAGGCGGTCCGCTGCTCGTCCACTTCGGACTCCGACGCGGAGAACACCGGCGCGGCGGCGGGATCGGTGACGTCCCGCAGCACGTGCGCGCCGGCGGCCGCGCCCGCGGGGTCGATCCGGTAGACGCGGACGCGGTCCCGGCCCCGGTCGCTGACCACGGCCAGGTCGCCGACGACGTCGACGTTGTTGAACCGCCCGCCCGGCCCGGCGGGCACCGGCTGCAGGGTTCGCGCGCCCAGGTCGAACGCGGCCAGGCCGCCCTTCTTGAGGGTCCCGAGGACGACGCTGCGTCCGGGATCGCGCGGGTGCACCCAGATGGCGGGATCGTCGGCATCGGCGTCGGCCGGGGAGGCGCCGGGGTCGTCGACGAACGCCTGGGTCTGCAGGACGGGCGCCGGATCGCGGGGAGCGGCCGAAGCGGGGACGGCGGCCGGCAGGGTGACGGCGGCCACGACCACCGGGAGGAGTCTGCGCACGCGCGGAAACTAGCCGGATCGGGTGGCCGGAGCGTGAACGGCGGATGCCCGGACCGTGCCATTCGCAGAGGTCCGGAGCCCCTTGACTACGCTGGTGGCCATGTCTGTCGCGGTGCGGGTGATCCCCTGTCTCGACGTCGACGCGGGCCGGGTCGTGAAGGGTGTCAACTTCGCCGGCCTCCGCGACGCCGGTGACCCCGTCGAGCTGGCCCGGCGCTACGACGCCGAGGGCGCCGACGAGCTCACCTTCCTCGACGTCACGGCCTCCTCGGGCGACCGTGAGACCACCTACGACGTCGTCCGCCGGACCGCCGAGCAGGTCTTCATCCCGCTCACCGTCGGCGGCGGGGTGCGCAGCAACGACGACGTCAACCGGCTGCTGCGCACCGGCGCCGACAAGGTCAGCATCAACACCGCCGCCATCGCGCGGCCCGAGTTCCTCAGCGAGGCGTCGAGACGGTTCGGCGCCCAGTGCATCGTGCTGTCCGTCGACGCCCGGCGCGTGCCCGAGGGCGGCGAGCCGACCGCGTCGGGCTTCGAGGTCACCACCCACGGCGGCCGCCGCGGCACCGGGATCGACGCCGTCGAGTGGGCCGCCCGCGGCGAGGAGCTCGGGGTCGGGGAGATCCTGCTCAACTCGATGGACGCCGACGGCACCAAGAACGGCTTCGACCTCGAGCTCATCGGGCTCGTGCGCAAGGCCGTGCGCGTCCCGGTGATCGCCAGCGGGGGAGCGGGCGCGGTCGAGCACTTCCTGCCCGCGGTGCGGACCGGGGCCGACGCCGTGCTCGCCGCCAGCGTGTTCCACTTCGGACAGCTGAAGATCGGGGACGTCAAGAGCGCCCTGCGCGAAGGCGGGGTCGAGGTCCGGTGAAGTCCTGGCAGGCACCCGTCGAGGTGAAAGTCGTCGCGGGGCTCATGGTCGGGCTGCCCGTCGCGTGGGCGCTGCTCGACCTGATCCCGGTGCTGAGCGCCGGGGCGAGCCTGGCCATCTACCGGATGCCCGCGCTCGCGCTGATCCTCGGCGGCGTCGTCACCACCGGGCTCGTGCTGAAGATGGGCAGCGCGCGGATCGGCGGCCTGGTCGTCGCCGTGGTGTTCGCGGTGCTGCACGCGTTCCTCCTGCTCGGCGCCGAGCTGTGGTTCAACAAGCTGTTCTCCGGCCTTTCCTTCGTCGGCTACGCCTACGCGTTCGTCCTGCTGAACTCGATGCCGCTCAAGCGGCACATCCTGGGAGCCACCGCATGACCCTGGACGCGACCGTCTCGGCGCGCCTCAAGCGCAACGCCGACGGCCTGATCGCCGCGGTCGTCGTCGAGCACGCCACCTCGGACGTGCTGATGATGGCCTGGATGAACGACGACGCCCTCGCGGCGACGCTGGCCACCCGCCGCGGCACATATTGGTCGCGCAGCCGGCGGAAGCTGTGGGTCAAGGGCGAGACGTCCGGGCACTACCAGCACGTCCGCGAGGTGCGCATCGACTGCGACGGCGATACTGTCCTGCTGCGCGTCGACCAGACCGGCCCGGCCTGTCACACCGGCACGCACACCTGTTTCGACACCGAGGAACGCCTCCTCCTGGCGGATGAGAAAGAGCACGCGTGACCATCGTCGCCGACATCCTGGTCGGGCTCGTCGCCCTGATCCACGTCTACATCCTCGTCCTCGAGATGTTCCTCTGGACGTCACCCCGAGCGCGCGCCGGCTTCGGCACGACGAAGGAATTCGCGGAGGAGACCAAGACCCTCGCCGCGAACCAGGGACTCTACAACGGCTTCCTGGCCCTCGCGCTGGTGTGGGGGCTCGTCGCCGGTGAGTTCCAGCTCCAGCTGTACGGCCTCGTCTGCGTGATCATCGCGGGTCTCTACGGCGCCGCGACGGCCAGCAAGCGGATCCTGTTCGTGCAGGTGGTGCCGGGCGCGCTGGCGCTCATCGCGCTGCTGCTCGCGCGGTAGGTCAGCGCAGCCGGTCGAGGACGGAACGCCAGGCCCGCGCGGAGACGGTCAGCTGACCGGCCCGCCGGGCCTTGGTGTCCCGCACGCCCACCCACGCTTGCCCACGATCTGAGCCTTTGCCACGGATCATGTGGTCGCCTCGTGTCAGTGCGCAGTTTCTTCGAGCAGTTGCCGGGCGGCAGCTTCGCTCAACGCTCGTTTGCCGAGCAACTTCGCGGCTCGCTGATAGCCGAGGGTTTGCTCGCTTTCGTGGAGAAAAGCGCATGACTTGATGCTTTCCGCCAAGATGATCGGAGGCGAGCTGGTGAACTCATAGATTTCGAATGGCCCCACCAGACCGGGATGGTAACCGGTTCCGGCCGGGACGATGTGCACGGAAACATTCGCGCGCTGCGCCATGGCGAGCAGGTAATCGGCTTGATCGGACATGATGTCCGGGTTGCCGATGCTCTCACGGAGCGCCCACTCGCCGATCAGGGCATGCAGGGCAACCGGTTCTCGCCGGGTGAGGATCGATTGCCGCTGGAGCCTGATGCGCAGGCGCTTGTCGGCTTCCTCGATCGGGACCGAAGAAGCCTCCATGATCGCCCGGATGTAGTCGGGCGTTTGCAGGAGCCCCGGAATGAGCAAGGGCGACCATGTGGTGATCTTGGTGGCGGCCTTCTCGAATGTCAGCAATCCGGTGAGGGCGCTGCTCGAAGCAAGCCAGTTGGGTTCGCGGGCGTTTCGGGCGAGGGTGCGGATCCGGTCCCGCTTCTCCCCGGTGACACCCAGCAGGGCAAGAATCGCCGACACATCCTCGACGCTCGGCAGGCGATGGCCTTTCTCCCACACCGACAGTAGCTGCGGGAGGATCCCCAGCATATCCGCGAGGACGCGTAGACCGACATTCCGCGATTCGCGTTCTTCGCGCAGTAAAACGGCGAGAGTTCTTGCGGCGGGTCCGGAAGACGTTGGCTTCATGAGCTGATAATGCGAGCTTAGTCGATACCTCGAATGCGTGAATGGTGTCCACGAATTGCGACGAACCGGCATCCGGGTGATGGTGCCTGCTTCGCGCCGCTAAGCTCGGCTGGTGGATCCCCTGCGCAGCCTCGTCCGGAGCCGGGAGAGGTGGGTGGCCGTCGCTGCGGCGGGCTCGTCCGTTTCCGGGTTTTTCGTGGTGGCCGTGGCGGTTTTCCGCCCGGGCGACGTTTCTCCCCTGATTGTCGTTTTCGCGGTATCGCTCGGCTTCGCGGGGCTCGGCGCCTGGCGCCTGCGGGTGCTCGGCCGCCGGATCCGGGGCACCGCGAGCGAACACGGCTTCGGGGCGTGGCTGCCGCCGCCGGCCACCGCCGACCACGATCCGCGGATCGACTTCGACGTCGAAACCGGGCGGGTGCGCCGGACCGCCCGGCGCGCCGCGGCGTCGATCCTGATCTGGGTCGCGCTGGTCGCGAGCGGGCTCACCGGGCTGAAGATGCTCGACACCGCCGCCGACGAGCTCCTCGCGACCGGGGACCGGGTGCCCGGCGTGGTGCTGTCCGTGTACCGCCCGACCAAGGGCACGCCGTCGATGCAGGTGCGCTACGGCAGCCGGACCGCGAAGATCGAGCTCGGCTCCGGGCACCGTTACCAGGTCGGGGAGCCGGTCACCGTCGTCGTCGATCCCGCCGATCCGGACCACGTGCGCACCACCGAAGAGGAGAACGAGAACCAGTTCGTCTTCCTCCTCTGCGTCGCGGGGGTGCTGTTCGGCTTCGCCGGGACGCCGTTCGCCCTCGGGGCCGCGGTCGGGTGGCGGCGCCGGGCCCGCGCGGTCGCGGTCACCGGATGGCGGGTCGCCACCGTCGACGTCGTGCCCGACCGCTCCGCCGGCCGCCGGAAGCGGCCGCCCACCATCCGCGTCCGCTATTCCGACGGCACCGGGATCGGGTTGCGCGCGCTGCCTTCGTCGCACGGCGCCAAGGCGCTGGCCGACTTCACCGACCGGCTCGCGTGGGTCGGCGGCTGGGGGCGGGAGATGGTCGTCCTCTTCCCGAACGGCCCGCGCAGGCCGGGACCGTACGCGGTGCCCGCGGCCGCGAAAGCGCCCCGCTCGGTGGGCGGAAGCCGCCGGTGACCTGGCGATCAGCGGCTAAACTCCGCTGATGGAGCTGCGGCGGGGATGGCTCGTGCTGACGGTGGCCGCCGCGCTCGTCTTCCTGTTCTTCGGCGCGGGCACGACGTACTCGCTGCTGACCCCGGGATACGACTTCGCGGACGGCGAACTCCTCGGCGAGGCCGTCATCCTGACCGGCACCCTGGCTCTCGCCGCGTTCGGCGTGCACCGCCTGCACGCTCCCGACCACCGGCGGCTCGCCGCGGTGCCGGACTTCGGCGCCTGGCTGCCCACGCGCGAGGGCTCCCACGGCGAGGGCCGGGTCGACCTCGCCGCCCAGACCGCCCGGCTGCGCCGGACCGCCCGCCGGGCGGCCGCGATCGCCGCCGCCTGGGCCGTGCTGTTCGCGGGCGGCCTCGCCGCCGTGATGGCGGCCGAGCAGGCGGCGGCGAACCTCCTGGCCACCGGCGTCCGCGTCGAAGGCTCGGTGGTCGCCGTCCACGACCGGGCCCGCGGCACGCCGACGATCGAGGTGCGTTACGAGGCCCAGGGCGCCTCCCGGGTGGCGGAGATCGCCCGTGACTCCGGGCGCGAGTACCACGACGGCGATCCGGTGACCGTCGTCCACGATCCCGCCGACCCGGCGCACGTCCGCACCACCGAAGAAGCGAACGACGACCGGGTTCTCGAGGGCTTCGGCGTCGTGTTCCTGGTGGCCGGCTTCATCGGGCTCCCCCTGGCGGCGTCCGTGGCGCTGGGCTGGTGGCGCCGGGCCCGCGCGGTCGCGGCCACCGGGTGGCGGATCGCGACGGTGAGCGTCGTGCCGCAGGTCCGGCGCGCGGTGGAGATCGAGGCTCGCTACCGCGACGGCAGCGGCATCGAGCTGCGGTGCGCGCCGTCGCTGCACCGCCCGGACGCTGTGGTCCGCCGCCGCGCGTGGATCGGCGGCTGGGGACGGCAGATGGTCGTCCTGTTCCCGTACGGCCCGGATCGGCCCGGCCCGCACTGCGTCCCGGTGTACGCACTCGGTCCGCGGGCCCTACGCTGAACTGTCACACGGCGGTGACACTTAGCGACAGGGTGCGCGCACGGCCACCGCGGGACCGGGGAGCGGCTGCTTCAGCCGATGTCGCCGGTGAGGTAGCGCTGCAGGTTCGGCGCGATCGCCCGCACCAGGACCTCGACGTCCTCGGTGGCCAGCGGCTCGAACTTCGCGACGTACCGGACCATGCCCAGGCCCACCATCTGGGTCGCGCACAGGTTCATCCGCAGCGGGATGCGGTCCGAGCCGATCGAGGAGATCAGCCCGCTGAAGAACTTCTGGAAGAAGTCGCGCAGCACGTGCCCGGCCTGCTCGTGGCCGGTGATGCTGCGGATCAGCGCCACGAACTGGCCGCCGCCCGCGCTGTCCCAGCGGGTGACGAAGGTGCGGACGATCCGCTCGCCCAGCTCGTCGTCGGGGCCGTGGCGCAGGACCTTCTGCAGTTCCATCGGGTCGAACGGGAGCTCGAGGACGGCCTGGGCGAACAGGCCCTCCTTGCTGCCGAACCAGTGGTTGACCATGGCCGCGTCGACGCCCGCGCGGGTGGCGATCGCGCGCACGGTCGCCCCGTCGTAGCCGGTTTCGGCGAACACGGCCCGCGCGGCTTCGACCAGTGCCGTGCGGGTGTCCTGGCCGGCGGGCCGCCGCCCGCGGCGGCGGGCCGTAGTCTCGGTGTTGTCGGTGGTGCTCACGGCTCCATCATGACGCACGGACCCGTGGAATTCAATGAACGTTGAATTTGGCACCCGGCGTCGGCGGGTGCCAGGGGACCGGCACAATGAGGGTCATGGTCAGCGCATCCGCCGGTTCGACCGGTCCCGGCACGGTCAGCCCGTCCCGCGAGGACTTCCGAGCCCTCGCCGAGAGCCGCCGCGTGATCCCGGTCGTGCGCCGGGTCCTCGCCGACGGCGAGACGCCGATCGGGGTGTACCGCAAGCTCGCCGCCGACCGGCCCGGCACGTTCCTGTTCGAGTCGGCCGAGAACGGCGCGTCCTGGACCCGCTGGTCGTTCATCGGCGTCCGCAGCCCGGCGGCGCTCACCGTCCGCGACGGCGAAGCGGTCTGGACCGGCACCCCGCCGGTCGGCCTGCCGAATGAAGGCAACCCGCTGCAGGTCCTGCGCGAGACCATCGAAGCCCTGCACACCGAGCCGCTGCCCGGCCTGCCCCCGCTGACCGGCGGCATGGTCGGCTACATCGGCTACGACGCCGTGCGCTGGCTGGAAAAGCTGCCCGAGCTGGCCGAGCGCGACCTCGACGTGCCCGAGCTGACCATGCTCCTGGCCACCGACCTGGCCGCGTTCGACCACCACGAGGGCACGGTCACGCTCATCGCGAACGCCGTCAACTGGGACGACTCGCCCGAGCGCGTGGACGCGGCCTACGACGACGCCGTCGCCCGCCTCTCCGCGATGACCGAGCAGCTGCAGGTGGCCGCGCCCGCCACCGTCGCCGCGTTCGACCGGCCCGCGCCGGAATTCACCCGGAAGCGGTCGAAGGCGGACTTCCACGCGGCCGTGGAGAAGGCCGTCGAGGCGATCAAGGCCGGCGAAGCGTTCCAGATCGTGCCGTCGCAACGGTTCGAGATCCCGACCGCGGCCGACGCGATCGACATCTACCGCGTGCTGCGGACGTCCAACCCGAGCCCGTACATGTACCTGCTGCGGCTGGAGGGCTTCGACATCGTCGGCTCCAGCCCCGAATCGCTGGTCACGGTGCGGGACGGCCGCGCGACCACGCACCCGATCGCGGGCACCCGCTGGCGCGGCGCGGACCCGGAGGAGGACGCCCAGCTGGCCAAGGACCTCCTGGCCGACGAGAAGGAGCGCGCGGAGCACCTGATGCTCGTCGACCTCGGCCGCAACGACCTGGGCAAGGTCTGCAAGCCCGGCACTGTGCGCGTGGTCGACTTCTTCCAGATCGAGCGCTACAGCCACGTCATGCACATCGTGTCCACCGTCACCGGCGAACTGGCGGAGGGCAAGACGGCGTTCGACGCGGTCACGGCCTGCTTCCCGGCCGGGACGCTCTCCGGCGCGCCGAAGGTCCGCGCGATGGAGCTGATCGAGGAGCTCGAGCCGGTCCGCCGCGCGCTCTACGGCGGGGTCGTCGGCTACCTCGACTTCGCCGGCGACGCCGACACCGCGATCGCGATCCGCACGGCCCTGGTGAAGGACGGCATCGCGCACGTCCAGGCCGGCGGCGGGGTGGTCGCCGACTCGGTGCCGGACTACGAGGACACCGAATCGCTGAACAAGGCCCGGACCGTGCTCTCGGCCGTGGCCGCCGCGCAGACGATGGTGGCGGCGGGCGCCCTCGACCCGGCCGCGGACGCCGCTCATGTCTGACACGCCGGGCGCTCCCTCACCGGCCGTGGATGCTCCGGCGGCGACGGCGTCGAAGCGTCCACTGTGGATGATCGTGGTCGCGCTCCTGCTGGCCGCGCTGGCCCTGTGGGGTGCGTCACGCCTGACCTGGTTCGCCGAGTTCCGCGACGGCGGCGTCCGGGGGACCGTCCTGTACCGCGAGACCGGCGAGCAGCGGGCGACCGCGCTCGTGCCGCTGGCGCTGCTGGCGCTGGCCGGCGTGGCCGGGCTGGTGGCCACCGGCGGCTGGGCGCGGCGGGTGCTCGGCGTCGTGCTGGCGCTGGCCGGCGTGGCGGCGGCCTGGCTCGGCGTCGCCGGGGTCCGGTTCTCCGGCTACGCCGACGGCCTGCCGGTCACCCAGCTGCTGCTGGGCCGCGGGCTCGCCGTGGTCGCGGGAATTCTCCTCGCCGCGGGCGGGTTGGCAGCTCTCAAGGGCGCGGGCCGGGCCACCCGGCTCGGGGCGAAGTACGCGGCCCCGGCCACCCGGAAAACGGTCCGTGACCCCGACGTCCAGCTGTGGGACGCGCTGTCCGGCGGGGAAGACCCCACGGACGTCCGGGGCAGGCATTCGGAGTAACGCGCACACCCGGAACCGGGCGGCTCGGATGCGGGGGTTAGCATCGTTTCGGCGGGAAGGGGAAGGTTTTTGTGAGCGACCTTGCGAGTGAATCCGTGAGCACGCGCCCTGGTGGGGGCGCCCGGTGAGCGTGCTCGAAGACATCGTCGCCGGCGTGCGGGAAGATCTCGCCGTGCGGGAATCCGCGCTGCCGTTCGACGAACTGAAGATCCGCGCGGCCGCCGCCCCGGCGCCCCGTGACGTGATGGCCGCCTTGCGCGAGTCCGGCATCGGCGTGATCGCCGAAGTCAAGCGGCGCAGCCCTTCGAAGGGTGAGCTGGCCGACATCCCCGACCCGGCCGCGCTGGCGAAGGACTACGAAGCCGGCGGGGCGCGCGTGATCAGCGTGCTCACCGAGCAGCGCCGCTTCGGCGGCTCGCTGGCCGACCTGGACGCGGTCCGCGCCGCGGTGGACATCCCCATCCTGCGCAAGGACTTCGTCGTCAGCCCCTACCAGGTGCACGAGGCCCGCCTGCACGGCGCCGACATGGTGCTGCTGATCGTCGCCGCGCTGGAGCAGAACGCGCTCGTCGCGCTGCTCGACCGCGTCGAGTCGCTCGGCATGACCGCGCTGGTGGAGATCCACAACGCCGAGGAGGCCGACCGCGCGCTCGAAGCGGGTGCCAAGGTCATCGGCGTCAACGCGCGCAACCTGCACACCCTCGAGGTCGACCGGGACGTCTTCTCGCGGCTGGCCCCCGGCCTGCCGATGGACGTCTACAAGGTCGCCGAATCCGGTGTCCGCGGCCCGGGCGACCTGATGTCCTACGCCGGCCACGGCGCCGACGCGGTGCTGGTCGGCGAGGGCCTCGTTGCCTCCGGCGACCCGAAGGGCGCCCTGGTCAAGCTGGTCACCGCCGGATCCCACCCCGCCTGCCCGAGGCCGTCCCGGTGACCGCAGAGCACGACAAGCACGACCCGGACGAGCGGGGCTACTACGGCCCGTACGGCGGGCGGTTCATGCCGGAGGCGCTGATCGGCGTCGTCGACGAGGTCGCCACCGAGTACGACAAGGCCCGCCACGACCCGGACTTCCTCAACGAGTTCAACCGCCTGCTGCGCGAGTACGCGGGCCGTCCGTCGCTGCTCACCGAGGCCAAGCGCTTCGGCGAGCACGCCGGCGGCGCGCGGGTGTTCCTCAAGCGCGAGGACCTGAACCACACCGGCTCCCACAAGATCAACAACGTGCTGGGCCAGGCGCTGCTCACCAAGCGGATGGGCAAGAAGCGCGTGATCGCCGAGACCGGCGCGGGCCAGCACGGCGTCGCGACGGCCACCGCGTGCGCGCTGCTCGACCTCGACTGCGTCGTCTACATGGGCGAGGTCGACACCGAGCGCCAGGCGCTGAACGTGGCCCGCATGCGCCTGCTCGGCGCCGAGGTGATCCCGGTCAAGACCGGCTCGCGGACGCTGAAGGACGCGATCAACGAGGCGCTGCGCGACTGGGTCACCAACGCCGACACCACGCACTACCTGTTCGGCACGGCCGCCGGGCCGGCGCCGTTCCCCACGATGGTGCGCAACTTCCACCACGTCATCGGCACCGAGGCCCGCGAGCAGATCCTCGAGCAGGCCGGGCGCCTGCCCGACGTCGTCGCGGCCTGCGTCGGCGGCGGGTCGAACGCCATCGGCATCTTCTCCGGCTTCTACGACGACCCGTCCGTGCGGCTGGTCGGCCTGGAGCCGGGCGGCGAAGGCATCGAGGGCAACCGCCACGGCGCGACCCTGACCAAGGGCACCCCGGGCAACCTGCACGGCGCGATGACGTACCTGCTGCAGGACGAGGACGGCCAGACGGTCGAGTCGCACTCGATCTCGGCCGGGCTCGACTACCCGGGCGTCGGTCCCGAGCACGCGTGGCTCAAGGACACCGGCCGCGCCGAGTACCGCCCGGTCACCGACGCCGAGGCGATGGACGCGTTCAAGCTGCTGTCCCGCACCGAGGGCATCATCCCGGCGATCGAGTCGGCGCACGCGCTGGCCGGCGCGCTGGAGCTGGGCCGCGAGCTGGGCCCGGACGGGCTGATCGTGGTCAACCTCTCCGGCCGCGGCGACAAGGACATGGACACGGCGGCCAAGTGGTTCGGACTGGTGAACGGATGAGCGGGCTGGACGACCTCTTCGCGACGACCCGCGCGGAGGGCCGCGGCGCGCTGATCGGCTACCTCCCGGCCGGGTTCCCCACGGTCGAGGGCTCGAAGGACCTCATCGCGGCGTGCGTCGACGGCGGCGCGGACCTCATCGAGGTCGGCGTCCCGTATTCGGACCCGGTGATGGACGGCCCGACCATCCAGGCCGCCTCGGTGACCGCGCTGGACAACGGCTTCCGCCTCAAGCACCTGTTCGAGGTGGTCGAGTCGGTGTCTTCGCGGGGTGGCCGCGCGGTCGTGATGACGTACTGGAACCCGGTGAACCGCTACGGCGTGGACCGCTTCGCGCGCGACCTCGCCTCGGCGGGCGGGCTGGGCCTGATCACGCCGGACCTGATCCCGGACGAGGCTGCTTCTTGGATGACGGCCTCGAAGGAACACGGCCTGGACCGCACGTTCCTGGTGGCGCCCTCGTCTTCGGAGGAGCGGCTCGCCCTCACGGCGGCGGCCTCGTCGGGCTTCATCTACGCGACCGCGGTGATGGGCGTGACGGGCGCGCGCGACCGGGTCGGCGCGGGCGCCGAGGAGCTGGTCCGCCGCACGCGAGCGCACACCTCGCTCCCCATCGGCGTGGGGCTGGGCGTGCGATCGGGCGACCAGGCGGCCGAGGTGGCCTCGTTCGCGGACGCGGTGATCGTGGGTTCGGCACTGGTCACGGCGGCGGCCGAGGGGCCGGCCGGGGTGCGTGCCCTGTCGGCCGAGCTGGCCGACGGCGTGCGCCGGGCGGTCGCGACCGCTTGACCTGGAGTGCGCTCCAGGTGTCAGGCTGGGTCCCGTGACCACCTACACCCCGGCTCAGGTGACCGAAAAGACCGGCTTCACGATCGACACGCTGCGGTATTACGAGCGCATCGGCTTGTTGCACGAAGTCGGCCGCACGGCCGGCGGCCGGCGTTCTTTCACCGAGCAGGACGTGGAGTTCCTCCAATTGCTGCGGTGCCTGCGCTACACGGGCATGCCGGTGGCGGAGATGCTGCGGTTCGTGGAACTGCTGCGCTCCGGTGAGGCCACCCGCGAGGAGCGGGTCGACCTGCTGCGGGAGCACGAAGCCCGGGTGGCCGCGCAGATCGCGCGGCTGGAGGAACACCGGGAACACGTGCGGTTCAAGATCCGGCTGTACAGCGGCGCGCCGGAGATGGTCACCGCGGGCTGAATCCCCGTCCCGCGATTACGCCGAATGCCAATTTCTCGCCGGTTTCCCCGGCATACGGGCCAATTCGTTGGGAATTGACTTCCCGGAAACGTCTCCGACTGGGAAAGAATGCGCCGTCGAAGATTGACTCTTACGGACGGGAAAGATCGGCGCTAAGGTCTTGCTCGCCGCTCCACGGCAGTTCGCCGGCCATCTCTTCAGTGCCTGCCGCGCAAACCGGGGCGCGGTTCCCGTGCACTGCCCGATGTCGGGTTTCGCTGCGTGGCGAGCACCTCAAGTCCCTGTCGCCGACCGCCCCACGAGGACCTGATCGATGTCAGTGCAGTTACCCGCCCACGATCGGGCCGCGCGCCTGCCGGTGGGTCGAGCTTCCTTCGTCCTGGCGGTCGCGGTCGTCCTCACCGGCGGGGCCTGGTGGTGGGTGACGGCCGCCGTGTCCGCGGCGGACCGGACGGTCGTGGCCTGGTCCGGCGCGGTGGCCGCGGTGGTGGTGTGCGCGGCCGTCACGGGCCTCGCGTACTGCGCGCAGGCGGCGCGCCACTTCCGGGCCCGGACCGCGGTACTGGACGCGGAGGTCGCCCGGCTCGCCGACGACACGCTGCCCGCGGTGGTCCGGCGGGTGCGCGACGGAGCGTCGGCGGACACCGCGCTCGCCGAGGTGCCGGATTCCGTCGGCGGCGCGCACCGGCGGCTGCTCGAGACGGTCGCGCAGGAGATCGGCCGGGGCGAGCGCATGCGCGCGGCGACGATGGCGGCCTGCGCCAACGCCGCCGGCCGCGTCCAGGCGCTGGCCACCAGCATGCTGGCCGACCTGCGCGAGATGGAAGGCAAGTACGACGAAAACGTCCTCGGCGACCTGCTCGAACTGGACCACAGCACCGCGCAGGCGGGCCGCCTGGCGGACAGCATCGCCGTCCTGACCGGCGCGCGTTCCGGCCGCCGCTGGACCAAGCCGATCGTGATGGAAAGCATCCTGCGCGGGGCGATGGGGCGCATCAGCGCCTACCAGCGGGTGCGGACGCACTCGACCAGCACCGTCGCGGTCGCCGGGTACGCCGCCGAAGGCGTCATGCACGCACTGGCCGAACTGATGGACAACGCCACCAGCTTCTCCCCGCCGTCGGAGGACGTGCACGTGTACGTGGAGGAGGTGCACGCGGGGGTGGTGGTCACGATCGAGGACAGCGGCCTCGTCATGAGCCCCGCCGCGCTGGAGCGGGCCGTGCGGGCGGTCTCCGCCGAGCCGCTGGACCTGACCACGCTGTCCGGGACCCGGCTCGGGCTGGCGGTGGTGGGGTGCCTGGCGCGCAAACACGGGTTGACCGTGCACTTCCGGCCGTCCGCGCGGGGCGGCACCGGCGTCGTGGTGATGATCCCGCGTTCCTTGATCACCCAGCCCGAACCGGACGCGCCGCCGGTCACGCCGAGCCCGGCGCAGGAGCGCACCCCGCCCGCCAAGACACCCGCCCCCGCCGAGTCCACAGTGGAGAGTGAGCTGTCCGGGCTGCCGCAGCGGCGTCGTGGGCAGACGCTGGCGGCCGCGCCCAGGCCGGTGCCGCCGCCGGTGGCGAGTCCCGCACCGGTCCGGGCCGACGCCGGCGCGAAGTTCAGCGCGTTCCACGCGGCCGGCCGGGGAACCCGCCCTTCTGCTCCCTCGGAGGACCGCCGATGAACACCACCGATCACGATCTCGACTGGCTGCTGGAGAACCTCGTCGGCAAGACACCGGGCACGCGGCACGCCCTGGTGCTGTCCAAGGACGGCCTCAAGCTCTGCCACACCCGCGGGCTCACGATCGACCAGGCCGACCAGCTGGCCGCCATCGCCTCCGGCATCCAGAGCCTGGCGTACGGCACGTCCATCGAATTCGGCGACGGCACCGGCGGCGTCCGCCAGTCCATGACGGAGTTCCACGGCGGGATGCTGTTCATCGTGGAAGCCGGCGCCGGCGCCCACCTCGCCGTGATCGCCGCCGACGACGCGGACGTGGGCCTCATCGGCCACAACATGAACGAGCTCGTCGAGCAGCTCGGCGAGTACCTGACCGCGCCACCCCGGCCCCAGCACACCGCGGCCGGATGAGATGAGCCGGGAGAACCTCCACCGGGAGGACCCGGACCGGTTGTACACGGTCACCGGCGGGCGCAGCCGCGCGAACGAAAGCGCGCTGGACCTGGTGACGCTGATCGTGAGCGAAGGCGATCCGGTCCCGGGCATGCAGTCCGAGCACGTCAAGATCCTGCACCTGTGCCGGCACCCGACGGCGATGGTGGAAGTCGCCTCGGTGCTGGGCCTGCCGGTGAGCGTCGTGAAGATCCTGCTGTGCGACCTGCTCGACACCGGCCGGGTGACCGCCCGCCACCCGTCCTCGGCTCCGGTCGACACCGAGCTGCCCGATCTCGAAACCCTGAAGCAGGTGCTTGTTGGACTCAAGAAGCTCTGAGCAAGACGCCCGGACTCCGCTGCCGAGCACCGCCAGGGACGGGCTGAAGATCGTGGTCGTCGGCGGGTTCGGGGTCGGCAAGACGACCATGGTCCGTTCCGTCAGCGAAATCCGCCCGCTCAGCACGGAGGAAACCATGACGCAGGCGGGCGTCGGGATCGACGACGGCGCCTCGCACGGCAAGACCACCACCACGGTCGCGTTCGACTTCGGGCGGATCAGCCTGAACGAGCACATGGTGCTGTACCTGTTCGGCGCGCCGGGCCAGGAGCGGTTCTGGTTCCTCTGGGACCGCCTGTTCGCCGGCACCCTGGGCGCCGTCGTGCTGGTGGACACCGACCGGCTGGCCGACTCCTGGTACTCCATCGACCGCCTCGAACACCACCGGACGCCGTTCATCGTCGCACGCAACAACTTCGGCGAGCCGAAGCACTCCCTGGCCCAGGTGCGCCAGGCGCTCGACCTGTCCGCCGAGGTGCCGCTGATCGACTGCGACGCCCGCCGCCGCGACTCCAGCAAGACCGTTCTGCTCACGCTCGTCAACCACCTCTTCGCCCTGTCCTCCGCCCGGGAGACCGCTTCATGACCATTCCTCAGCCCGTCGTCGCCACGCCGTTGTCCGGGCCGCAGTTCCAGCAGAAGTCCGCGGATCTCTACGCGGAGATGCGACGCGCGCACGGGCCGGTGGCCCCGGTCGTGCTCGACGGGGACGTGCCGGCGTGGCTGGTGATCGGCTACCGCGAGCTGCAGCACGTCGTGAGCAACCCGGAGGCCTTCGGCCGCGACTCGAGGCGCTGGAACGCCTGGGACCGGGTCCCGCCCGACTGGCCGTTGCTCCCGCTGCTGGGTTACCAGCCGACGATGATGTTCGCCGAAGGCGCCGAGCACCGGCGCCGGTCCGAGGCGCTCGACGAAGCACTCGGCGCCGTCGACCAGTTCGACCTGGGTGCGCGGGCCCAGCAGGTGGCCGACGAGCTCATCGACGCCTTCGCCGGGAGCGGCGAGGCCGACCTGATCACCCAGTACGCCGATGGGGTGCCGCTGCCCGTCGTCGCCCGGATGATCGGCGTGGCGGAGGCGGAGACCGCCGGACTGGTCGCCGACGTCTACCGGACCCACGCCGCCGGCGAGGGTGCGAACGAGGCGTACGGGCGCGTCCGGGAGACGGTGCGGCTGATGGTCGAGTCCAAGCGACGCGAGCCCGGGCCCGACGTCACGTCGCGGTTGCTGGCCCACCCGGCCGCGCTCGCCGACGAGGAGATCACCGAGGACCTGCTCCACCTGATGAACGCCGGGCAGCTGCCGACCGCCTACTGGATCGGCAACACCCTGCGGCTGATGCTCACCGACGACCGCTTCGCGATGACGCTGTCCGGCGGCCGCCGGAGCGTCGGCCAAGCGCTCAACGAGGTGCTCTGGGAGGACACGCCCACCCAGAACTTCCCGGGCCGGTTCGCCGCCCACGACCTCCGGCTGGGCGGCCGGCAGATCCGCAAGGGCGACCTGCTCATCCTCGGGCTCGCCGCGGCCAACCAGGACCCGCTCGTCCGGCCGGTCCCGCAGGCATCGACCGGCAACCAGGCGTACATGTCGTTCAGCCACGGCGACCACCGGTGCCCGTACGCGGCCCAGGAGATCGCCAAGGTCATCGCCGAGGCCGCCATCGAAGTCCTGCTCGACCGGCTCCCCGACGTGGTGCTGGCGGTGCCGGCCGACGAGCTGGAGTGGCGGCCGTCGCCGCTGTTCCGTGGCCTGGCGGCGCTGCCGGTGAAGTTTTCCACGGCCTGGTGACGGCTTTTGTACGAAAGCTGTACGCCGCCGCGGGAGAGTGCGCGCCATGGACATCGCACACCTCCCGCGGCGCGGCTTCCTCCGCGGGGCCGCCGGCCTCGCCGTCGCCGGGGCCGCCGGCCTCGTCCTCCCCGGAGCGGCCCGGGCCGCGGGCACCGAGCCGCGGATCTACAGCTGCGCCGAGTGGGGTGCCCGGCCGCCCGCCGACGCGCTCACCACGCTCGACCACCCCGCGAACCGGATCCTCGTCCACCACATCGCCGGCGCCAACAGCACCGACTACTCCCTGGCCCACGCGTTCCAGGTCGCGCGCGACGACCAGCACGACCACATCGACAACAACCACTGGTCCGACACCGGCCAGCACTTCACCATCAGCCGCGGCGGGTACCGGCTCGAAGGGCGGCACGGCAGCCTCGACGCGCTGCGCGGGCGCACCACGATGATCCAGGGCGCGCATTGCCCCGGGCAGAACACCAACGCCATCGGCATCGAAAACGAAGGCCTGTACACCAGCGTCGAGCCGCCCGAGGCGCAGTTCGCCTCGCTCGTCGTCTTCTGCGCCCACATCTGCCGCCAGTACGGCATCCCGGTCGAGGAGATCAAGGGCCACCGCGACTTCTACAACACCGAATGCCCGGGCGACAAGCTCTACGCCAAGCTGCCGCAGCTGCGCAGCGAGGTCGCCAAGGCGCTCAGGTCAATGTAGGTACCGCAGCACGGCGCACAGCTCGTCCGGCGGCAGCGCGCCGAGCCGGTCGAGCTCGCCGCGGCGGACGTCCATCAGCGTGGTCGCCAGCTCCGGGCCGAACGCCGAGGTCAACGCACTGTCCGCTTCGAACGCCGTCACCGCTTCGGCCAGCGAAGCCGGCAGCCGCTCGGCGCCGGGAAGCGTTCCGGGGTCGACGTCGACCGGCTCCGGCAGGCTCTCCCGGGCCTCGACCCCGGCCAGGCCCGCGAAGATCAGCCCGGCCACCACCAGGTACGGGTTCGCCGTCAGGTCGAAGCACTTGACCTCGAAGTTCGCCGCCCGGTCGCGCTGCCCGGCCGGGCCCTGGACCAGCCGCAGCGGCGCTTCGCGGTTCTCCAGGCCCCACGCGCGGAACACCCCGGCCCAGTGGTGCGGTTCGAGCCGCAGGTAGCTGACCACCGAAGGCGCGCCGATCGCCAGCAGCGCCGGCAGCCGCGACAGGATCCCGGCGCCGAACGCCTCCGCCGTCTCCGTGAGCCCGAACCGCCGGTCGCCGCCGGCGCACAGGTTGCGGTCGCCGTCCCACAGGCTCAGGTGGACGTGGCCGCCGTTGCCGACGCCGTCCGGGGCGAACTTCGGCGTGAACGACGCCCGCAGCCCGTACTGCGCGCTGACCGTCCGGATCGTCTCGCGCGTCAGCACCGCGACGTCCGCCGCCCGCACCGGGTCGCCGGCGGCCACCGAGACCTCGAACTGCCCGGCCGCGTACTCCGGGTGGATCTGTTCCACCGCGATGCCCTGGGCGGTCAACGTGGCCACCAGTTTGCGCAGGTAGCCCGCCTGCGCCGAAAGCCGCGCGTAGCCGTAGGCCGGGCCCGCGGTGGCCGAGCGCGGGTCGTCCGGCGCGTCGGCCGCCGTGATCACCCACTCGATCTCGAAGGCCGTCCGCGCGTTGTAGCCCAGCTGCGCGAGCCGGGCCGTCGCGGTGGCGGCCAGTGCCCGCGCGTCCTGCGGGTGCGGCTCGCCTTCCTGGTCGTACCGCCACGCCGGCGCCCAGGCCCAGCCGGGCTGCGCGGCCAGGGGCACGAGTGCGTCGAGGTCCGGGTGCAGCCGCAGGTCGCCGACCGGGCCGCGGGAATGCGTGCCGCCCACGATGTCGTCGGTGGCCAGGAAGAAGTCGAACGAGTTCGACGCGCCGACGCCCCAGGCCGCCGCCGACCACAGCCGGTCGACCGGGACGGCCTTGACCCGCGCGATGCCGCTGTTGTCCACGAAGGTCAACGCGACCAGCTCCACGCCCGCGGCGCGCAGGGCGTCGGCCCGGAGTGCGCCTTGTTGCGCGAGTTCTGCCCGATCGAGCTGGCTCATCCTGCCCCCGTCGCTGTTCACTGGATCCGCTCACCTGACGAATGAGGTGAAGATCGTGTCAGACACCGTCGAAACCCGTCCAGGGCTGCGCCGAACCCTGTCCGTCTGGCAGGCCGTCGGCCTGTCCGTGGCGTTGATGGCTCCGAGCATGGCCGCCAACATCAACCCCCAGCAGACCGCCGCGGCCGCCGGGCGTGCCGTGCCGCTCGCCTTCCTGCTCTCCGCGGTCGGCGTCCTGCTGGTCGCGTACGGCTTCGTCAAGCTCTGCCAGTACTACCAGCACGCCGGTTCGGTGTACGCCTTCGTCGGCGCCACCCTCGGCCCGCGCGCGGGCGTCGTCTCCGGCATCGGTCTCCTCGGGACGTACACGTTCTACGCCGTCGTCACCAGCTCGGCGGCGGGGACACTGGGCACGGCTTTCCTGACCCAGACCGGGATCTGGCCGGATCCGCCGTCCTGGGGCCCGTTCGTGCTGACGGCCGTCGCGCTGATCGGCGCGTGGCTGCTGGCCGTGCTGCCCGCCCGTCGCGGCACGAGCACCCTGCTCGCCGTCGAGGGCGCGACGATCGCGGTGATCCTGCTGGTCACCGTGGTCATCCTGGTCCGGCTCCTGGCCGGGAACGCCCCCGGCGGCGCCCGGTTCTCGATGGCCGTCTTCGTCCCGGAAACCGGCCTGTCCGGGGTGTTCCTCGGCGCGGTGTTCGGCTTCCTCTCCTTCGCGGGGTTCGAAGCCGCCGCGACGCTCGGCGAGGAGACCCACGACCCGAAGCGCAACATCCCGCGCGCGATCCTCGGCACGGCGCTCTTCGGCGGCCTCTACTTCGTGGTGGTGACGGCCGTGGAGATGATGGCGTTCGGCAGCGACGCGTCGGCGTTCCACGACTCGCCGTCCCTGCTCGGCGACCTCGGCAGCCGGTATGCGGGCGCGTGGGTCGGCGACGTGATCAGCGTGGGCGCCGCGATCAGCGCGTTCGGTTGCTGCCTGGCCTGCGTCGTCGGCGGTTCGCGGCTGCTCTACGCCCTGGGCCGCGACGCGGGCGGCGGCCTCGGCCGGACGTCCTCGCGCGGCACGCCGGTGGCGGCGGTCAGCGTCGTGACCGCCGCGGCGGCGCTGATCATCGTGGTGTGCGCGGTCTTCTTCGGCGCGACGGCGGCGGACACGTTCGCCTGGTCCGGTTCGATCGGGACGCTGATCCTGCTGGTCATCTACCTGCTCACCACGATCGGCGCGATCCTGCTGCTGTTCGTGAAACGCCGGATGCGCGTGCCGGCCTGGCACCTCGTGTTCCCGGTCGGCGCGCTCGCCGTGCTCGGGTACACCGTGTACGTCAACGTGGTGCCGTACCCCACCGAAGGCCCGGCGCGCTGGTTCCCGGTGGTAGCCGCGGTGGTCCTGGTGCTCGCGGTGCTCGCCGTCCTGTCCGCGCCGCGCTTCGCTCGTAGGGTGGGGGAGAGGCTGACGAGTGTGGACGGAGGCGCATGAGGAGTTTGCTCCCGTTCGTCGCGGATCTGCCGCTGGTGGACCACCACTGCCACGGCGTGGTCACCCGGGACGTCTCCCGCGCGGGCTTCGAGGCGATGCTGACCGAGGCCGACTCGCCGTCGCCGCTGGGCACCAGCCTGTTCGACTCGCTGATCGGGCTGGCCGTGCGGGAACGCTGTGCGCCCGTGCTCGACCTGCCGAAGCACGTGCCCGCCGAGGCCTACCTGCAGCGCCGCGCCGAACTGGGCGCGGCCGAGGTGGCCCGGCGGTTCCTGCGGGCCACCGGCACGACCGACTTCCTCCTGGACGGTGGCTTCCTGCCGGACGCGCTGACCACGACCGCCGAGTTCGCCGAGCTGGCGGGCACGCGCGCGCACGACGTCGTCCGGCTGGAACAGGTCGCCGAGGCGGTGATCGGGGGCACCACCGCGGCCGGGTTCGCCGCGGCCTTCGCAGACGAGCTGGCGAACCGGGCCGCGACGGCCGCCGGGCTCAAGTCGATCGCGGCCTACCGCGTCGGGCTGGAGCTGGCGGGTTCGCCGCCGTCGCCGCCGGAGGTCGAGGCCGCGGCCGGGCGGTGGCTGGCCGCGGGCGGCGGCCGGCTGGCCGACGAGGTGCTGCACCGGCACCTCGTGTTCACCGGCCTCGAGCTGGGCCTGCCGGTGCAGTTCCACGTCGGCTACGGCGACTCCGACGTCGACCTGCACCGGTGCGACCCGCTGCTGCTCACCGGGCTGCTGCGGGCCACGCGCGGCCGCGGCGTGCCCATCCTGCTGCTGCACAACTACCCGTTCCACCGCAATGCGGCGTATCTGGCGCAGGTTTTCGAGCACGTGTTCGTCGACGCCGGGCTCATCACGCACAACGCGGGCTTCCGGGCGCCGGCCGTGCTGGCCGAGCTCCTGGAGATCGCGCCGTTCGGGAAGGTGCTCTTCTCCACCGACGCCTTCGGCCTGGCCGAGCTGTACCACCTGGGCACGGCCCTGTTCCGGCAGGGTTTGTCGGACTTCGTGCGGGCCGCGCTCGACGCGGACGCGATGTCCGAAAAGGACGCCGTCCGGCTGTGTGCTTTGGTGGGACACGAGAACGCGAAGAGGATCTACCGCTTGGAGCCCGTGTGAGTGATCTGTGGACCCGGTGGACGCAGGCGATCGCCGACGAACTGCCCGCCGCCGTCGAGCTCCGGCACGCCGTGCACGCCGACCCCCGCGGGTCCGGCGACGAGGAGGACACCGCCCGCCTGGTGGCCGGCGCGCTGGGCGCGGGCGAGGGCACCCGCGTCGCCAAGACCGGCCGGGCGATCCCGCTGCCGGGTGGGGACGGCCCGGCCGTCGCGCTGCGGGCCGAGCTCGACGCGCTGCCGGTGCTGGAGGGCACCGGCGTGCCGTGGGCGTCCGGGAACGAGTTCATGCACGCGTGCGGCCACGACGTCCACCTCGCCGCGCTGGTCGCCGTCTGCCGGGCCGCTGTCCGCGTCGGCGTGCCGCGGCCGATCCTGGCGCTGCTGCAGCCGCGGGAGGAGACGTCGCCGCCCGGCGCGGTCGACGTCGTCGAGTCCGGCGTGCTGGCCGAGCACGGCGTGGACGCGGTGATCGGCGCGCACGTCCAGCCGCGGATCGCGCACGGCGTCGTCTCGGCGGTGCCGGGCCCGGTGAACGCCTCCACCGACGAGTTCGAGGTCACCATGCACGGCCAGGGCGGCCACGCCGGCTACCCGCACCTGCTGCGCGACCCGATCCTGGCGCTGTCCCAGCTGGTGGTGAGCCTGCAGCAGCTCGCGTCCCGCCGGATCGACCCGGTGTTCGGGGCGGTCTGCTCGATCGGCCGCATCCAGGGTGGCGCGGCGGCCAACGTCGTCCCGAACAGCGCGAGCGCGTTCGGTTCGCTGCGCCTGATGCGCGCGAAGGACCGCGAGCGTGCCCTGAAGACACTGGCCGACATCGTGCACGGCACCGCGCGGGCGCACGGCTGCACGGCCGAGCTGGAGATCAGCCCGTGCGAGCCGGTGCTGGACAACGACGCTTCTCTGGCCGCGGGCGCCCAGCGGTGGCTGGCGCACGCCGGCTTCGCCGTGGACGACAAGTTCCGCTCGTTCGGCGCCGACGACTTCGCCCACTACTGCGGCGGCGGCACCCGCGGGCTCATGCTGTTCGTCGGCCTCGGCGACACGGCGGGTGTGCCGAGCCTGCACGACGAGCGGTTCCTGCCGCGTGACCAAGCCGTCACCCAGGTCGCGCACGCGCTGGTGGCGGGGTACCTGGCCGCCTTGGACGCCCCGGCGACCTAGCGCTACGGTGGCCGCGTGATGAGCGCCTACCTCGCGACGATCCCCAGCCCCGACCGCGGTGTCTGGCACCTGGGACCGATCCCGCTCCGCGCGTACGCCCTGTGCATCATCGCCGGCATCATCGTGGCGATCTGGTGGGGCGAGCGCCGCTGGATCGCCCGCGGCGGCACCAAGGGCACGGTGGTCGACATCGCGGTGTTCGCGGTGCCGTTCGGCCTGGTCGGCGGCCGGTTGTACCACGTGATCACCGACCCGGAGCTGTACTTCACCGAGGGCCGCAACCCGTGGAACGCGTTCGCGATCTGGGACGGCGGCCTGGGCATCTGGGGCGCGATCGCCCTCGGCGCGGTGGGCGCGCTCATCGCCTGCCGCCGCAAGGGCATCCCGCTGCCGGCGATGGCGGACGCGGTCGCGCCGGGCATCGTCGTCGCGCAGGCGATCGGCCGCATCGGCAACTACTTCAACCAGGAGCTGTACGGAGCGCACACGGACCTGCCGTGGGGGCTCGAGGTCTACCAGCGCTTCAACCCGGAGGACCCGGACAACCTGCTGAACGGCGTCGCGACGGGGCACATCCCGCTGCCGGAGAGCCCGGTCCACCCGACGTTCCTGTACGAGCTGATCTGGAACCTGCTGGTCGCGGCGCTGGTGGTGTGGGCGGACCGCAAGTTCAAGCTCGGGCACGGGCGGGCGTTCGCACTGTACGTGGCCGGGTACACGGTGGGCCGCGGCTGGATCGAGATGATGCGGACCGACACGGCCAACCACATCCTCGGGCTGCGGGTGAACGTGTGGACGTCGATCCTGCTGTTTCTCGGGGCGGCGGCGTACTTCGTGGTGGCCGCGAAGCGGGGGCCGCGGGAGGCGCCGGAGACCCTGGTGAGCAAGGACGCCGTGGTGGACGCCCCGGGGCCGGACGAGGTCCCGGTGGCCGCGGGGGAGGCCGGCTCCGCAGCCGCCGAGGAGCCGGAGGCTGCCGCCGACGAGCCGGAGCACGCGAAGGTGGCGGCCGAGGCCTCGAGCCCGGAGAAGCCCGCGGAGGAGACTCCTGCCGAGGAGCCGAAGAAGACCGACGAAAGCTGAACGCTTTCCGAAGGCCGCTGCCGGGCGCCGGTAGCGGCCTTCGGCGTGTGCGGGGTTGGGGCGTGTGCGGGGTTTTGGGCGCCGCCCCCCGGTTTCCACGCTACCGGGAGACACCGACAGTTTCGGGCCGTCCCCAGCGCCCCGATGTGGCCTTCGGTGCGTCAGACGCAACCAAGGCCGCGTCGGGGCGCTTGAGGCGGGCGCCGGGTCAGTCCAGGTCGGGCAGGCCCAGCTCCAGGTTCGGCGTCTGCAGCCCGCCGTCGACCTCGAGGATCTTGCCCGTGATGTACCCGCCCGCCCGGGACGCCAGGAACACCACCGTCGCCGCGATGTGGTCGGCTTCGCCGATCTTCCGCAACGGCGTCGCGGACTCCATCTTCTCCTTCAGCTCCGGGTTGCCCACCACGATCTCCAGGGCCGACGTCGCCACCGAGCCCACCGAGATCGCGTTCACCCGCACCTTCGGGGCGAGGTCCGCCGCCGCCAGGCGGGTGTAGTGCGCCAGTGCCGCCTTCGCCGTTCCGTATGCCGCGAAGCCGCGGCCGGCCACGCGGCCCATCACCGACGAGATGTTGACCACCGAGCCGTCCGTCTTCAGCAGCGCGGGGGCCGCCGCCACCGTCAGGGCGTGGGCCGTCGCCACGTTGAAGCGGAACGCCTCCTCCATGAAGTCCACCGTCGACTCCAGCAACGGGCGCGGGTAGGTGCCGCCGACGTTGTTGACCACCAGGTCGAGGCGGCCGAACTCGGCCACCGCCGTCTCGGCCAGTGCGGCCGCCGCGTCCGGTGAGGACAGGTCCACCGGCACGGCGTGCGCGCGCCGTCCTGCCGCCGCGACCCGGGCGGCGACCTCGTCGAGCTGTGCGGCAGTGCGGGACGCGATGACCACGTCGGCGCCCGCTTCGGCGAGGGCCACCGCGGTGGCCGCGCCGATTCCGCGTCCGGCGCCGGTGACCACCGCGACCTGGTCGGTGAGCTTGAACCGATCGAGGATCATGCGGCGAAATGTAACACGTTCTAGTGACCGGGGACACAGTGCTCCGATCACGTCACGTTAGACTTGACGGGAGTTTCCGGGCCGTATACTTAGCGGAACGAACTACCGGAAGCTCATCAGGAACTACGTCGTTCCACGCAGCCAGATCGTTACCGTCCGACGCCGTCCGGGGCGCTCCGAAGTGCTGCTGCCATGTTTCCCAGGTGTTAAAGTCGCGCTAACGAAGCGGGCCATCGTCGTCCCGTGCGCTCCCCCGGCCGGTAGCCCGGCCCCGCACGACAAGACGACGAAGGAGGTCCCGTTGATCTTCTCCGCCATGCCCGGCAAGCAGGGTCTGTACGACCCGGAGACCGAGCAGGACTCCTGCGGTGTGGCCATGGTGGCCGACATCCGCGGACGCCGTTCCCACGGCATCGTCACCGACGGCCTGGCCGCGTTGACGAACCTCGACCACCGCGGCGCCGCGGGCGCCGAGCCCACCAGCGGCGACGGCGCCGGCATCCTGCTGCAGCTGCCCGACACGCTGCTGCGCGCCGAAGCCGGCTTCGACCTGCCCGCACCGGATGAACACGGCCACCACACGTACGCGGCCGGCATCGCTTTCCTGCCGCAGGACGCCGAGCAGCGCCGCAAGGCCGTCGAGCTGGCCGAACACATCGCCGTCGAAGAGGGGCTGGAAGTCCTCGGCTGGCGCGAGGTCCCGGTCGACGCCGACCGGGCCGACATCGGGCCGACCGCCCGCTCGGTCATGCCGCACTTCGCCATGCTTTTCGTCAGCGCCGACGGAAAATCCGGCCTGGAGCTGGACAGGCTGGCCTTCTGCCTGCGCAAGCGCGTCGAGCACGAAAGCGCGAACTCCGGCTGCGGCACGTACTTCCCGTCGCTGTCCTCGCGGACGATCGTCTACAAGGGCATGGTGACGCCGGAGCAGCTGCCCGCGTTCTTCGCCGACCTGCGCGACGAGCGGCTGGAAAGCGCGATCGCGCTGGTGCACTCCCGCTTCTCCACCAACACCTTCCCGTCGTGGCCGCTGGCGCACCCGTTCCGGTTCGTGGCCCACAACGGCGAGATCAACACCATCCGCGGCAACCGCAACCGCATGCGGGCCCGCGAGGCGCTGCTGGAATCCGACGTCCTCACCGGCGACCTTTCGCGGCTGTTCCCGATCTGCTCGCCGGACGCGTCGGACTCGGCGTCCTTCGACGAGGTTCTCGAACTGCTGCACCTGGGCGGCCGGTCGCTGCCGCACGCGGTGCTGATGATGATCCCGGAGGCGTGGGAGAACCACGCCACCATGAAGCCCGAGCGCCGCGCTTTCTACCAGTTCCACGCGAGTCTCATGGAGCCGTGGGACGGCCCGGCCTGCGTCACCTTCACCGACGGCAGCCTGGTCGGCGCGGTCCTGGACCGCAACGGCCTGCGCCCGGCGCGCTGGTGGCGCACGGCCGACGACCGCGTCGTGCTCGCCAGTGAGGCCGGCGTTCTCGACGTCGCCCCGAAGGACGTCGTCGCCAAGGGGCGGCTGAAGCCCGGCAAGATGTTCCTGGTCGACACCGAGGCCGGCCGGATCGTGGACGACGAAGAGGTCAAGTCCGCGCTGGCCGCCGAGCTGCCCTACGACTCGTGGCTGCACGCGGGCCTGCTCCAGATCGCCGAGCTGCCCGACCGCGACCACGTCGTGCAGAGCCACGACTCCGTGCTGCGCCGCCAGCTTTCCTTCGGCTACACCGAAGAAGAGCTCAAGATCCTGCTCGCGCCGATGGCCGAGAAGGGCAGCGAGCCGATCGGTTCGATGGGGTCGGACACCCCGCCCGCGGTGCTGTCGAAGCGGTCCCGGCTGCTCTACGACTACTTCAAGCAGAACTTCGCGCAGGTGACCAACCCGCCGCTGGACGCGATCCGCGAGGAGCTCGTCACCTGCATGGCGCGGATCATGGGCCCGGAGCGCAACCTCCTGGCCCCCGGCCCGGCGTCGTGCCGCCACCTGAAGCTGCCGTACCCGGTCATCGACAACGACGAGCTCGCCAAGCTCATCCACATCAACGACGACGGCGACCTCCCCGGCTTCGCCTGCAGCGTCCTTTCCGGACTGTACGAAGTGGACGGTGGCGCCGAGGCGCTCGCCGCGGCCATCGAGCGCGTCCGGCGCGAGGCGTCCGAGGCGATCGCGGCCGGCGCGCGCACGCTGGTGCTGTCCGACCGCGACTCCGACCACCGGATGGCGCCGATCCCGTCGCTGCTGCTGGTCTCCGCGGTGCACCACCACCTGGTGCGCACCAAGGAACGCCTGCGCGTCGCGCTGGTCGTCGAATCCGGTGACGCGCGCGAGGTGCACCACATCGCGCTGCTGCTCGGCTACGGCGCCGCCGCGGTCAACCCGTACCTGGCCTTCGAGACCATCGAAGACATGATCGGGCAGGGCGCGGTCACCGGCATCGAGCCCGCCAAGGCCGTCCGCAACTACGTGCAGGCGCTGGTCAAGGGCGTCCTGAAGATCATGTCCAAGATGGGTATCTCGACGGTCGGCGCGTACACCGCCGCCCAGGTCTTCGAGTCCCTCGGCCTGAGCCAGGACCTGCTCGACGAGTACTTCACCGGGACGTCGTCGAAGCTCGGCGGCGTCGGCCTGGAGGTGCTCGCCGAAGAGGTCGCGACGCGCCACCGCCGCGCGTACCCGGAGAACCCGACCGACCGCGTCCACCGTGGACTCGAGACCGGCGGCGAGTACGCCTACCGCCGCGAGGGCGAGCTGCACCTGTTCACGCCGGAGACGGTGTTCCTGCTGCAGCACGCGTCCAAGACCGGCCGCGACGAGGTCTACCGCAAGTACACCGACGAGGTGCACCGCCTCTACCGCGAGGGCGGCACGCTGCGCGGGCTGTTCAAGTTCAAGGAAGGCGTCCGCGAGCCGGTGCCGCTCGACGAGGTCGAGCCCGCCGAGGCGATCTTCAAGCGCTTCAACACCGGCGCCATGTCGTACGGCTCGATTTCGGCCGAGGCGCACGAAACCCTGGCCATCGCGATGAACCGCATCGGCGGCCGGTCCAACACCGGTGAGGGCGGCGAAGACCCCGAGCGGCTCTACGACCCCGAGCGCCGCAGCGCGATCAAGCAGGTCGCTTCGGGCCGGTTTGGCGTCACCAGCGAGTACCTGGTGAACGCCGACGACATCCAGATCAAGATGGCGCAGGGCGCGAAGCCCGGCGAAGGCGGCCAGCTGCCGCCGAACAAGGTGTACCCGTGGATCGCGCGCACCCGGCACTCGACGCCGGGCGTCGGCCTCATCTCGCCGCCGCCGCACCACGACATCTACTCCATCGAGGACCTGGCCCAGCTGATCCACGACCTCAAGAACGCCAACGAGCACGCCCGCATCCACGTGAAGCTGGTGTCCTCGCTCGGGGTCGGCACGGTCGCGGCGGGCGTGTCCAAGGCGCACGCGGACGTCGTGCTCATCTCGGGCCACGACGGCGGCACCGGCGCGTCGCCGATGAACTCGCTCAAGCACGCGGGCACGCCGTGGGAGATCGGCCTCGCCGAGACCCAGCAGACGCTGCTGCTCAACGGTCTTCGCGACCGGATCACCGTGCAGGTGGACGGCGCGATGAAGACCGGGCGCGACGTCGTCATCGCGGCGCTGCTCGGCGCCGAGGAGTACGGCTTCGCGACCGCGCCGCTCGTCGTCGCGGGCTGCATCATGATGCGCGTCTGCCACCTCGACACCTGCCCGGTCGGCGTCGCCACGCAGAGCCCCGAGCTGCGCAAGCGCTACACCGGCGAGGTCGAACACGTGGTCAACTTCTTCAAGTTCGTCGCCGAAGAAGTCCGGGAAACCCTGGCCGCGCTGGGCTTCCGCACGCTCGACGAGGCCATCGGCCACGCCGAGCTGCTGAACACCGACGAGGCCGTCGACCACTGGAAGTCCTCCGGGCTGGACCTGGCGCCGATCTTCGAGATGCCTTCGGAGACGCCGTACGGCGGCGCGAAGCGGCGCACCCGCGGCCAGGACCACGGCCTCGAGCACGCGCTGGACCGCACGCTGATCCAGCTCGCCGAGGCGGCGCTGGAAGACGCGCACCAGGTGAACATCGAGCTGCCGGTGCGCAACGTCAACCGGACCGTCGGCACGCTGCTCGGCTCGGAGATCACCCGCCGCTACGGCGGCGACGGCCTGCCCGAGGGCACGATCCACGTCACGCTCACCGGTTCGGCGGGCCAGTCGCTCGGCGCGTTCCTGCCGCGCGGCATCACCCTCGACATGGTCGGCGACGCGAACGACTACGTCGGCAAGGGCCTGTCCGGCGGCCGGGTCGTCGTCCGCCCCGACCCGGAGGCGACGTTCGCCGCCGAGGCGCAGACGATCGCGGGCAACACGATCGCCTACGGCGCCACCGGCGGCGAGATCTTCCTGCGCGGCCAGGTCGGCGAGCGCTTCTGCGTCCGCAACTCCGGCGCCACGGTCGTCGCCGAGGGCGTCGGCGACCACGCCTTCGAGTACATGACCGGCGGCCGCGCGGTGGTGCTCGGCCCGACCGGGCGCAACCTGGCGGCCGGCATGTCCGGCGGCATCGCCTTCGTCCTCGACGTCGACGCGAAGAAGGTCAACCAGGACATGGTGGACCTGCTGCGCCCGACCGCCGACGACCTGGCGTGGCTGAAGAAAACCGTGCAACAGCACTACGATCTCACCCGCTCCGCGGTGGCGGCCTCGCTCCTGGGCGACTGGCCGCGCCGGTCGGTGGCGTTCACCAAGGTGATGCCGCGCGACTACCAGCGGGTCCTGGACGCGGCGAAGGCAGCGCGCGCTGCCGGCCGCGACGTCGACGAAGCGATCATGGAGGCCGCTCGTGGCTGACCCGACCGGTTTCCTGAAGTTCGAACGCGAAGAGCCCGCGAAGAAGTCCTACGAAGAAAGGCTTTCTTCGTGGGGCGAGGTTTACGCGGACGTCGACCCCGCCGAGCGCAACGAGCAGGTGCGCAAGCAGGCGTCGCGGTGCATGGACTGCGGCATCCCGTTCTGCCACTCCGGCGGCTCCGGCTGCCCGCTGGGCAACCTGATCCCGGAGTGGAACGACCTGGTCCGCCGCGGCGACTGGGCCGCGGCGAGCGACCGGCTGCACGCGACCAACAACTTCCCCGAGTTCACCGGGAAGCTGTGCCCGGCGCCGTGCGAGGCGGGCTGCGTGCTGTCGATCTCGCCCCTGTCGGGCGGGCCGGTGTCGATCAAGCGCGTCGAGCAGACGATCGCCGACCAGTCCTGGGAAGCGGGCTACGTCCAGCCGCAGGTGTCCGAAGTGTCCAGTGGCCGCCGGGTGGCGGTCGTCGGCTCCGGCCCGGCCGGGCTGGCGGCGGCCCAGCAGCTGACCCGCGCCGGGCACGAGGTCACGGTGTACGAGCGCGACGACCGCCTCGGCGGGCTGCTGCGCTACGGCATCCCCGAGTTCAAGATGGAGAAGAAGGTCCTCGACCGGCGCCTCGCGCAGCTGCGCAAGGAGGGCACCCGGTTCGTGACGGGCTGCGAGGTCGGCGTCGACCTGTCGGTGGCGGACCTGCGCGCCCAGTACGACGCGGTGGTGCTGGCGGTGGGCGCGCTGCGCGGCCGCGACGACACGACGACGCCGGGCCGCGAGCTGGCGGGCATCCACCTGGCGATGGAGCACCTGGTCCCGGCCAACAAGTACGTGGAGGGCGACGGCCCGCCGTCGATCGACGCCCGCGGCAAGCACGTGGTGATCATCGGCGGCGGCGACACGGGCGCGGACTCCTACGGCACGGCGACCCGCCAGGGAGCGCTGTCGGTGACCCAGCTCGACCAGTACCCGATGCCGCCGTCTGTTCGCGACGATGCCCGCTCGCCGTGGCCGACGTGGCCGTACATCCTGCGCACGTACGCGGCGCACGAGGAGGCGGGCGAGCGCAAGTTCGCGGTGGCGGTCAAGCGGTTCGTGGGTTCGGCCGAGGGCCGCGTGACGGCGGTGGAGCTGCAGCAGGTCCGCGTCCAGAAGGACCCGGAGACGGGCCGCCGCGAGGTCCTCCCGATCAACGACGAGATCGAGACGCTCCCGGCGGACCTGGTCCTCCTGGCGATCGGCTTCGAGGGCGTCGAGGAGATGCCGCTGATTTCCGACCTGGGCTTGTCCTTGACCCGCCGAGGAACGCTGTCGTGCGGAGCGGACTGGCAGACGGAGACCCCGGGGGTGTTCGTCTGTGGTGACGCGCACCGGGGCGCGTCGCTGGTGGTGTGGGCGATCGCGGAGGGCCGGTCGGTGGCCAACGCGGTGGACACATACCTGACCGGGGCGTCCGACCTGCCGGCGCCGGTGCACCCGACGGCGCTTCCGCTCGCCGTCGTCTGATCGGTTCGGTTCGAAGGCCCCCTCGCCGCTGGCGAGGGGGCCTTCGTCATCGTGGGTGTAACGCCCCGCGCTCGGCCGACGACGCTGGGAGAGCCAGTGGACGGGCGCGGGGAGGATCGTGGATGACCCAGCCGGAGAAAGAAGAGCCGGGCACCATCGAGAACTCGATCACCATCGGTGGGGACATGACCGGGAGCGTTCTCCAGATCGGCACGGTCGTCGGCAACGTCCAGTACGGCGTGCCCGATGTGGAAGAGTCGGGGTACCTGGAGACGGTCCGCGACGCGGCGCCCGGCAACCTGGAGGGGCGCACGAGCGAGCTGGCCGAGCTGAGGCGGTTCTGCCTGGCAGCCGATCCCGCCCCTTCCTACGCTTGGTGGAGGGCGGAAGCGTGGAGCGGGAAGACCGCGCTGATGTCGTGGTTCGTGCTCGACGCGCCCGAGGAAGTCCGGATCGTCTCGTTCCTCATCACGGCTCGGGACACGAGGGCCGATACCCGCGCGGGTTTCCTGGCCGAAGTGGTTCCGCAGCTGGCAGTGGTGGCGCGGGTCAAGGCCCCCGAGCCGGTGAGCGAATCCCGTTTCCGCAGTCTGCTCGATGCCGCCGCGAAGGCGTGCTCGGAGCGCGGCCGGCGGCTGGTCCTCGTCGTCGACGGGCTCGACGAAGACCGGGGTGCGGGCGAGGAGCACGGGGCCAAGAGCATCGCGGCCCTGCTGCCCCGGCGGCCGGCCCACGGCCTGCGGGTCATCGTCTCGGGACGGCCGAATCCCGGCATCCCGCCGGACTTGCCCGACGATCACCCCCTGCGTGATCCGGCGATCGTCCGCGAGCTCGCCCCCTCCCCCGCGGCTTCCGCGGCGGAATACGCGATGACGCGCGATCTCAACCGGTTGCTGGGTGTAGACGCAGGTGAAGCGAAAGACGTCCTCGGCTTGCTCGTGGCCGCCCGCAGCGGGCTCAGCCGCCGGGATCTCGGAGAACTCCTGGGCGGGACCCGCCTCGGCGCGGTCCTGAACAGCGTCGAAAGCCGGGCTTTCAGCCGTCGGCGCGCCCGTTGGCGGCCCGAGACCGCTCCCGAGGTCTATCTGCTCGGCCATCAGGGCTTGTACGCCGAAGCAGCGGACAGGCTCGGCGAGGCGGTGCGCGCCTACGCCGAGCGGATCGTGCAATGGGCCGAAAGCTATCGAGCCAGGGGGTGGCCGCCCGAGACGCCGCAGTTCCTGTTGCACGGCTACCCGCGGTTGCTCCAGGAAACCGGGCAGCTCGGCCGGATGGTCGAGTGCGTCACCGACCTGGCGAGGCAGCGTCGCCTCATCGAAGTCGCCGGCGGCGAAGAAGCGGCCCAGGCCGAAGTCGCCGAAGCCCACGCCGCGATCTGCGCTTCGCCCGATCCCGACGTCGTGAGCCTGGTCAAACTCACCATGCACCGCGACGACCTCAGCGACCGGAATGCGCGGACGCCCGCGCGGCTCCCGGCGTTGTGGGCCAGGATGGGCGAGTTTGACCGGGCCGAAGCCCTCGCACGGTCGATTTCGGCGAAGAACCGGCGGGCCGAAGCCATCGGCGAACTGGTGAGGGTCATGGTGCAGGCCGGGCGGACCGATCGGGTCGATCGGTTGGTGGCCGAAGTCCTGCACGAAGATTCCGACCCCCGCCTGCGCAGCCGGCTCGTGCGCGCTGTCGCCGGAGCCGGGGACTTCGTCCGCGCGAGATCGCTGTCCGAAGGTTTTGCGGAGGCCGATTGGCGCGCGCGAGAGCTGCTCGAGATCGCTGCCGCCGAACGGCCGGAAGATGTCGACCTGCTCGTGGCCGCCGCCGGGGAGATCGGGGAGGGGCTGATCCGGCAGGAGACGATTCACTCGGTGGCGCTTTCGTTGGTCAGGGCCGGATTCATCGAGTCCGCACTCGGCTTTTCGTCGCGGTTGTTTCCCCTGTCCATGTCCAGCGTGATCGCGGAAGCCGCTCGCTTGCTCTTCCTGGCCGGCGAAAAATCGGAGGCGCGCCGGTTGATCGGCAGGCTCGACGACGAATCGGCGCGGAAACTGCTCAGTCGCATCGACCTCGAAGCGACCGCACGGACCGATCCCGCATCGGCGATCGCCGGATTGGAAGTGCTCGAAGAGGGGCGCCGCGAAAGCTTCGTCCTGACGATCATCGACAGCGCCCTCCAGGGCGACGATGTCGATTTTGCGGAATCCGCGCTCGGTGGGCTGGGTGACCACTACGACGAACTCGGCTTCCACAAGGTGCTGGGACACCTCGGCACCAAGGGGGAAGTGGAACGCGCCGAGGCGTTGGTGCGCACCAAGGTGCCGGATACGGACGGCGAGCGGGAACTCGCTGCGTGGGCCGGAGCGCTCACTGCGCTGGCCGAGGGCACGCTCCTCTCGGGTGATGTCGAAACGACGTGGACGCTGGCCGGCCGCGCGGAAGCGATCGCACGTCGGGTAGGCGGCTCCTACCGCTATGGCAGTGTGTTGCGGCGCTTCATGGAATTCGTCACGACGACGAAGAACGTCGAGGCGGCCGAGCGGCTCGCCGGGGTGCTCCTGGTTTCCGAGCCGGCTCCCTACGACATCGAGAAGGTTGCTCTGTTCCTGGCGGAGTCGGGCGAGGTGAAGGTCGCGGAGCCGCTCGCGTTCCGGCTCGGCGACCCGGCAACGGTGCTGAAGACGCTCACGCCATTGCTTCGCCGCCTCCGAGCTGAGGAGAACAGTGGCGAAATACTCCGCATCGTCGAACGGGTCGACGGCCTTTCCGGAGGGCGGATCGATGCTCTCGACGAGCGGCGTGCGGTCGAGTTCTTCTGTGCGGCAGGACTGCCCGACCGTGCGCTCGAGCGAGCCGATGCCGTGGAAAGCGACCACGGCCGCGAGCAGGCGCAGGGCCGCGTGGTCGAAGAGTTGTGCGCCATGGGAAGGATCGATGACGCCGTCGGCATCGTCCGCCGGGACGGCGGTGGCGGACGGGCCGGGGACAGGCTCACCGAAGCGCTGGCGAAGGCGCTGGGAGTCGCGGGGCGCGCCGATGGGCTCGAAATCCTGAGCGGTTTCGGTGTCGAGGGTGGCCGGGTGGCCTTGGCGTTCCTGGAGGAGTTCGCCGTGCACGATGGTGAGCGGGCTCTGCACCTGGCCGCCACGTCGCTCAACAGGTTCGAACGGGAAACGGCATTGCTGGCGATCGCGGGCCGAGTCGACGGGCCCCTTCGGTCGCGGGTGCTCGCCGAGTACATGCAGCGTGGTGACTGGGCGCGAGTCCTCCCACTGCTGAACCCCGTCGAGCAGTCCGGGCTGGCCGACGTCGTCGATCAGTTCGTGGCCCTGCAGGAGGCCCGGTTGGGTCTGGACTCCGAGGACGCCTGACCGGCCTGAACGCGTTACCCCGAACGGCGGCTGTGCACTCTGTACACAGCCAACTACTTTCGAGTAGCTGTGTCGCCTTTGCGACGATTCACTTCTGCGGAAGGTGGGGCGTCTTGAAGCACACGAAAACCGCGGTGATCACCGCCATCCTCGCCCTTGCGTTGGCCCTCGTCGGAACCCCGGCCCAGGCCGCTCCCAAACCCTTCTGGACGCCCGATGCCATGCGGGCGGCCGTTCCGATGGACAAGCTCGTCAAGGCTCCGGCCGCGACGCCGAAGGAGGTGGCCAAAGGGCAGAGCGCGATCATCCAGAGCATCCCGAACGGCGGTGGGCCCTGGACCGGCGGCGGGAAGGTCACCCAGACCGCCGGGCGGGTGTTCTTCCTCTTCAACGGCCAGAAAGCCTCCTGCTCCGGGGATGCCGTCACCAGCACCAACGGCAGCGTCGTCGTCACCGCCGGGCACTGCGTCAAGTACCAGGGCACCTGGCACACCCAGTGGGTCTTCGTGCCCGGCTACAACAACGGCAACGCCCCCTACGGCCAGTGGAGCGCGAAGACCACGCTCACCACGCCGCAGTGGCAAGCCAGTGAGGACATCAACTACGACGTCGGCATGGCCGTCGTCAACCCGCTCAACTCGCAGCGGCTCACCGACGTCGTCGGCGCGCAGGGCATCGCCTTCAACCAGCCGAAGAACCAGAACATGTACACCTTCGGCTACCCGGCCGCCGCGCCCTACGACGGTACGAAGCTGATCTACTGCAGCGGCAGCACCTTCACCGACTTCCTGCTGACCAAGGACCACGGCATGAGCTGCAACATGACCGGTGGCTCCAGCGGCGGTCCGTGGTTCCTCTCGTTCAACGAGGGCACCGGCACCGGTGTGCAGGCTTCGGTGAACAGCTTCGGCTACAACTTCCTGCCCGGCTACATGTTCGGGCCGTACTTCGGCGCCGACGCGCAGAACCTGTACAACCGCGCGCAAGCCGCGTGACCCGCGTCAGCCCAGGGGCGGAGCAAAGGTTCCGGTCCCTGGGCTGACGTCCGCGCGAACAGAGCGCAGCAAGCTCGGGGCATGCGGAAAACCCTGATCGCGCTGGCCTTCCTGCCCTCGCTCGCGGCGCCACCGGCGGACGCGGCCCCGAGGCTGCCGTGGACGGCCCCCTGCCCGGACTACGGCATGACGCCGTCCCCGACGGCCGGCCTCGAGTGCGCCACCCTGCGCGTGCCGCTCGACTACGCCCACCCCGATCGCACCATCGAGCTCACGCTGTCGCGCCACGCCGGCACCCCCGGCAAGCGCCGCGGCGTGCTGCTGATGAACCCCGGCGGGCCGGGCAGCCCCGGGCTCGCCATGCCCGCCCAGCTGCTGCAGCGGACGGGCGGCTCCGGCCTGCCGGACGCCTACGACGTCATCGGGTTCGACCCCCGCGGCACCGGCTACAGCACGCCGGTCACCTGCGGCATGACGACGCCGGAGGAACGCGGCGCGGTCCTCGGCCCGTACGCGGACGGGCCGGGGGACGTCATCGCCACCGCGGTGGATGCACGGGCCGTGGCGGCGAAGTGCGGTAGCGCGTCCACAAAGGACCTGCTGCCGCACATGACGACCGCGAACACCGCCCGGGACCTCGACCGGATCCGGGAAGCGCTGGGGGAGAACAAGATCTCCTACTACGGCGTCTCCTACGGCAGCTACCTCGGCGCCGCCTACGCGTCGATGTTCCCCGGCCGCACCGACCGGATCGTCCTCGACAGCGTCCTCGGCCCGCGCGGGCTCGACGTCCGCGCCAACCAGCGGTTCGCCGAAGGCTTCGACGACCGCTTCCCGGAGTTCGCCGCGTGGGCGGCCCAGCGCGACGACGTGTACCACCTGGGGCGGACGCCGGCGGCGGTGACGGCGAAGTTCTTCGAGCTCGCCGCCGTCCGCGGGCCGGAATTCCGGTCGGACACGTGGAACGGCCTCTACGACGACGCCTTCTTCCCGGCGCTGGCCCGGGAATGGGCAGGCACCGCGCGGGCTGCGGCCGGCCCGCTCGACGGCGACAACCGCGCCGCGCTGCAGCTGCAGGTGATCTGCAACGACTCCGACTGGCCCGAGCGGGTCGGCTACTACCGGCACGCGGTCGAACGCGAACGGGTGCGGCACCCGATGTTCGGCCCGGCCGCGGCGAACGTCAACCCGTGCGCGTTCTGGCCGGTCGAACGCACCGAGCCGCCGGTGCGCGTCGGCGGCCCCGGTCCGGCGAACATCCTGCTGGTGCAGAACCTGCGCGACCCGGCCACCCCGGTGTCCGGCGCGCGCGAGACGCGGGCGGCGTTCGCGGACCGTGCGCGGATGGTGACCGTCGAGGCCGGCGGGCACGGCGTTTTCACGCGGGAAAACGCTTGCGGAAACGAAGCAGTGCTGGGCTATCTGCGTGACGGGGTCTTCCCCGCGGCGGACCGTTCCTGTCAGTCTGGACGGTGAGGGGGACATTTCCCCCTCGGGGGAATCAAGGGGAAAAACAATGAAAAAGATGATGTTCTTCGTCGTGTCCGTGCTGGCCGCGGTCCTGCTGGCCGCGCCGACGGCCTCCGCGCAGTCCGCCGTGAAAGGTCCGGTCTGCATTCCGGAGTCCCTGTGGCTGCGCGGCTCCGGTGGAACGGCGATGTGCACCGCGGGGCCGATTCCGTCGATCGATCCGCCGTTCGCCGCGTTTTCCGAAAGCAATGGCAGCCAGGACGCCTGGTGCCTGTACGCGCAACCGAAGTACCTCGGTTTCGCGGTGCGAATCCCGGCGTTCTCGGGTGCCAATGTACTGATGCGGGTGGCTTCGGTGCGTCCCTGCTGAGCGGGAGGCACGTCCGGGGTGGGGTGGTCGCGCTGCGTGACCGCGCCGCTCCGGACAACCGGGCGACGTGCGGCGCGGCGCGAACCTTATCCTGGTCTGCGTGAACTGGACTGTGGACGTCCCCGTCGACACACTGCCCGAGCTGCCGCCCCTGCCGCCCGAACTGCGGGAACGGCTCGACAAGGCGCTGGCGCTCCCGGCCGCGCAGCAGCCGGAGTGGCCGGACCCCGAGGCGACCCGCCGGGTCCGCGGCGTGCTGGAGAGCGTGCCGCCGATCACCGTGCCGGCCGAGATCGACCGGCTCAAGGACCGGCTGGCGATGGTCGCCCGCGGCGAGGCCTTCCTCCTGCAGGGCGGCGACTGCGCGGAGACGTTCGAGTCCAACACCGAGCCGCACATCCGCGCCAACCTGCGCACGCTGCTGCAGATGGCGGTCGTGCTCACCTACGGCGCGAGCCTGCCGGTGGTCAAGGTCGGGCGCATCGCCGGCCAGTACGCGAAGCCGCGCTCGGCCGCGACGGACGCGCTGGGCCTGCCGGTGTACCGCGGCGACATCATCAACTCCCTGGTCGCCAAGCCCGAGCTGCGTGTGCCCGACCCCGGCCGGATGATCCGGGCCTACGCGAACGCGGGCGCCGCGATGAACCTGGTCCGCGCCCTCACCGGCGCCGGCATGGCCGACCTGCACCAGGTGCACGACTGGAACAAGGACTTCGTGACGTCGTCGCCGGCGGGGGAGCGCTACGAGCAGCTGGCCGGCGAAATCGACCGTGGCCTGCGGTTCATGAACGCCTGCGGGGTCACCGACACGTCCCTGCAGTCGACCGAGATCTTCGCCAGCCACGAGGCGCTGCTGCTCGACTACGAGCGCGCGCTGCTGCGGCTGGACAAGGCCGACGCGGCCAACCCGAAGCTGTACAACCTGTCGTCGCACTTCCTCTGGGTCGGCGAGCGGACCCGCCAGCTGGACGGCGCGCACATCGCGTTCGCCGAGCTGCTGGCCAACCCGATCGGGTTGAAGATCGGCCCGACGACCACGCCGGAGCAGGCGCTGGAGTACGTCGAGCGGCTCGACCCGCGCTCCGAGCCGGGCCGGCTGACGCTCATCGCGCGGATGGGCAACGGCAAGGTCCGCGAGGTGCTGCCGGCGATCGTGGAGAAGGTCGAGGCGTCCGGGCACAAGGTCATCTGGCAGTGCGACCCGATGCACGGCAACACCCACGAGTCGTCGACCGGCTACAAGACCCGCCACTTCGACCGGATCGTCGACGAGGTCCAGGGCTTCTTCGAGGTGCACAACAAGCTGGGCACCTACCCGGGCGGCATCCACGTGGAGCTGACCGGCGAGGACGTCACCGAGTGCCTGGGCGGCGCCCAGGAGATCTCGGACATCGACCTGTCGGGCCGCTACGAGACGGCGTGCGACCCGCGGTTGAACACGCAGCAGTCCCTGGAGCTGGCGTTCCTGGTCGCGGAGATGCTCCGGGGCTAGACGAGTAATGCGTAACTCGGTTAGTGGCCGGGTGATGCCCCCTCAAATGACGGAGCTGGGTGGTCATCCCGTCGCCTGAGGCCTGAAAATCACTTTGAGCCGGGCCCGCAACCAACAGCGCAACGGGACCAGACGACGCAGGCTTGCGGGCCCGGCTCAAAGTGATAGGCCTCGTTCAGGCGACGGGATGACCACCCCGCGGCCCACCTCCAGAAGTCGGGGAGACAGCGGGAGCCGTGGCCATCCCGGAGCCTGCCCGTCCGGCGAGGACGCTTTTGTCTTTGAAGCCGCGGCAGACTCGGCAGCAGCGGCAGGGTGAACCCGCGGCAGAGCGGGTCCGACCTCCCCCGCCCCTCCGGTGGGAGTTTCAGTCGGCGGTCGGGTTCAGCTTGCGCTCCCGGCCTGCGGTTCGCGTGCTGGCCCGGTTGGCTTGCGCCGTTGGTCGGCTTGCGTTGCCGGCCGCCGGTCCGCAACGACGAAGCACCCCCGGAGAGGTGCGGGTCTGCCAATCACCCGAGCGGGAACAGCCGAGCAACCGCAGCCATCGCGCTTCGGAGGTGAACAGGATGTTCGCCGACCGAGTTACGCATTACTCGTCTAGACCGGCGCCAGGCCGGCGGTGCGGGCCAGGGTGAGCGCCTCCGCGCGGCCCTTGGCCCCCAGTTTCCCGCTGATCTCCGACACCCGGTTGCGCACGGTCTTGGGCGCGATCCCGAGCCGGCGCGCGATCACCGCGTCGGCGACGCCGCCCGCGGCCAGTGCCAGGATCTCGCGGTCCCGCGGGCTGAGGTCAGGCAGGGGTGCGGGGGACAGCAGCAGCCGGGGGATCCGGTCCGCGAGGCCGTCGCCGAACACGACCGCGCCGGCCGCGACGTTGCGGATCGCGCGCGTGACGTCGGCCGGTGCGGGGTGCGCCGGAAGGAAGCCGCGCACTCCGGCACGCAGGGCCCCCGCGATCGCCGTGTCGTCCGGGGCCGTGATCGCCAGGACCGGCACCCCGGCGCGGGCCGCCACGCCGGCGCCCAGCGCGAGGTCCAGCACCAGGACGTCCGGGCCGTGCTCGCGGACGGCCTCGATCGCTTCGGTGCCGGTGCCCGCCGTGGCCACCACCGTGATCTCGGTGGTGGCCACGGGGCAGGCGCCGGCCAGGACGACGGTGGTCATCGCGCGACCGGGATGGGCGGGCCCTGCCAGACGTTCTCGCGGGTCATCCGGCCGTCGCGGAACTCGCAGACGTGCAGCAGCCGGAACGTCACCCGCTGCCCGGCCGGTGCGCCCGGGAAGCCTTCGCCGGTGAGGCAGGTGACCTGGCATTCGTCGACGACGAAGCCGTCGCCGTGCAGCCGCGAGACGGGCTCGATCCGCTCGTCGAGCATCGCCCCGAACAGGAACTCGTAGCGGTCGCGGATCGCTTCGTGGTCCCGCAGCTTCTCCACGGGGAACCCGACCGCGTCGTGCACGACGTCATCGCTGAGCGTCGCGAGGATCGCGTCGAGGTCGTGCGCCGCCTCGGCCGCGAAGTGCGCGTCGAGGACTTTGTCCATTTCTTCCGGTGTCATGAGCCTCCCCCTCCTGGGATAGTGCTATCGTCATGAGAAAGGTCTCTCATGTCAAGGAGATTTTCTCACGATGAGCCGCGACAACCAGAAACAGCGCACCCGCACCGCGCTGCTCGACGCGGCGGCGGGACTGGTCCGGGACGGGCGCCCGATGACGGTGGCCAACGTGGCCGAGGCCGCGATGGTCTCGACCGCGACGGCCTACCGCTACTTCCCGAACCCGCAGTCGCTGTGGACCGGCCTGGCGACGCGCTCGGCCGACGAGGTCCACCTCGGCGAGCTGATCGAGGGCGCCGGCGACGACCCGGCGCAGCGGATCGACGCGGTGATCCGGTACGCCGCGGACATGCAGTTCGGCGACGAGGCGTACTGGCGCGCCCTGGTCCGCGCGAACCTCGACCGCTGGTTCGAGCAAGGCGGCACGTCGGCGGAGGCGCCGGTGCGCGGCGAGACCCGGATCCGCATGACGCGGCAAGCCGTCGAGCCGCTCGAGGGCAAGCTGCCGCCCGAGGCGCACCGCCGGCTGACGATGGCCTTGATGCTCGTCTACGGGGTCGAGGCGCTGATCGTCACCCGCGACGCGTGTCACCTGGAGCCGGACGAGGCCACCGAGGTGATGCGGTGGGCCGCCCAGGCGCTGATCCGGGCGGCCACCGGGGGTTAAGAGGCGTCGAGCAGCCGGGCCGCCGACTTCAGCACCGCGTCCCGCAGCGAACCCACGTCCGGGACCGCCGCGCCGTTGGCCTGCAGTCCGATGTGGACCGAGTCCCGGTACGTCGCGACCGCGATGCCCACCGCGTGGCGCGGGGCCAGCGGCACGAACGGGTAGACCTCGGCCAGGCGGGCGCCGTGCAGCGACAGGCGGGCCGGGGGCAGCGGGACCGTCGTGATCACCAGGTCGAACAGCATCGGCGCGGCCTGGCCCGCCGTGCGGGTGCCCAGGCGGTGCAGCAGCGGCGGGACGTGGTCGGCCAGCAGCGGCAGGGCGCCCGCGCCGCGGCTCGGGCCGGCCGCCTTGTTGCGGGTCATCGCCCGGCGGACCGCCCGCAGCCGCTCGACCGGGTCGTCCTCGCCCACCGGCAGGTCGCACAGGTAGCCCGAAAGCTTGTTGCCGCCGAGCTGCTCACCGGCCCGGCCGCGCACGCTCACCGGGATCAGCGCGCGCAGCGTGCGGCCGTCGGCGCGCTGCCCGCGGTTCACCAGCCACTCGCGCAGCGCCCCCGACAGCACCGCCAGCACGACGTCGTTGGTCGTGCCGCCGTGCGCGCGGCGCACCCGGCGCAGTTCGGTCAGCGGCAGCCGGACGAACCCGAGGCGCCGCTCGGCCGACGGCGGTGCCGACACCGGCGAGAGCGGCGGGCGGGCCGCCCGCACCAGCGACGAGGCGATCCCGGCCTGGCCCCACACCGTGCCCAGCGCGTCCTTCACCGTGTCCAAAGTGGAGCGCGGGGCGGGGATCGGCGCGGGGATCCGCTCCGGCAGCTTCACGCCGTCGAGCAGCCCGGCCGCGACCGCGTACGCGCCGGCGCCGTCGGTCAGCGCGTGGTGCAGTTTCAGCAGGAGCGCGAACTTCCCGTCCGGCAGCCCGGTGACGAGCGTCAGGTGCCACAGCGGCCGGGTCGTGTCGAGGGGTTCGGCGATCCACCGCGACGCGTACGCGGACAAGGGGTCCGGCTCGTACAGCGAACTCAACACGACGTGGTGAATGTGGTCGGCCGCAACAAATTCCGGGTCGTCACTCCAGCTGGCCGAACCCGGCGGGAACAGTTCCGAGCGGGCCCGCTGGCGCAGTTTCGGCAGCCGGGCGGCGCGCTGGGCGAGCAACGCCGTCAACGCGGCCGGGTCCACCGGGCCGCGGGCGGTGAAGGTGACCACCGCTCCCATGTGCATCGGGGTGGTTTCGCTTTCCAGGCAAAGGAAAGCGACGTCGAGTGCGCTGAGCGGCGAGCCTGCCATGGGCGACCTTTCCGGGTTCGCGGGGGGCGCACGGCCACGTGCGTCGGAAGGGATTGGACCCACTGCACCAGCCCGACATGACGGCCGGGTGGTCGAAGTGTTTCCACGACGCTAACTACCCACCCCGTTCAGCCATTCGAGATACCCCGTGCGGTGGTGCCGGGGCTCACAGATCAAGAAAAAGATTCATTCGCCCGGAGCAGGCTTGGGTTCTTCCGCCTGGGCCACCGACGTCCCCCAATCGGGGGTGAGCGCGACCTGCTTGCCGACGCGGCGCACCGGCAGGCCGTTCACCTGCCGCCTGCCGAGCCCCGGCCAGATTTCCGCGGCGTCCTTCGCCGCGGACCGGATCGCGCCGCCGTCGAGCGTCGTGCGGGTTTCCGGGATCTCCCGGTCCGTCCACTGCACGACCAGCTTCAGCGGCCCGGCCGAAGGCAGCGGCCACAGGAAGACCTCGTGCTCGACGGCGAACCGCGTGCCGCCCACCGGCGTGGCCCGCAGCACCGGGGCCTCCGGTTCGGACGCGGACGGCACCGAGATCGTCTCGGAGCTCGCCCGGCTGCCGTCGGCGTAGAGCACCCCGATCAGCAGCCCGTTGTAGTCGGGCTTGCGCCGGTGGTCGATCAGCCCCTCGGCGGGATCGTCGACCAGGCTGTCCCGGGAGTACACCGTGACGCGCAGTGTCAGCGCCTCGGGCCACACCTCGATCGCCCGCAGCGCGACCACCGTGCGCTCGGAGCGGCCCAGCGGCTGCGCCCACGGCAGCACGGCCGGGACGATGTACTCGCGCGGGGGATCGGTCCAGTGCCGTCCGTTGAACGCGTAAAGCTCCTGCTCCGGAACGGGGAACAGGGGACGCTCACGGGGACCGCCGGTGAAGAAGCTCATCGGACGGCCCGCGACGCACGGTCCGGCACCATGCGCCCACGGTAGGACAAGAGAGCGGGAATTTCCGCCCCCGAACGGGGGTACGGCCCCTGCGGCCCGTGATCCGGGACACAGAGGCCGTACACCGACAGTGACGGATCAGTCGCTGAGCTTCAGTTCGCCGTTGCGCCGGGCGGCCTCGTCGAGCTCCTTCTCCGTCGGCTTGCCCATGGCGTCCATGAGCTGCCGGGCCAGGCCGAGACCGGTTCCGCCGAGCGACAGCGCCTTGGCGAACATGTCGGACATGCCGTCGGCGCCGTTGAGCACGACCATGTGGTCGACGTTGCCGAACGCGCTCGCGCCCGCCTCGACGATCTCCGGCCAGCGCTCGGCCAGCTGCTGCGCGACGACGGCTTCCTGGTTCTCCGCCAGCGCCGCCGCGCGCGCCTTGATCGCGTCCGCCTCGGCCAGGCCCCGCGCGCGGGCCGCCTCGGCTTCGGCGAGGCCGCGGGCCTTCGCGGCTTCCGCCTCCGCCAGACCGCGGGCCTTGGCCGCGGCGGCTTCGGCCTCACCGGTCGCCCGGGTCGCGCCCGCCATCGCCTCGGCGCGGGCCTTGGTGGCCTGGGCCTCGGCTTCGGCGGCCGTCTTCACGCGGGTCGCGTCCGCCGCGGCCCGCAGCTCGGTCTCCTTCGCCTCGGCCTGGGCCTTGGCGATCGAGGCGTCACGAGCGGCATCGGCCGTCGTGCGCGTGTCGTACGCCTTCGCGTCGGCCGGCTTGCGGACCTGCGACTGCAGCCGCTGCTCGGCCAGCGCGGCCTCCAGCTCGGCCGCCCGCGTCTCCTGGACGACGACCTCCTGGCGCGCGGTCGCCTCGGCCAGCGGACCCGACTGGGACGCCTTCGCCCGCGCCTGGTCGACCTCGGCCTGGTAGCCGGCCTGCTGGATCTGGCTCTCGCGGACGGCGGCGGCCTTCTTCGCGGCCGACACCTGCTCGACCTCGGCGGCCTCCTGGTCGCGCTGGGCCTCGGCGATGCGGGCCGACGCGGCGATCGCGGCGGCGTGCGGCTTCCCCAGGTTGTTGATGTAGCCGGACTCGTCGTCGATCTCCTGGATCTGCAGCGAGTCGACGATCAGCCCCAGCTTGATCATCTCGGTGGCCGAGGACTGGCGCACCTCGCCGGTGAGCGCGTCCCGGTTGTGGATCATCTCCTCGATGGTCAGCCCGCCCACGATCGAGCGCAGGTGGCCGGAGAAGAGCTCGTGGATCGTGTCGTTCATGCCCTTCTGCTGGTCGAGGAACCGGCGGGCGGCGTTGGCGATCGAGGCGTAGTCGTCGCCGACCTTGTAGATGACGACGGCCCGCACGGTGACCGGCAGGCCCTGCTTGGTGACGCAGGAGACCTGCAGGTTGACCCCGCGGGTGTCCAGCGACAGCCGGCGCGCGGTCTGGAACCCGGGGATGACGTTCACCCCGCGGCCGGTGATGATCTTGAAGCCCAGGCTGTCCGCGGTCTCCGCCCGGTCGACGCGGACCCCCAGCCCGGAGATGATCAGCGCCTCGTTCGGTTCGGCCACTTTGTACAGCAGCCGCAGGATGCCGAACACGACGATCAGCACGGCGATGACGCCGCCGGCGGAAACCAGCAGGATTTCCACGAGACTCATGGCACCGACCCCCTCGCTCTTTTCTGTTGTGGGTGTGTTGGTGCCTCTTCGACGCCGTCAGCGGCTCAGGGGTTGCCACCGTTCCACGTAAACCGTCCGGGGCGGCTCGAAGTCGACCACCAGCACCTGGGTGCCGGACGTGAACGTCTCCTCCGGGTCGGCCGGGTACGCGTAGAACGCTTCCGTGCCGCCCCGGACGTTCAGGAGCACCTCGCCGATGAGGCCGGGGCCGATCGTGCCCGTCACCCGGCCCCGGCTGCCGATCATCCCCCGAAGCCCTTCAGCTTGACCTTCGAGTTCTTCGCCACGAACGTGCCCGGCTCCGGGTCCTGCTGGAACACGAAGTCGAAGCCGGGGCCGCCGCCGTTGCCGCGGCCCCGGCCGTCGCGGTCGGCCTTGAGCCCCGCCTGTTCCAGGATCTTCTGGGCGTCGTCGAACGACCGGAACCGGACGTCCGGCACCTGGACGGCGTTGTTCACGAACACGCCGATCCGCTTCGCCTTCGGCTGCGCGTTCGCCGGCGGGTCGGTGCGGGTGACGGCGCCGGCGGGGATGTTCTGCTTGAACTCCTCGCCCGCCTGGAACGGCTCGAAGCCGGCCTGCTGCAGCGCCCTGAACGCGTCGTCCTTGGACTGGCCGGTGACGTCCGGGACCGGCGGCAGCGGGATCGGGCCCTTCGACACGATGAGCGTGACCTGGCCGCCGATGGTCAGCTGGCTGCCCGCCGACGGCGTCGTGCGGATGACCGCGCCCTGCGGAACCTCCGGGTCGAAGTCGTCGGTGCCGCGGACCGGCGTCAGCTGGGCCGCCTTGATCGCCTGCTGAGCGTCGGCGAGCGCGGTGCCCGGCCGGATGTCCGGCACCTGCGGGCGGCCTTTCGACAGCACCACGGACACCGTCGCGTTCGGCGACAGCGTGGTGCCCTCGGCCGGGTCGGCACGCAGCACGGTGTTCGACGGAGCCGTGTTGTCGTACTCCTGGCTGAACGCCGGGTTCAGCTTCACCGCCCGCAGCGCGTCGCCGGCCGCGGCCTGGTTCAGCCCGACCAGCTTCGGCACCCGCGCGGTCTTGTCGCCGCCGGTGTCGGTGAGGATGAAGGCGAACGCCCCGATCAGCCCGCCGAGCAGCAGCACCGCGGCCGCGATCACGAGCGCCCGCTTGCGGTTGTCCTGCGGCGGCTTCTCCGGCTCCGGCCGGCTCCGCCGCCGCGGCGGGGGCGGCGCCACGGGCGGCACCTGCGTGGTCACCGGCCCGGCGGCGTGGCTGAGCGCCCGGGTCGCGTTCGGACGGTGCACCGGCATCGTCTTCTCGGTGTCCGGCACCTGCGGGATCCGCGGCAGCGTGCGCTCGGTGTCGGCGAGGTCGCCCTGGCCGTGGGACACCGGGATCGGCACGGTCACCGGCAGCAGCCCCAGCTGGGCGCGCACCGCGGTCAGCTCGGTGAGGAACTCCCCGGCGTCGGCCGGGCGCAGCTGCGGGTCGCGCCGGGTCGCGCGCACGACGAGGGCGTCGAGGGCGGGCGGCAGGTCCGGGCGCAGCAGGCTCGGCGGCGGCACGTCGTCGTTCACGTGCCGGTAGGCCACCGAGATGGCCGTGTCCCCGGTGTAGGGCACCCGGCCGGTCAGCATTTCGTACAGCAGGATCCCGGCCGAGTAGACGTCGCCGCGCGCGGACGCCGCGCCGGTTTCGACCTGCTCGGGGGAGAGGTAGGCGACCGTGCCGAGGATGATGCTCGAGCTGGTCGTGCCCGCGCTCGCCACGGCCCGCACCAGGCCGAAGTCCGCGACCTTCACCGCCCCGCCGGTGTGCTGCCCGACCCGGCCGATCAGCACGTTCTCCGGCTTCACGTCCCGGTGGACCAGCCCGGAGGCGTGCGCGGCGGCCAGCGCCGACAGCACGGGCTCGGCGACGCTCAGCGCCACCGCGACGTCCAGCGGGCCCTCGTCGTCCAGCAGGTCGCGCAGCGTCCCGCCGTCGACCAGCTCCATCACCAGGAACGCCAGCCCCGACTCCGCACCCGGTGGCAGGTCGAAGCCCTGGTCGTGCACCGCCACGACGTGCGGGTGGTGCAGCTGGGCCGCGGACTGCGCCTCCCGCACGAACCGGTCGACGAACGACCGGTCGTCGGCGAAGCGCGGATCCATGATCTTGATCGCGACCGGACGGTCCAGCCGGGTGTCCGTCCCCCGATAGACGGAAGACATTCCGCCGTGGGCGAGCAGCCGGTCCACCCGGTAGCGCCGCTCCAAGAGCGTGCCGACCAGGCTGGGTTGGGTGCGTGTCACGAGTATGGATCGTACGGAATCGCACACGCCTCGTGGAGGAGACCTCGCGGGTCACCCGTGCGCACTAGCGGGTGAGGGGACGAAATGTGGCACAGTGTCACCTGTGAGTGGGATTCCTGTCGCCGAAGACATCCTCGACACCGCCATCGCGGTCCTTCCGTTGCCGGAGGTGGCGACCGTCCTCGGGACCTCGACCAACAAGGTCCGGCAGATGCTGCGCGACGGGCAGCTGATCGCGCTCAAGCGCGGCGGCGAGCTGTGCGTGCCCAGCGACTTCTTCGTCAAGGACGGCGTGGTCAAGGGCCTCACGGGGACGATCACCGTGCTCGCCGACTCCGGGTTCAGCCGCACCGAGATGCTGCGGTGGCTGTTCACCGCCGACGACACCCTGCCCGGCAGCACGCCGATCAACGCCCTGCGGACCAGCCACGGCACCGAGGTCAAGCGGCGCGCTCAGGCGATGGCGTTCTGACCTGCTGAAACCGGCTGCGACCAGCTGAACACCCGCCGCTGTCAGCAGGCAGGCGGGGAGCGACCACGCGGCCAGCGGACCGGCCACCGCCGCGCCCGCGGCCAGCCCGGTGATCTTCACGCTCGCCGCCGTCGTGAACACCTGCGCCCGCACGTGCTCCGGCGCCTCGCGGTGGCGGATCGCGAACAACGCCGTGAGCTGCGGACCTTCGGCGATCCCGGCCAGCGCGGCCGCCGCGATGACGCCGTGCCCGCTCGCGGCCACGAGGCAGCTCGCGGCCAGGATGAGCGTGCTGAGCCGGACGGTCCGGTCGGGTGCCCAGGGGAGCGGCCATCTCGCGAAGACGGCGTTGGCCAGCAGGGACGCCACGGCCAGGACGGTCAGCAGCAGGGCGCCGTCCGCCGGGCCGCGCAGGTGCGCCACGCCCAGCAGGGGGTAACACACCGTGACCATGCCGATCCCCGTGCAGGAGATCGTCGAAGCGACGGTCGCCCGCCGCAGCGGCCCGTTGCGGACCAGGACGCGGAAGCCGTCCCGGAGGCGGCTCTGCCGGGGTGGCCGCTTCGGCAGGAACCACGCCACCGGGATCGCCGCGGCGACCAAACCGACGGCGACCACGAGTCCGGTGGGGCCGCCGAGAAGCCCGGCCAGGCCGGGGCCGGCGAGCGCGGCGGCGGTGAACGTCATGGCGTCGAAGCGGCTCGCCCGCGGCAACGCGGGCCCGGCGACCGCGGGCAGCTGCGCGGTCCAGCCGCCGGCGATGGCGGGGTTGAGCAGACCGGCCACGACCGCCACCGCGACGACGGCTTCCGGCGGCAAGTGCCCGAAGGTCGCGCTGACCAGCGCAATTCCGCCTGCGTACCCGCCGAGGGCGACGGCGAGCAGCCGTCCCGGCGTCGCGCTGCGGTCCAGCAGGGCGCCGAACACCGGCCCGCCGGCGGCGGCCGCCGCGGTCAGCCCGGCGAGCAGTGCCGCGCCGGCGTGCGGGCCCGCGGTCATCCCGAGCAGCAGCAGCGCGGGCCCGGACAGCTCGTCGCCGGTCCGGGCGAGGGTGGCGCCGGCCAGGTAACGTCTTATCACTGGCAAGACGTTACAATGGGGTATGGCTTTTCCGCACCGGGATTCCGTGCAGCGCGCGGTGGACCTGCTGAACGTCCTGCTGGTCCCGGAGCCCGACGCGGCCGCGGTGGCGCAGGTGCTGCACGAGCACGGCGAACCGGACGTCCCACTGACGCGAGTGGAGGTGGCGGAACTGCGTGCGGCAGCGCTCGAGCTGCGCGAAGTCTTCGCGGCGCGTGACGCGGCTTCGGCGGCGTCGGTGCTCAACAGGTTGTTCGCCGCGTACGCGAGGCCGCCGCGCCTGACCGACCACGAGGACGGCTACGGCTGGCACCTGCACGTCGACGCGGCCGACGACGGCCCGTGGGGTGCGTGGCTCGTGACGTCGTCGGCGCTGGGGCTGGCGTCGCTGCTGGCCGAACGCCAGGGACCGCCGGGCGGGCTGTGCGCGTCACCGGCGTGCGGGCGGGCGTTCGCCCACACGGGTGGCGGCAGCCCGCGGCGGTACTGCTCGCCTCGGTGCGCGACGCGCGAACGCGTCGCCGCGCACCGGGCGCGCGGGTGAAGCGTCAGCTCTGGGTCTTGTCGCGCCAGGCGATCCACGACTTGAGTGCGTCGAGGTCGTAGTCCGGGCCGCCGACGCCGACCGTGAACGTCGTGACGCCCAGTTCGAGCAGCTTCGGGCCCAGTTCGTCCGGCTCGCCCTGGACACCGCACGAACGCTCGATCTCGGCCGGGTCGCGGCCGACGTCCGCGCAGTGCTGGTCGAGGATCTTGACCTTGCGGCCGACGACCTCCGGGTCGCCGAAGCCGTGCCAGATGTCGCCGTGCTTGGCCACCAGCTTGAGGGTCTTCTTCTCGCCGCCGCCGCCGATCAGCACCGGGATCTTGCGGGTCGGGGCCGGGTTCAGCTTGCCGAGCCTGCTTTCGATCCGCGGGAGGGATTCGGCGAGGTCGTCGAGGCGGCCGCCGGCGGTGCCGAACTCGTAGCCGTACTCGTCGTAGTCCTTCTCGAACCAGCCGGAGCCGATGCCGAGGATGAGCCGGCCGCCGGAGATGTGGTCGACCGTACGGGCCATGTCGGCCAGCAGCTCGGGGTTGCGGTAGCTGTTGCAGGTGACCAGCGCGCCGATCTCCACCCGGGACGTCGACTCCGCCCACGCGCCGAGCATGGTCCAGCACTCGAAGTGCATGCCGTCGGGGTCGCCGTAGAGGGGGTAGAAGTGGTCCCAGTTGAAGACGATGTCGGCGCCGAGGTCTTCGGCGGCCGACGCGGTGCGCCGGATGGAGTCGTAGTCGGCGTGCTGCGGCTGGAGCTGCAGGCCGATCCGGATGCGTCGTTCGGTCATGTTCGCAGCCTACGACCGGCGCGGAACGTCTCGCGCGCCCAGACCGTGGCCAAGGGTGGTAGTGCCACCACCAGCCTCCGCCGCTTCGGGACCACGGCCCGCCGCGTCAGGATGTCGTAGTCCAGCGCGGCGATTTCGTCGAGGATGCCTTCGTACAACGTCAACGCCGTCCGCACGCACGGCCGCGATTCGGGACGCAGCAACGCGACCCCGGCTTCGGCACGCCGGTACACCGCCCGCGTCCGCGCGACGAAGTACGCCAGCGCCGCCCGGATCCGCGGGTCGGGGCGTCTCGCTTCGAGCAGTTCGCGGGTGACGCCGAACGCGGCCAGTTCCGAGGTCGGCAGGTACAGCCGTCCGCGGTCGAGGTCTTCGCCGACGTCCCGCAGGAAGTTGGTCAGCTGGAACGCCTCGCCCAGCGCGATCGCGCCCGGCTCGGCTTCGGCGAGCGGCCCGACCGTGCCGAACACCGGCAGCATCTGCAGGCCGATCACCGCGGCCGAGCCGTACATGTATGCGCCGAGCTCGGCGAACGTCCGGTACTCGACCGGCTTCAGGTCCGCCCGCATCGACTTCAGGAACGCGTCGAACAGGTCCCGTGCCAGGCCGTGGCGCCGCACGGTGTCGGCCAGGGCCATCAGCACCGGCTCGTCCGGGGCGCCGCCCGCGAAGACGACGTCGACCATGTCGCCGACCCGGTCCAGCTCGGTCGCGGGGTCGCTGCCCGGTGCCGGGTTGTCGACCAGTTCGTCCGCCATCCGCGCGAACCCGTACAGCGTGTGCGCGGCGGGCCGGGCCCGGGCCGGCAGCAGCCGCGTCGCCAGGAAGAACGTGCGGCCGTAGTGGGCGTTGATGCGGCGGCATTCGGTGTAGGCCGCGCGGAGGTCCGCGCCGGTGATGCCCGCCGCGTCGAGTTCGTTCACCGGCCGGTGATCCGTTCCGCCGCCAGTCGGCCGGAGATCAGCACCGGCGGGATGCCGACGCCGGGGGTGGTGCCGCAGCCGGCCAGCACGACGTTGCCCGCCGCGCGGACCAGGTTCGCCGGCCGGAACGGACCCGTCTGGGTGAACGTGTGCGCGAGCGAGAACGGCGTCCCGGCCGCGAGCCCCCGCGCCGCCCAGTCCGCCGGGGTGATCGTCTCGTCGACGGTGAACTCGCCGCCGAAACCGGTCAGCCCGCGCGCCTCCAGCGTGCGGAGCAGCTCTTCGCGGTACGGCCCGCGGACGCGGTCCCAGTCGATCGGGCCGCGGCGCAGGTTCGGCGCGGGCGCGAGCACCGAGACGATTTCACCGCCGCGCCCGGCCAGTCCCGGGTCGGTCGCCGTCGGCCGGGTGACCAGCAGCGACGGGTCGCTCATGAGCTTCCCCTCGCGGATGATCTCGGCGAACGTCCGCTCCCAGGCGCCGCCGAAGAAGATCGTGTGGTGGCCGAGGTCCCACTTTTCGGTGGTCCGCCCGTGCAGGACCACGGCGGACGGCGAGTAGCGCAGCGGCACGGGTCGTCGGGGCCGCGCGCCGAGGAGCCGGTAGGCCGTGGCGAGCTCGGTGGCCAGCACGACGGCGTCGCAGGCGATCCGCTCGCCCGAGCGCGTCCGGACCGCGCGCACCCGCGAATGCACCCGCTCCAGCCAGGCGGCTTCGGTGCCGAACCGCACGTCCGCGCCGGCTCGCGCGGCGGCCCCGGTCATCGCCCGGCCGATCTCGCCCATCCCGCCTTCGGGGTAGTAGACGCCGCCGACGGTGTCCATGTACGCGATGACGCCGTACGCGCCGATCGCGCGCGCCGGGTCGAGACCGGCGTACAGCGCCTGGAAGGTGAACAGCCGCCGGACGCGCTCGTCGAGCAGGTACCGGCCGACGCGCGGGCCGAGCCGTCCGAACCCGCCCAGCGCGGCGAGCTTCGCCAGCTCGGGGCGGGCCAGGTCGAGCGGCGAATCGAAGTTGGCCGCCAGGAAGCGGTCCTTCTGCGCCGCGTACAGCTCGGTCAGCCAGCGCCGCAGCGCCCGGTAGCCCGCCGCCTCGCGGGCGCCGGCGAAGGCGCGGATTTCCTCCTCCATCGCGTCGCCGTCGGTGCGCAGGGCCAGCGAGCTGCCGTCGGCGAACCGCGCCCGGTAGGCCGGATCGAGGCGGGTCAGGCGCAGGTTCTTGGCCAGTGGCTCGCCGACCGCGGCGAACGCCTCCTCCAGCAGCTCCGGCATGGTGAGCACGCTCGCGCCGGTGTCCACCGCGTTGCCGTCGAAGCTCCGCTGCCCGGCTCGCCCGCCCGGGACGTCCGCCTGCTCCAGCAGCGTCACCCGCCGTCCGGCGCCGAGCAGGTGCAGGGTCGCCGAAAGCCCGGCCAGCCCCGCGCCGATGACGACGACGTGGTCGGCGGGCCCGATCGTCCGCACGTCAGTACGTCCGCTGGGTGGCCTTGACGACCAGCCCGGTCAGCGCCGCGGGCGCCGGCTCGGCCAGGTGCGCGCGGTCCAGCGCGGCCATCGCCGCCGTCGTCAGCTCGTCGATCCGGCGCTCCACGGCGTCGACCGCGCCGACCTGGTGCAACGCCATCCGGACGGTCTCGACGCCCTCGTCGGAGAGGTCCGCGTCGCCGATCGCGTCCGCGATGACCGTGGCCGCGGCCTGCTCGTCCTTCTCGGCCGCGAGCTGCAGGCCGAGCGCGACGAGCAGGGTGCGCTTGCCCTCGCGCAGGTCGTCGCCGGCGGGCTTGCCGGTGACCGACGGATCGCCGAAGACGCCCAGCAGGTCGTCGCGCAGCTGGAACGCCACGCCGACCTCGCCGCCGAACTCCAGCAGCGTGGCGATCAGTTCGGGGGACGCGCCGCCGAGCGCGGCGCCCAGGTGCAGCGGCCGCTGCACGGTGTAGGCGGCGGTCTTGAGCCGGTCGATCTTGAGCGCGGCCTCGACCGAGGCGTCCCCGGTGGCCTGCGTGCGGACGTCGAGGTACTGCCCGGCGAGCACCTCGGTGCGCATCGCGCGCCAGGCCGGGCGGGCCGCCGCGAGCGTCTCAGCGGGCAGCGGGGCGTCGGCGAACATGTCGTCCGCCCAGGCCAGCGCCAGGTCGCCGACCAGCACGGCGGTGGCCAGGCCGAACGTCGTGGGGGAGCCGAGCCAGCCGCGGTCGGCGTGCAGCTTCGCGCCCGCGATGTGCACGGTCGGGTTGCCGCGGCGGGAGTCGGAGGAGTCGATGAGGTCGTCGTGGATCAGCGCGCACGCCTGGATCAGCTCCAGGCTGGACACCGCCTGCAGAACGCCTTCGGCGTCCGGGCCCGCCGGGTCGCCGCCCGCGCCGCGCCAGCCCCACCAGGCGAACGTCGGGCGCAAGCGCTTGCCGCCGCCGAGCACGAACCCGCGCAGCGCGTCGATCCCGGCCGCCACGGTGGGCTCGGTCTCGAGGATCGTGGTGCCCGCCCGATCGAGGAACCCGGCCAGCGCGCGCTCGACGTGGGCGGGCAGGTCGCTGTCGGCGGCGGGCGCGTTCATCCCGCCATCCTCGCGGAACGCGCGGGGGCGCGGGCGGGCGGGGCACCCCGATGTGGCGAATCAGACTTCCGCGGTGGCGCCCCAGAACGGACCGGTGAGGCCCGCTTCGGCGAAGTAGGCGACGGCGTCGTGCGGTTCGCGACGGCGGTAGCCGCGCTCCAGCCGGCCCGCGTACCAGCCGCGGGCGAGCCGCCAGAGGGTGACCAGGTCGAGCACGGACCCCTTGGCCTGCCCGGTTTCCGCCAGCCAGGCGTCCACACAGGACTCGCAGCAGAAGAGGCGCTGGTTCGCGCACGTGTGCAGCACGTCGTCCCACATCCGCGCGGCGGGCACCAGGAAGTGCGCCACCTGGATGCCTTCGGGCGGCGCGGACCGGTTCACCACCAGCGCGTGCGGCTGCCCGCAGCCGGGGCAGCGGGTCGCGACCAGCACCTCCGGCTCGGCGTCGACCAGGTGCGGGATGGCGAACGAGTCCCACGCGCAGCCGCCCCACCACAGCGTGTGCGCGCCCATCACGGAGAAGCCGAGCGGCTTCGCGGCGAAGGGGTGGGCCAGGACGACGTGCTCCCGCTCGTCGAGCACCAGGTGGTGGGCGTCGGCGAGCCGGTGCAGGGCCTGCTTCGCGACGGCCAGCGACCCGCCCGCGGCGTCGGCCAGCTCGGGCGCGCCCGGCGCCCGGCCGTGGCGGGCGAACGCGTGGTACACGGCCAGGCGCACGTCCTCGTCCCAGCTCGCGTCGTCATCCCTCATCGCTCACTCCTGTACCGAGTCTAGAGCCGGGCCCCTTAACATTCGAGGTATGACGTCGGTGATCGAGCGGTTGCGCGGAGACGGGCCGAAGTTCTCCATCGAGTTCTTCCCACCCCGGGACACGGCGGACGAGGCCGTCCTCTGGAAGGCGATCCGGGAGCTCGAGCCGTACGACCCGGCGTACATGTCCATCACCTACGGGGCCGGCGGCTCCAGCCGCGACGGCACGGTCCGCAGCATCGCCCGCGTCGCGACCGAGACGACGCTGGTGCCGATGGCGCACCTGACCGCGGTCAACCACTCCGTCGCCGAGCTGCGGAACGTGATCGGCTGGTACGCCTCGGTCGGCGTCCGCAACATCCTCGCGCTGCGCGGCGACCCGCCCGGCGACGTCTACGGCGAGTGGATCCCGCACCCGGAGGGCCTCCAGTACGCCGAAGAGCTGGTGCAGCTGGTGCGCTCGCTCGGTGACTTCTGCGTCGGCGTGTCGGCGTACACCTACGGCCACCCGCGCTCGACCGACCTGGAATCGGACACGAAGTACCTGGTCCGGAAGCTGCGCGCGGGCGCGGACTTCGCCATCGCGCAGCTGTTCCACGACGCCGAGGACTTCCTCCGGCTGCGGGACAGGGTGGCCGCGACCGGCTGCGACGTCCCGGTGCTGCCCGGCGTCATGCCGCTGACGACGATGCGGACCCTGCAGACGACGATCAAGCTGTCCGGCGCCCCGGCCCCCCGCAAGCTCCTGGACCGGCTCGAACCCCTGGCCGACGACCCCAAGGCGTTCCGCGCGGCGGGCATCGACGTCACCACGGAGCTGTGCGAGAAACTGATCGGCGAGGGCGTGCCGAACCTGCACTTCTACACGTTCAACCGCTCGAAGGCGACGCGCGAGGTGATCGCCCGGCTGGGGCTCGTTCCAGCCCGTGCTTAAGTACGTACCACCGGGTCGGTGTGGCCCGGTAGCGTGCCGCACATGGCTTCTACTGCTTCCGAAGGCGTGCACGAGATCTGTGACCGCTACGTCGACGACTACGCGGCCGCCGACCCGGTCGCGGCGACCGCGCACGGCATCGCCGGCCACGACCACCGGCTGACCGACTACTCGGCGGACGGGTACGCCGAGCGGGCCGGTCTGGCCGCGCGGGCGCACGCCGCCGTCACCGCCGCCGAGCCGCGGGATGCCGCCGAGCGCGCCGCCAAGGCCGTGTTCACCGAGCGCGTCGGCCTGGAGCTGGAGATCCACGAGGCCGGCCTGGACGTGGCGAGCCTGAACGTCATTTCCTCGCCGGTGCAGGAGCTGCGCATGGCGTTCGACCTGATGCCGCTGGAGACGGAGCAGGACTGGGCGGTCGCCTCGGCCCGGATCGCCGAGGTCCCGCAGGCGCTGGCGAACATCCGCAGCGGCCTGCTTTCGGCGGCCGACGCGGGGCACGTCGCGGCGCTGCGGCAGGTCGCGAAGGTCGCGGAGCAGTGCGAGACCTGGGCCGGCCTGAAGGAGGCGACGGGCTTCTTCACCGAGTTCGTCGCACCTTCGCCGGATTCGGCGTTGAAGGCGGACCTCTCGCAGCGCGCCCGGGCCGCGGACGAGGCGTTCGCGGAGTTCGCCGGCTTCCTGCGGGCCGAGCTGGCGCCGAAGGCCCCGGTCAAGGACGCCGTCGGCGAGGACGTTTACCGCCTGTGGTCCCGCTACTTCGTCGGCGCGGCGCTGGACCTGCGCGAGGCCTACGAGTGGGGCTGGGCGGAGTTCGCCCGCATCGAGGCCGAGATGCGCGCGGTGGCGAACCGCGTCAAGCCGGGCGCTTCGCCGGCCGAGGCGGCGGCCGCCCTCGACGCGGACCCGCGCTACCGCGTCCGGGGGCGCGCGGAGTTCGAGGCGTGGATGCAGCGCCTCTCCGACGGCGCCCTGGAGTCGTTGCGCGGCAAGCACTTCGACATTTCCGACCGGGTGATGGCCCTGGAGTGCAAGATCGCCCCGCCGGGTGGCGGAGTGGGCGCGTACTACACGGGCCCGAGCGAGGACTTCGCCCGGCCGGGCCGCATGTGGTGGTCCCTGCCCGCGGGCCGCGAGGAGTTCAGCACCTGGCGCGAGACGAGCACGGTGTACCACGAGGGAGCCCCGGGCCACCACCTGCAGATCGCGACGGCGGTGGACCAGTCGGACGGGCTGAACAAGTACCAGCGGCTGCTGGCGTTCACGTCCGGGCACGCGGAGGGCTGGGCCCTGTACGCGGAGCGCCTGATGGAGGAACTGGGCTACCTCTCGGACGACGGCGACCTCCTGGGGATGCTGTCGGAGCAGCTGTTCCGCGCGGCCCGCGTGGTGGTGGACCTGGGCATGCACCTGGAGCTGGCGATCCCGGCGGGAACGGGCTTCCACGAAGGCTCGCGCTGGACCCCGGAGCTGGGCCTGGAGTTCATGCTGACCCGAACGATCACGGACCAGGCCCACATCCGCGACGAGATCGACCGCTACCTGGGCTGGCCGGGCCAGGCCCCGGCGTACAAGATCGGCGAGCGCCTCTGGCTGACGGCCCGCGCCGAGGCACAGGCGCGCGCGGGGGCGGGGTTCGACATCAAGCGCTTCCACACGGAGGCGCTGAAGATGGGCGGGATGGGGTTGGACACGCTGCGGGAACAGCTGGCCGGCCTGGACTGAGTGCTCGGGAACGGGGCCACCGGTAAACCGGTGGCCCCGTTCGGCTTCTCCCCGTTAGGTTGATCTCGTGCGCCGAATCCTCTTCGTCACCCCACCGCCCCGCGCCTGAGCGGGGTGGTCCCTCGCCGCGTGGCCTCCGAGGCCCGCGGCTGATTCGTGGTGCGCACCGCCCCGCGTTCGTCGAACTCCCCTTCCTTCGACGCAGACGCAGGAGCGTTCATGTCCCTCGCCCTACCCACGCGCGCCCGCTCGTCGGCCGCGCTGGTCCTCGCCGGTGTCCTCTGGGGCACCGGCGGCCTCGCCGGGTCGCTGCTCGCGCGGCGGGCCGGCCTCCACCCGCTCGCCGTCGCCGACTACCGGCTGCTCGTCGGCGGTGCGGCCGCGACCCTCCTCCTCAACGGCCGCCCCCTGCCGCGGACGGCGAACGCCGCCCGGCGCATCCTCGCCGTCGGCGGCCTCTTCGCCCTCTTCCAGGCGAGCTACTTCGCCGCCGTCGCGCTCAGCTCGGTGAGCGTCGCGACGATGACCACGATCGGCGCCGCGCCCGTCATGGTCACCCTCGCGTCGGTGCGGCGGCTCCGTCGCTGGACGCTGGTCTCCGTGACGGGCACCCTCGCCGGCCTGGTGCTGCTCCAGTGGTCACCGGGCGAAGCGATCTCGTTCGGCGGCCTCGGCTTCGCCCTGCTCGCGGCGGCCGGCTTCGCGACCCTCACCCTGGTCACCGCGAAGCCCGCCGATGGCCTGGATCCGCTGTCGACGACGGCGTTCGGCTGCCTCACCGGCGGCCTGCTGCTCCTCCCGGTGGCGAGCTGGTCCGGCATGGCGATCCCGCTGCACGCGGACGTCCTCGCGACCGTCTGCTACCTCGGCGCCGTCCCGACAGCGCTCGCGTACGCCGCGTACCTGCGCGGCCTGGCCGACGCGCACCCCGTGCTCGGCTCGCTGTCGGCGGTGCTCGAGCCGCTGACGGCCGCGGTGCTCTCCGCCGCGGTGCTCGGGGAACGGCTGGGCGTCACGGCGTGGTGCGGCGCCGCCGTGCTGGTCGCGGCCCTGGTCGTCGGCTACTGGCGACCCGAGCCGCGCTGAGCACCCGCTGCCCCTCGGCTCAGCGCGGGTCGAGGGGCAGCGCCCGGCCCAGGATCGCGAACGGGCGCGGGTCGCCCGCGAAGTGGTAGTCGCGCAGGACGTCGACGAACCCGGTCCGGCGGTAGAGCTTCCACGCCCGGCTCGTGCCCTCGGGCGTCGACAGCAGCACGTTCGCGCTCGGGACGCCGTCCAGGAGGCTGCGGAGCAGGTCCTCGCCGATCTGGTGGCCCTGGTTCTCCGGCCGGACGTGGATCTCGGTCAGCTCGAAGTAGTCCGCCAGCCAGCGGTCGGCCTCGGCGGCGCCGGCCCGGCGGCTCAGGCCGTGGCGCACCTGCTCGTGCCACCACTGCCCGGCCCGGCCGCGGTAGCCGTAGGCGACCCCGAGCAGGACGTCGTCGGCGTCGAGCGCGGCCATGCAGCGCCAGCCCTCGCGCAGCGCGTGGGTGAGCCACATCGGCGCGCGCTGCTCGGCGGTGCCCGCCGGGTACCGCATCGCCCGGACGTAGATGTCGAGCGCTTCGGGCAGGCGGGCGCGGAACTCGTCCGCGGAGAGCTGGACGTACCGGGAGCAGCCGGCGGGCATCGCGGTCACGGCTGCCCATCCTCCTCCGCGCCGCCGAGCGCGCCGGGGGTGCCCCCGGTCAAGGCGACCAGCCCGGCGAAGGTCGTGGGGAACACGGCCTTCGGGTGCCCGGCGGCGGCCCACACGACGTCGTGCGCGCGCAGTGCGGTGTCGACCAGGGTGGGCAGCGGCTCGGGGTGCCCGACCGGGGCGACGCCGCCGATCGGCTGCCCGGTGTGCGCCCGCACGAAGTCGGCGTCGGCCTTGCCGATTTCGCCCCCGGCCAGCTGCTCGAGGGTGCCCGGATCGGCGCGGTGGGCACCCGAGGTGAGGGCGAGGAGCGCTTTTTTGTCGGACCCCAGGCGGAAGATGAGGCTGTTGGCGATGGCCCCGACGGGCACGCCGAGTGCTTCGGCCGCCTGGGCGGCGGTCCGGACCTCGGCGGGCAGGACACGGATGCCCTCGGCGGCGGCGTGCTGTCCGGCTTCGGCCAGCGCGGCCGCCACCTTGGCGACGGCGGGGTGCTCCAGCGAACTCATGAACCTATGAGATCACGGCACCGACCTGGTGTCCCGCACCACGCCCCCTGGGGTTGAGCGGGCAGCGGGTCGGGGGTTACTCTGGAAATTGTTCGAACAGGCGTTCGACATCGGTGAGTGGGTGCCGGTCAGGTGCCGGGGCTCACCCGCGCAGGAGGAGGGTCGCCATGTCCGTCAAGGTCGTGTCCCCCACGGATCCCGGGCAGCCGGAGCTGCCCATGTCGCTGCGCCCGCAGCCGGCCCCGGCCGGCTCCCAGCGCGGCCGGTCCCGGCAGTGCTTGGCGCCCGGAGCGGAGCCGCGGCAGCGCTCGTCGGCGGTGGACTCCCGGCAGCCCCAGCTGCCGATCTCCCTGTGCACCTCGGCGGTCGCGGAGGCCGGACAGCCCGAATCGGTGAGCTCGCCGGTTGCGGAGGCGGGTTCCGAGCTGCCGAGCTCTTCGCCTTCGGATGTCGCGGACCACGGGCGACCCGAGGCGGACTCCCGCCAGTCGGAGCTGCCGCTTCCGGCCCTGGCGATCCCGGAGCAGGCCCGGCCGGTCGATGTCGGCGTGGTCGCCGGTCGTCCAGAGTCCTTTGTCGCCGATTCCGCTGTTGCCGATTCCGTGCAGCTCGAGCTGCCGGCCGCCGCGCTGGCTCCCCAGCCGGCAGCACCCTCTTTCGCTGCTGCACCGGCAGCCGCGCGCCCGCCCGTCGTGGCGTCGCCTGCTGTCGGCGCGTCCGAGCTGCCGGTTCCCGAGGCGCCGGCCGGCCCCGAGCTCCCCATGGCGCTGCGCCCGCCCGGTGCCGATTCCGACCAGTCCCAGCTGCCCATGTCCCTGCGCCCGCCCGCTTCGCCGGCCGCCGCCGGGTTGCTTGCCCAAGCCCGGCGTGGGCTCGCCGAGGCCGCGCAGGAAACCCGGCCCGCCGAACGCTTCATCGGCGCCTACCTCGCCGCTCTCCGAGGCGCCGCCGCGGTGCTCGCCGCCCGGGGGCGGCCGCACCGGGGGCGGGCCCGGCCCGCCAGCACCTGGGTGCTGCTCGACTCCGTCGCCCCCGAGCTGCGGGAGTGGTCCGCCTTCTTCGCCAGCAACTCGGCCACCCGCGCCGCCGCGCAGGCCGGGATCACCGGGAAGGTCACCGCCGAGTCCGCCGCCGGGCTGGTCGGGGCCGCCACGCCGTTCCTGGAGCTCGTCCGCCGTCTCGTGCACGGCCTGCCGATCACCGGGGAAGCCCATGTCGCGTGAGCACGGCCCGGTCGACCAGGGGCGGTTGCTCACGGCGTTGGGAATCGAAGGCAGGCTGCTGGCCGAGGTGGTGCACACGGCGCCGACCGAAGCCCCGGTGCCCGCCTGCCCCGGCTGGTCGCTCGGCGAGGTCGCCCGGCACGTCGGCAGCCTCTACCGGATGGTCCGGCGCCGGCTGACCGACGGCCGTAGCCCGGAAGACTGGCCGCGCGAGCCCGAGCCGGGCCAGAGCCTGCAGGAATTCCTGGAGGCGGGCCTCACCGAACTGCTCGACGAGCTCGCCGCGCACGACCCGGAGGAACGCGCCGACACCTGGTGGCCGGCGGACCGGACGTACGGGTTCTGGCGGCGCCGGATGTTGCACGAGACGGTCGTCCACCGGGTCGACGTCGAGCAGGCGGCCGGCGCCGAGCCGCGCGGCGTGCCCGACGACGTCGCGATCGACGGCATCGACGAGGTGCTCACCCTGTGGTTCGGGCAGAAGCTGCCGATGCTGGGCCTGACCGGCACGAAGGCGGGCTCGGTCGGCGTCCGGGCCGGCGCGCACAGCTGGATCGCGCGGGCCGGACCCGCCACCACGGAAGCCTGGCGCTGTTCGGCCGAGGAGGCCGAGGCCGCGGACGACGTCGTCACGGCCAAGCCCGCGCAGATCTACCTGTGGCTCTGGGGCCGCGCGTCCCTGACCGCGGTGACCGTGCGCGGCGTGCACGACCAGGCGGCCCAGCTCTGGGCGCTGCTGCGGCTCGCAACCCGATGACCCGGCCGGTGGGGAAGCCGAACCGGAATTGTCGGAGGTGGCGGATAGCCTGCGGCGCATGACCACGCGCCTGGTGAACCTGGTGATCGACGCGGCGCGGCCGGAAGTCCTGGCGGGCTTCTGGGCCGCGCTGCTCGATTGGCGCGTCGCTGTCGAGGAGGCCGGCGAGATCGACGTCCGGGCTCCGGAGAGCGACGGCTGGGACCTGGACCTCGTCTTCGTGCCGGTTCCCGAACCCAAGGAGGTCAAGAACCGCATCCACCTGGACCTGGCGAGCACGACCCCGGAGCACCAGGCCGAGCTGGTGGCCCGCGCCCTGGAGCTGGGCGGCCGCCGGGTCGACGTCGGGCAGGGCGCGGTGCCGTGGGTAGTGCTCGCCGATCCGGAGGGCAACGAGTTCTGCGTCCTCGAACCCCGCGAGCGGTACGCGGACACCGGCGCGGTCGCGTCGATCCTGGTCGACGCCCACGATCCGGAGCTTCTGGCGGCCTTCTGGGCACGGATCACCGGGTGGCCGGTCCAAGCCCGCGAAGGCGACGTCCTGGTGGGGCTGCGCGCGCCGTCCGGCCGGGGTCCGTGGCTGGAGTTCCTGCGCAACGACGACGTCAAGCGGGTCAAGAACCGCGTGCACCTGGACGTCGCACCCCCGGCGGAGGCCGATCACGCCGAGGCGGTGAAGGAGGTCCTCGCGATCGGTGCGGCGCCGGCGGACCTGGGCGGTTCCGCGCTGCCGTGGCGGGTGCTGACCGACCCGGAGGGCAACGAGTTCTGCGTGCTCACCCCACGCTGACCCGGCGTCGGGATCGCCCGGGAGCGCGCCGGACCGAAGCCCGCTGCTGCGGCCGGTTCGCCCAGCGTCGAGCGCCGATTGGAGCATTCGGGCGCGACGTTCGCCAGGTTGCGGGCGCAGGGTGCCTCGTCCGGATGGGCGACCAGGCAGAGCCGGCGTTCGAGCTGAGGTCCGGTTCGGGTGTTTCGGCGGCGTTGCGGCGGCGCGTCGAACGCTGACCTGCGCGAAACACCGGCGTCCTGGGAAGGCAACAACCTCGGGGGACCGTGGGGGCATGGAGACCTCCAGAGCGTTGCCCCAGCCGGGCCGGACGGCCGCCGTCGAGGAGCCGGCGGCGCCGTCCGCGTGGCGGGTGCGGATCCGGATGCACGACCACCCGGGCACCCTCGCCCGGATCGCCATCCGGCTCGCCGACCTCGAGTGCAACATCCTCGGCCTGTCCGTGCTGCCGGTGCCCGGCGGGGTGCTCGACGAGATCGTGCTGCGCCCGGCCACCGGCCTGCCCCGGCGGCACCTGGTCGACGCCATCCGCGCCGAAGGCTGCGAGTGCACGGCGATCATCGACGCCGACGTCCACGACCTCGTCGACCCGTCGGCCTCGACGCTGCTCGCGGCCCGCCGCGCGATCGACGACCCGGCCCGCCTCGCCGAAGTGCTGAAGGACGTCCTGGCCGCGGACGTCGTCACGCTCGTCCCGGCCGCCGAGGCGAACCCGGCGCGCACGGAGAGCGGACACCGGGCGGTGTTCGTGCTGGCCGGAGGCAGTGCGCTGGTGGCGCGCCGCCAGTGGGCGCCGTTCGTGCAGCTGGAGCTGACCCGCGCCGAAGCGCTGGTGGCGCTGCTCGCGGCGGCGGCCCGGAACGCGGCCGGCCCGGTGGTCCTCGACCGCCCGGACGGCGCGGCGATCGTCCTGCGCAAGGGCGTCCCCGGTGACGCCGACGCGGTGGCCGAGCTGCACCGCCGCTGCTCGATGGCCACGCTGTTCCGGCGCTACCACTCGGGAGTGCGCACGGTGCCGCGCCGCCGCCTGCACCGGCTGCTGGTGCCGCCGCGCGGCACGAGCGTGCTCGCCGTGTTCGGCCGCGAGGTGATCGGCCTGGCCCAGCTCATCCCGATGACGACGGGCGGCGCCGAGATCTCCCTCCTGGTGGAGGACGACTGGCAGCGGCAGGGAATCGGCACGGCCCTCCTGGCGCGGCTCGCGGTGCTGGCGGAGGCCCAGGGCATCACGGAGCTGTCCGCGGACTCCCTGGCGGGCGACGACATCCTGCCCCGGACGGCAGCCCGGGCCGGCCTGCGCACGGAACGCAGCACCGAGGACGGCGCCCGGCTGAGGATGTTCCTGCCGGCCTGAGCTTCAGCGCTTCCAGAACCAGTCTTTGTCGCGCGCTTCACGCATGGCGGACTTCTTGCGTTCGGCGGTGAGCCGGTCGAGGTAGAGGACGCCGTCGAGGTGGTCGGTCTCGTGCTGCAGGCACTGGGCCAGCACGTCTTCGCCTTCGACCTCGATGGGTTCGTTGTGGACGTCGACGCCGCGGACCTTGGCGTGCTTCGCCCGTTTGGTGGGGAACCACAGTTCCGGCACCGACAGGCAGCCTTCGTTGATCTCGTGCGTTTCTTCGGACAGTTCGACGATCTCGGGATTGACGACATACCCGGTCAGCCCGGCAACGTCATAACTGAAAACGCGAAGCCCGACGCCGATCTGCGGCGCGGCCAGCCCGGCCCGCCCGGCGGGTTTGACGGAATCGACCAGGTCCCGCACGAGCGCTTCGAGCTTCTCGTCGAACACGGTGACCGGATCGCAGACGGACTTGAGGATCGGGTCCCCGAAATAGCGCAGTTCGCGCATCGCCATGAGCAGAACATCCTTCGTGCGTGTCGGACTGGCAGCTTAGGCCAGCCCAGAAGACGATCGCGCGGCAATCGCCAACCCGCCGCGCTGGGAGACCCTCCGCGGCCGGCTGACTGCGCCGGTGGTTGCCTGCTGTGGGCGGCGACTCGGACCGCGGGGCGGTGGGCAGGCCGGGTTGCGGGTGGGGTCGGCGAGTTGCCGGGGTGGGCTTGTGGGTTGCGGCGGTCGGTGGCTCTGGTCGCGGTGCGGCCGGTCGGGTTGCCCCGGTGGCAGGCTGCACTCGCGGTGGGCAGCGCACCGCCCGGGACGCGGCGCTCCCTGGCCGGTTTCCCGCAGGCCCGGCGAGCCCTCAGGCCCGCAGGCGCAGGCCGGATGGGGTGGCGCGGAAGCCTGCCTCCTGCAACACCTCCGCCAGTTCCGAGGTCAGCGCTTGCTCGCCGTCCGCGCGTTGGACCGACAGCTGGCCCAGCCAGCCCTCGCGGACCGCTGCCGACAGGGCCTGGGCCGCCTCCGACAGCGGCTCGCGCTCCTCCGTGAAACTCAGCAGGGATCGGCCTCCTCTCTCCACGTACAGGGCCGGGACCCCGTCGACCAGGACCGCCAGTGCGCCCGCCTTGCGGGCGGGGCGGTGCTTCGTGTCTCCCGTCGCCGCCGGCCAGGGGAGGGCTGCGCCGTATGGCTGGGCGGGGTCCGCCGCGGCCAGGACCACCGGGCGGCCCGGGGCCGGGCGGCCGGGACCCGACAGCGCCCGCAAGCGGTCGACCGCGCCCTTCGCCGCGAACTGGGCCGCGCCGAGACCTTCCACCACGTACCCGCGGATTACCTGGCCCGTGTCCTCCATGCCGCGGAGGACCTTGTAGATCCCGGAGAACCCGCCCGTCACGCGTTCGGTGTCGAGCGCGCCGCGGGTCAGGACTCCATGGCGTTCCAGGAACGCCTCCGTTCGTGCGTGGGCCCGGCGGGTCGCGTCGGTTTCTCGGGGTGGGGTCAGCGCCCACCGGCCCGCTACTGTCGGTGGCCCGGACCGCGAAGGCATCTGTGGCCGCCCCGCCCGCAGGCGTGCGTACCGGCCGCGGGGTGCCTGGCGCCGGGGCTTGTGCGCGCCGTGCCCGGCGACCTGCGCCCGCAGCGGGCCCAGGGTGTCGCCGGTGACCAGCCCGGCCCAGACCAGGTCCCACAGCGCCGCCACCACTTCGGCGTCGTTGGGCGCCTTGTCCACCAGCACCGTCGCCCGGTCCACCAGCTGGCGGAAGAACAGCGCGCCACCCTCCAAAGTGGACGCGATGGCGTCGTGGAGCGGGCCGGTCGGGATGTCCTCGACGACTTCGGGCAGCAGGAGGTCGGCGACGTCCGTCGGGGCGAGGGCGATCCAGCCGTCGCCACCGGACAGCGCGCCGCAGCCGGCCCAGGTGACCTCGCCCGCCGTCGTCAGCTCGTCCAGCAGCGCGGGGGAGTAGCCCGGCAGCCGGCCGGGCAGGATCAGCGACTCCACCGCGCTCGCGGGCAACGGTGCCCCGGCGAGCTGCTCCACCACCGACAGCACGTCGTCCGCCGTCGGGGCCGCTCGGACGCGTCCGCCGAACCCGTGCCACGCCGGCAGGAACCGGCCCAGCGCCGCCGGCTCGACCGGCTCGACTTCGGCTCGCAGCTTCGCCAGCGACGCCCGCCGCAGCCGGCGCAGCACCGCCGCATCGCAGTACTCGACGCCGACGCCGTGGGTTTCCGGGTGCCCGACCGGGCTCAGCTCGCCGCGCACCAGGCGGCCTTCCCCGGTCATCCGGTCGAGCACCCCGGTGACGACCGCGGTGCCCAGCCCGAACCGCGCGGCCGCGTCCGCCGCCGCGAACGGGCCCCGGCCGCGGGCGTAGCGCGACAGCAGGTCACCGAGCGGGTCCGCCACTGGTTCCGTGAACGCCTCCGGCACGCCCACCGGCAGGGCGGTGCCCAGCGCGTCTCGCACCCGGCCGGCGTCCTCGATCGCCAGGAACCGTTCCGCGCCGCCGATCCGCACCCGGATCGCCCGCCGCGCCGCTTCCAGCTCGGCGAGCCACTCCGCCTGGATCCCGCGTTCGGCGGCCTCTTCGACGGTCAGGTCGCCGAGGAACCGCAGCAGGTCGGCGGCGTCCTCGGCCGAGCGCGCGTGCCTTTCCGGGTCGAGCCGCTGCAGCGAGCGCTCCACCTCGGCGACGGCTTCGGGATCCAGCAGCTCCCGGATCGCTTCGGTGCCCAGCAACTCGGCCAGCAGCGCCGAATCCAGCGACAGCGCCGCCGCCCGCCGCTCGGCCAGCGGTGCGTCGGTCTCGTACAGGAACATCCCGATGTAGCCGAAGAGCAGGCTGCGCGCGAACGGCGACGCGGCCGGCGTTTCGACCTCCACCAGCCGGACCTTGCGGGCCCGGACGTCGGCCATCAGCTCACGCAGGCCGCTGACGTCGTACACGTCCTGCAGGACCTCCCGCATCGCCTCCAGCACGACCGGGAACCGCTCGTACTTCGCCGCGACCGACAGCAGCTGCGACGCTCGTTGCCGCTGCTGCCACAAGGGCGTCCGCCGCCGCGGATCCCGGCGGGGCAGCAGCAGCGACCGGGCCGCGCACTCCCGGAACCGCGCGGCGAACACGGCCGAGCCGCCGACCTCGGCGACGATCAGCTGCTCGACCTCTTCGGGGTCGAGCAGCACGTCGTCCGCGCCGATGGTGACTTCGCCGCCCTCGGCGTCCAGTGCGTCCGGCAGCCGCAAAACGATGCCGTCGTCGGAGTGCGCCACCTGCGCGTCCACCCCGCGGTTTTCCCGCAGCCGCGCGGCGATCGCGAGCGCCCACGGCGCGTTCACCTGCGCGCCGAACGGCGAGTGCACGACGATCCGCCAGTCGCCGAGCTCGTCGCGGTAGCGCTCCAGCAGGATCGTCCGGTCGTTCGGGACGTGCCGGGTGGCGGCCTTCTGCTCGGCCAGGTAGGCGAGCAGGTTGTCGCACGCCCGCTCGTCCAGCCCCGCCGCCTCGGCCCGCTCGCGCGCCTTCACCTCGTCCGAAGTGGACAGCTCGCGGACGAACTTCCCCAGCGCCCGGCCCAGTTCCAGCGGACGGCCCGGCGCGTCGCCCTTCCAGAACGGCATCCGCGCCGGCTCGCCCGGCGCGGGCACCACGATGACGCGGTCGTGCGTGATGTCGGTGATCCGCCACGACGACGTGCCCAGCAGGATGGTGTCGCCGACGCGCGACTCGTACACCATCTCTTCGTCGAACTCGCCGACGCGCGAGCCCGGCTTGTCGTCCGCGCCCGGCGTCATCACGGTGAACAGGCCGCGGTCGGGGATGGTGCCGCCCGAGGTGACGGCCAGCCGCTGCGCGCCGGGGCGCCCGCGCAGCTCACCGGCGATGCGATCCCAGGTGATCCGCGCGCGCAGCTCGCCGAACTCCTCGCTTGGGTACCGGCCCGCGAGCATGTCGAGCACCGCGTGCAGGGCATCGTCGGGCAGCGCGGCGAAGGGGGCCGCCCGCCGGACCAGTGACGCCAGCTCCGGCACCGTCCACGGCTCCAGCGCCACCATGGCGACGACGTGCTGTGCCAACACGTCCAGAGGGTTGCGCGGGTAGCGGACCGCCTCGATCGCGCCGCTCGCCATCCGCTCTGCGACGACCGCGCAGGAGACGAGGTCTCCCCGGAACTTCGGGAACATCACGCCGGACGACACCGCGCCGACCTGGTGCCCGGCCCGGCCGACCCGCTGCAGCCCGGACGCCACCGTCGGCGGCGCCTCGATCTGCACCACCAGGTCGACCGCGCCCATGTCGATGCCCAGCTCCAGCGACGACGTCGCCACCACGCACGGCAGCTGCCCGGACTTGAGCGACTCCTCGACGTGCGTGCGCTGCTCCCGCGACATCGACCCGTGGTGGGCGCGGGCGATCACCGGCGGCGCACCGGTGCTCACGCCGGACTGCCCCACGGCTTCCGCCGGGAACGCGTCGGCCGGGGTCAGCTCGGTCTGCTCGGCGGCCAGCTCGTTCAGCCGGGCGGTGAGCCGCTCGGTGAGCCGGCGCGAGTTCGCGAAGACGATGGTCGAGCGGTGCGCGCGGATCAGGCTCAGCACCCGCTCCTCGACCGCCGGCCAGATCGACGGCCGCTGCACCGGGTTGCCGGCCATCTCCTCCAGCGTGCCCAGCCCGCCCGGGGCGATGTCTCCTGGCGGGAAGGCCTCGGTCAGCGACTCCAGGGATTCCAGCGCGTCGAGCGGGCTCGGCGCCGGGCCGCTGCGCGGCGCGTCGAGGTTGCTCATGTCCTCGACCGGGACCTCGACGCGGACCTCGATGGTCTTCGCCAGCTTCGGCTGGACCACCCGCACCGGACGGCCGCCGGCCAGGAACGCGCTGACCTCGTCGATCGGGCGGACCGTCGCCGAGAGGCCGATCCGCTGCGCCGGCTTCGGGAGCAGCGTGTCGAGCCGCTCCAGCGAGAGCGCCAGGTGTGCGCCGCGCTTGCCGCCGGCGACCGCGTGCACCTCGTCGACGATCACGGTCTCGACGCCGCGCAGCGATTCCCGGGCCGACGACGTGAGGATGAGGAACAGCGATTCCGGCGTGGTCACCAGCACGTCCGGCGGGGTCTTGGCGAACGTGCGGCGCTCGGCCGCGGTGGTGTCGCCGGTGCGCATGCCCACTTCGATGCCCGGCACCGGCAGCCCGAGCCGGCGGCTGGCCTGCGAGATGCCGGCCAGCGGGGCCCGCAGGTTCCGCTGGACGTCGACCGCCAGGGCCTTCAGCGGCGAGACGTAGAGGATCCGGCAGCGTTTCGTCGCTTCGGCCGGCGGTGGTTCCACCGAGAGCCGGTCCAGCGCCCAGAGAAACGCGGACAGCGTCTTGCCGGACCCGGTGGGCGCCACGACGAGGGCGTGTTCGCCCGCGTGTGCCGCCCGCCAGGCCCCTTCCTGCGCCGCGGTGGGCGCGGCGAAGGCCCCCGCGAACCAGTCCCGGGTCGCGGGCGAGAAGAGGTCGAGCACGTCGGTAGCCACGTCATTCATGATGCGCGGCACCACCGACAATTTCGGGTCCGCCCGCGAGGATCACGCTCTGGGCGAACTGCGGGAAGGTGACGTCGATCTTCGGCTCGTCGGTGATGAGCCGGTATTCACGGTCGAGCGGCGTCCAGTAGGGAAAAGGGGCCTGGTCCAGCTTGGAATGGTCGGCCAGCACGTACGCTGCGCCACCGGCGTGGAGCATCGCGTGCTTGACCACCGACTGCTCCAGTGACGAGCAGCACAGCCCCCGGTCGGCGACCACGCCGTCCGCGCCCAGGAACACCCGATCGGGGGAGATGTGCCGCAGCTGGGCGAGCACAGTCTCGCCGAGGATCGCTTCGCCGGGGTGCCGCAGCCGGCCGCCGAGGACGATGAGGTCGATCCCGGAGAAGCCCGCGAGCTCGCGGATCGCGGTGACGCCGTTGGTGACCACGGTCAGCCCTTCGCGGTGGGCGAGCTGGCGGGCGAGCCGCCCGGCGGTGGTTCCGGAGTCGAGCAGCACGACTTCGCCGTCCTGCACCAGCGCGGCGGCTTGCCGCGCGATGGCTTCCTTCGCTGCCGAGTTCTCCCGGTCCTTCTCGCGGGGGCTGCGTTCGGTGTCGAGCGCGCCACCGTAGGTGCGGACGACGTGGCCCGCCCCGGCGAGCGAGGCGAGGTCGCGCCGGATCGTCGACTCGGAGACGCCGAACTCTTCGGCCAGCTCCGCGATGCCGCCGGCGCCGTCGCGGACGGCCTCGAGCAGCATCGCGCGCCGGTCACGGGTGCCTGGTCGCGGCTGGGACATGCGCCGACCCTTCCACAGTCGCGGGTTTCAGCCCGAAGAACGTCAGCCCGGCGGCCACGGCGAGGAACGCGGCCAGGACGACGAACCCGGTGGTGGCGGTGCCGGTGACGTCGGTGAGCCAGCCGACCAGGTAGGGCCCGGCGAACCCGCCGAGGTTGCCCAGCGCGTTGATCAGGCCCATCGCCACGGCGACCACCTCGATGCCGAGGACCCGGCTGGGGATGGCCCAGAACGGCCCGTACGGCATGTAGACGCCGGTGGCCACGACGCAGAGCAGCACCAGCTGCACGGCCGACGGCCAGTGCGCGAGGTTGCCCACCAGCAGCCCGGCGATCGCGACGAGCAGCGGCACCGCGACCGCGAGCCGCCGGTTGCCGGTGCGGTCGGACCAGTGCGCGCACGCGACCATCCCGCCCAGCGCCAGCACGTACGGCACGGCCGACAGGAAGCCGACGGTGGTGGCCGAGCCGCCCGTCATCGTCTTCACCACCGACGGCAGCCACAGGGAGAAGCCGTAGAAGCCGGTGACCCAGAAGAAGTAGATGCCGACCAGCAGCAGCACCTGGCGGTTCGCCAAGGCCTGCCGATACCCCTGCTTCGCGAACGCCGGTTTCGCTTCTTCCTCGGCCCGCAAGGTGGTTTCGAGGTATTCGCGTTCCGCCGCGGAGATCCACCGGGCCCGGGCCGGCCGGTCGGCCACCGCGAACCACCAGACGGCCGCCCACAGCAGCGGCGGCAGCCCCTGCAGGACGAACACCCAGCGCCAGGACATGTGGTCGAGCATGAACCCGGACAGCGGCGACATGAGGATCGCCGAGATCGGCAGGCACGTCATCCACAGTGCGTTCGCCCGCGCCCGTTCGGCCTGCGGGAACCAGGACGCCAGCAGGACCAGCACCGCCGGCCACACCCCGCCCTCGAACAGCCCGAGCAGCAGCCGGGCCAGGTGCAGCTGCGTTTCGCTCCGCACCAGACCGCACAGCACCGCCGCGACCGACCACGCGATCATCAGCAGCAGTACGGTCTTGCGGGCGCTCCACTTAGCCGCCAGCACCGCCGCGGGGATCTGCAGCACGAGGTAGCCGACGAAGAAGATGCCGCTCGCGAGCCCCTTCGCGCCGGCCGACAACGGGAAGTCGGCGCCGATGTAGGGCAGGATCACCGCGACGTTCGTGCGGTCGAGGTAGGCCAGCATGTACATGACCACCGCGACCGGGATGACGTACGCCCAGCGCTTGCGGGGGATCACCGCAGGCCCGGCGGGTAGATGACGGGCAGCTTCCGCGCGTACGGCGCCAGGGTGGCCGCGGCCTTGAACGCCGCCCGCATGGTGGCGTGCGACGCCCGGCCGGTGCCGGCGATGTCGAACGCCGTGCCGTGGTCGACTGAAGTGCGCAGGATCGGCAGGCCGACCGTCACCGAGACCGTGCCGTCGAAGTCGTAGGTCTTCGACGCGATGTGGCCCTGGTCGTGGTAGAGCGAGAGCACGCCGTCGAACCGGCCCTGGATCCCTTGGTGGAACACGGAATCCGCGGGGAGCGGACCGACCACGTCGAGGCCGGCCGCCCGCGCGGCGGCGACCGCCGGCGCGATCGCGACGATCTCCTCGTCGCCGAACTTGCCGTTTTCCCCGCCGTGCGGGTTCAGCGCCGCCACCGCCAGCCTCGGTTTCTCCGTGCCGAACACCTCCAGCGCGGTGTACGCCTCCCGGATCGCGTGCTCGATGTTCTCCCGGGTGATCCGGTTGATCGCTTCGCGCAGGGAAAGGTGCCTGGTGGCGAAGAAGATCTTCAACCCGGAGACCCAGAACATCGTGTTGAACCGGGTCGAGCCGGTCAGCTCGCCGAGCAGTTCGGTGTGCCCGAGGTGCCGCGAGCCCGCTGCCCAGATGGCCTCCTTGTTGATCGGCGCGGTGACGATCGCATCGACCTCGCCCTTCAGCGCGAGCCCGGTCGCGACCTCGATCGCGCCGACCGCCGCGGCCCCCGCTGTCGCGTTCACCTCGCCCCACGGCAGGTCTTCGGTGACCACGCCGAGGTTCAGCACGTCGATCACGCCGGGGGTGAAGCGGGCGTCGGCGACCGTGGCGATCGGGTTGATCTCCACGGACAGGCCCAGGTGCCGGGCGACGCGGTCGAGCACGAGCGCGTCGCCGACCGCCAACCCGCGCGCCAGCTGCAGGGCTTCGGGCTCGGCGAGGGTCTTCAGGGTGATCTCCGGGCCGATGCCCACGGGGTCGCCGAGGGTGACGGCGAGGACGGGGAGGTCGCTCACGGGTTGTTCCTTCCGATGGCCGGGACGCCGGTAGGACCCGGGGCCCGCGCTGCCTGCATGGCGTGTGGGGGCGAGGCGCGCCGGGTACCCGGGCTCATCACCAGCGCCTCGGCTCCGTTTCGCACCGGACTTCCCTTCTTGCGCGTTCCGGTCAAGTTCGATGACCGAACTGTGCAACTATCGTGCACCTTGATCGCCTTCCGCGTCAAGGAGCAGTGACTTTCCCGGGTCCGCACGCACCGTGACCTCGCGCATGGCAGCATCACGCGGGCGCCGTCGGGGCGTGTTTTTCGCGAAGGGGAGTGCTGTGCGGATCCTGTCGGTGGACCTCGGGACGTCCAACACCGTCGCCGTGCTTTCGGCGCACGGCATGCCGCCCCGGGTCGTCGAAGTGGACGGCTCGGCCAACATGCCGTCGGCGGTGTTCGCCACCGAAGAGGGCACGATCATGGTCGGCCGCGACGCCGAGCGCCGCGCCCGCCTCGACCCGACGCGCTTCGAGCCGAACCCGAAGCGCCGCATCGACGAGCAGACCCTGCTGCTCGGCACCGACGTCGTCCCGGTGACCGACGCGCTGGCCGCCATCCTGCGCCGCGTGCTCGAAGAAACCTCCCGTCAGCTCGGCGGCGAGCAGCCCGACGAGGTCCGGCTGACCCACCCCGCGCAGTGGGGGCAGACGCGCCGGAACGTGCTGATGTCCGCCGCCCGGCTCGCCGGGATGGGCCCGAACATCCTGCTGGTGCCCGAGCCGGTCGCGGCCGCGGCGCACTTCGCGTCGTTCCCCGGCAAGTCCCTCGCCCCCGGGCAGGCGCTCGCCGTCTACGACCTCGGCGCGGGCACCTTCGACGTCGCGGTCGTCGGCGCCACGCAGAACGGGTTCACCGTGCTCGCCGAGGACGGCCTGCCCGACCTGGGCGGCCTCGACGTCGACCAGGCGCTGATGGTGCACGTCGGGCGCGAGGTCTCGCACTCCGACCCGCAGCGCTGGCAGCGGCTGCTGCGGCCGGAGTCCACCGCCGACCGGCGCACCCGGCGCGCGCTGCAGGAGGACGTCAAGGCGGCCAAGGAGGCGCTGTCGCGGCACCCGCAGACCGAGGTGCCGATGCCCGAGCCGTTCAAGGACGTCCTGGTCACGCGCGGTGAGCTGGAGGGCCTGGTCCGGCCGGCGATGCTGCGCAGCGTCGAACTGCTGTCGCGGACGCTGCGGTCGTCGGGGCTGACCCCGGACCGGCTGGCCGGCATCTACCTCGTCGGCGGGTCGAGCAGGCTGCCGCTGGTCGGCACGATGATCGCCGAGAAGCTCGGCGTCGTGCCGGGCAGCCTCGACCAGCCGGAGACCGCCGTCGCGCTCGGCGCGCAGCACGTGGCCCGCGACGGGCTGTCCGTGCGCACCCAGAACGTCGAAGGGGCGGTGGCCGCGGGTGCTCCGCCGCACCGCCCGCAGTACGCGCCGCCGCCTCCGCCCCCGCAGTACCCCGGTTACGCGCCGTCGAACTTCCCGCCCAGCGGCCCGCAGCCGGTGCCGTCGAACTTCCCGGCGTACTCGCCCGCGCCCGAGAAGGCCGAGCCGAAGCCCGGCGGGAAGAAGAAGCTGCTGATCGGGATCGCCGCCGCGGTCGTCGTGGCGCTCGCGGTGGGGGTGACGCTGTTCCTCACGTCGTCGTCCTCGGTGCCGACCTACACCGCGGACCAGTGCAAGACGCCGGGGCAGGAGGACGACAAGGGCTTCACGGGGTGCCTGCGCCAGCTCGCCGGGAAGATCGCCGACACCGGCGACTGCAAGCCGGGCATGGGCAACGGCCCGGCGGCGCCGGCGCAGCGCCTGGGCGCCGCCTCGACCTGCTCGGCACCGGGCCGGGCGGGCACGCAGGTGACCTACGTCCACGGCGACAGCGCCGACGCGCTCAAGCAGTACACCGACGGCCTGCTCACCTCGGCGGGCGGCGACCGCACCGAAGCCGACTGGGGCGGCAACGGGCTCAAGGGGCACTACTCGTCGGCCGCGGGGAAGACGTCGGCGGTGCTCGTGTTCACGGTTTCGGACCGGCCGCTGGCCGGGTTCATCTACCAGCTGAACACGAGTGAACAGGCGGCAGCGACCACGCCCGGCACGCTGGCCGACTACTTCGAGGCGAGCGTCCAGCCGGGTCAGTAGGCGGCTGGTCGGCGCCCGCCGGTTAAAGTGGGTCCGATGCGGATCACGGTTTTCCGGCGGCTGATGGCCGAGGAGTTCGGGCCCGGCCGGGCCCAGGTGCTGGCCAGCGACCACGTCCTGAGCGGGCTCGGCGGGCGCACCATCGACCAGGCGCTGACCGCGGGAATCCCGGCCAAGGAGATCTGGCGCGAGGTCTGCGACGCCTTCGACGTCCCGGCCGAACGGCGCTGACCTGGGCTTCTCCGGGCCGGCATCGACCCGGGCGGGCGAAAAATCCCAGCGCAAGGGTGTGTCGCTGCCGACCTCGAACAGGTGTTCGTCTAAGGTGTTGTCCACATCGGGTCCAGCGATCCACAGATTGGGCGCCGCGCCTGGAATTGTCGGTCCCCGCCGCTAGCGTCGGACCGGACAGCTGAAGAACCGACACAGAGAGCCCTCGACGGGGCTCCGACCAGCGAGGTGGACTTTCCATGCCTGCAGCACCCGACAAGGACAAGGCGCTCGAGCTCGCGCTCGCGCAGATCGACAAGCAGTACGGCAAGGGCTCGGTGATGCGCCTCGGCGAGGACACCCGGCCGCCCATCGCCGTGATCCCCACCGGCTCGATCGCCCTCGACGTCGCCCTCGGCATCGGCGGGCTGCCCCGCGGCCGGGTCGTCGAGATCTACGGCCCGGAATCCTCCGGTAAGACGACGGTCGCCCTGCACGCGGTGGCGAACGCGCAGCGCGCCGGCGGCATCGCGGCGTTCATCGACGCGGAGCACGCGCTCGACCCGGAGTACGCGAAGAACCTCGGCGTCGACACCGACGCGCTGCTCGTCTCCCAGCCGGACACCGGTGAGCAGGCCCTCGAGATCGCGGACATGCTGATCCGCTCCGGCGCGCTCGACATCCTGGTCATCGACTCCGTCGCCGCGCTCGTCCCGCGCGCGGAAATCGAGGGCGAGATGGGTGACTCGCACGTCGGCCTCCAGGCCCGCCTGATGAGCCAGGCGCTGCGGAAGATCACCGGCGCGCTGTCCAACTCGGGCACCACCGCGATCTTCATCAACCAGCTCCGCGAGAAGGTCGGCGTCATGTTCGGCTCCCCGGAGACGACCACCGGCGGTAAGGCGCTGAAGTTCTACGCGTCGGTCCGCCTGGACGTGCGCCGCATCGAGACGATGAAGGACGCCGGCGAGGCGGTCGGCAACCGCACCCGCGTCAAGGTCGTCAAGAACAAGGTCGCCCCGCCCTTCAAGCAGGCCGAGTTCGACATCCTGTACGGCCAGGGCATCTCCCGCGAGGGCTCGCTCATCGACATGGGTGTCGACCAGGCCATCGTGCGCAAGTCGGGCGCCTGGTACACCTACGAAGGCGACCAGCTCGGCCAGGGCAAGGAGAACGCGCGCCGGTTCCTGCGCGACAACCCGGACATCGCCAACGAGATCGAGAAGCGGATCAAGGAAAAGCTCGGCATCGGCCCGCAGCTCGACGCGGCCGCCGTCGAGGCGGTTCCGGCGCCGGTCGACTTCTGATCGAAGGGGCGCTGCGGGATTGGGTGAGGTGTGCTCGCGGAGCGCGCTCGCCTTTATCCCTCCGCCGTGTCCTCCGGGGGTCGAACCCCCGGACCCCCGCCAGGGGGCGAGCCCCCTGGACCCCCGGCGGGGTTGCGTTGCGTGGTGACCTGCGGTCCGGGTGTGTGGCCTTGGTGACATGCGGCTTTGGTGATGCGCGGCTTTCGTATGGAGTTGTGAAGACGAGGAGTGATCGAGGTGGCCAGGGCGCCGAAGGTGGTGCCGGCCGAGCTTCCTCCTGAGGAGCGGTACAAGAAGGCCAAGGAGATCTGCTTCGATCTCCTGGCCGCTCGGCCGCGCACCCAGGAAGAGCTGCGGCAGGCGTTGCACCGCAAGGGGTTCGACGAGGAGACCAGCGAGGTCCTGCTCGGCAAGCTCGACCGGGCCGGGCTGGTCAACGACGAGGAGTTCGCCCAGCTGTGGGTGAAATCCCGGCACGCGAACCAGGGCCTGTCCCGCACCGCGCTGGTGGCCGAGCTGCGGCGCAAGGGCGTCGACGGCGAGGTCGCCGCGCAGGCGGCGGGCGAGGTCGACCGCGAGTCCGAAGAGCAGATGGCCAGGGAACTGGTCCGCAAGCGCCTCGGCTCACTCGGCAACGTCAACGAACAGACCGCCCTGCGGCGGCTGCTCGGCTTCCTCGCGCGCAAGGGCTACCCGCAAGGGCTGGCCTACACCGTGATCAGGGAGGAACTCCGCGCGTACGGCGCGGAGTCCACCCTGCTCGACGACGCGGTCATCGACTGACCGGCGCCTGCGGCTGAGGCCCGGTTGCGCCCGGCCGGTGAAGAGGGCTGGGCGAGAGCTGGTGCCATACGGGCTGCGCGGCGGCGACCGGGCGGCTTGGGTGATGCGCGAGCGGCCCGGCGGTGGTTGTGCGCGGCCTGGCGATGTGGTTGGGCGGCAGCGGGCGGCTTGAGTGGTGCGGCAGCTGCGCCTGGCCTGTTGCTGCACGCAGCGATCCGGCGGCCGGATGGTGCGACCGCCGGTGCTGGGGTCAGTGGCGGACTTCGCCCCTCTGGCGCGCTCCGAGTTCCGGGGCGGCCGGGAAGCCTTGGCCCTCGCCGGTCTGGTCGGGGCGGCGGGCCGTCGGCACCCGGCGGTCCGAGCGGTGCTTGCGGACCGCCAGCAACAGCAGCGCGAGCAGTGCCATCGCGACGCACGTCACCACCGCTGTCAGCACCAGGAACTCGTTCAGCCGCCCGGCCGCCAGGTACGCGCCCAGTGCCACCGCGACCAGGGCGCACACCGCCCTGTCCACAATGGACTCCATGGACAGGAGGGTGGCGCGGTAGCGCGAGTCCGGGATGGAGTCGTTCAACAGCTGCTTCTGGATCGGGAACGCGATGCCCGTCGCCACCGCGAAGACGCACAACAGCGCCACCGCCGGGACGGAACCGGCGAACACCATGGCTCCGAGGCACAGCGCCATCACGATCGTCAGCGTGAACACCGACCCCACCGGGCCGATCGCACGGCGGAGCCGGTGGGGGCGGGCCGCGCCGAGTGCTTCGAAGACCGTCATCGCCGCCAGGACCGCGCCGTACCAGTTCACCGACACCGTCTTCGACTCCAGGATCGGCTGGAACAGGTTCACCTGGCAGATCCGCACCAACGTGAACATCGCGACACCCTGCACCATCAGCAGCACCAGCCAGCGGGACGAACGCAGCGCCGAGAGCGCGCCGCCGACTCCGGCGACCAGCGATGCCGTCTTGCCGGTCACCCTGCGGCCGCCCGGGATCGGGGGGAGCTTGACCGCGAAGGCGAGCGCGATGCCCGCGTTGATCGCCGTCAACCAGTACGGGGAGGAGAGGCTCCAGGACATCAAAAGGCCGATCACCGGCCAGAAGACGATCTTGCCGACCAGGCTGTACGCGCGGCCGACGCCCTCCACCCGGAGGTAGTGCTCTCCCGCGCCGGAAGCGTGCAGGTACTCGTACAGGTACGCGCTCTGCGCGCCGGACACCAGTGAGCGGGCCAAGGCGATCAGGACGAAGTGCACCAGGAACCCGGTGTACGAGCCCAGGAACACCGGCACCAGGTTCGCCGCCACCAGCACGCCGGCGCCCGCCGTCAGGGACGTGCGGTAGTCGAAGCGGTCGGCGATCATCCCGGTCGGGATCTCCAGCAGGCAGAACACGATGTAGTAAATGCTCTGGATACCGAAGATCTCGCCGTCGGAGAGGCCGATCAGCTTCTGGTACGAGTAGAAGATCGGCACCCACAGCAGCAGGCCGAAGAAGAACTGGAACCCGTAGGTCAGCCGGACGGCGCGCTGAACGTCGGGTTTCGCGGGCAGACGGAGGCCCAGCATGATCGTGTGTCTCCCGGGAAGTCAGGCCGAATAGGGGCGCAGCTGCACCAGGTGGAGGTGGTCGCCGTCGGCGAGCCACTCGACGTCCACCGGCGAGTCGAACGTGTAGTCGGGCGAGAAGTGGCCCTGCAGCAGGCGGCCGGCGATCGCCAGCCGCTGCAGCTGGTCGTGGGCCCGCGAGTCGAGGTCCGCGGGCGCGTCGCCCAGTGACAGCGTGCGACCGCCACCCTCGACCGTCGAATACAGGTACTGCATCGGCAGGGCCGAACCGTCGACGACGTCCGTCACCCGCGGTGAGACGTTGACGTACACCGTGCGGAAGTCCGCGCGGTTCATCGGGTTCGTCGTCACCAGCACCCCGCCGAAGTCCGCCGCCACCTGCTCCTGGATCACCACACCCATGTAGCACTCGTCGAGGGAGATCCTGGCCTGCTGCCGCAGCCGGACGCTGCGCACCGACACCAGCGACGCCCAGACCTCCTTCACACCGGCGAAGATCCGCTCGGCCGTGGTGACGTGGTTGTGGGACTCGTAGATCCCGGCGGCCGAGAACCCGGCGAGGTCCTCGGCGTTCGACGAACTGCGCACGACGAACGTCCGCACGCCGGCCAGCTGCGACACCAGCGCCGAATCGATCTCACCGGCGAGCGCGCCCGGCAGGCGCGCCGACCGGATCAGGCCCTGCAGCTCGACGCACAGCGGCTCGATCTCCCGCGCGTCCAGCTCGAGGGCCATCTTCAGCTTCCCGATGGCCTGCTGGATCCGCGGCGACGACTCCAGGAACCGCCGCTGCAGCGAGAACGGCAGCGCGATGCCCCGCGGCACGCGAACGTGCTCGTCGAGCAGTCGGTGGGCGGCGGCATCGAGGTCCGCGTCGAGCGGGACGTCCAGCAGCCGGGCCAGGTAGGGGAGCAGGTTGTCGCGCGGCGGCCGCGGCACCCGGTAGAAGCCGAGCAGCCGCTGCGACCCGTGCGCCAGCACGTGGTGCAGCTCGCCCAGGTTGGCCGCCTTGGTGCCGTAGCGGTGCCGGTCGGCCGCGCGCAGCCGGGCGAGGTTCACGATCGGGCTGTGGTCGGCCTCCGGCTGCTCCAGGGTGACGCGCTGGGCGTACCAGGACGGCGGCGCCGCGTCGGCCGGCTCGTCGACCTCCCGCAGGGTCAGCGCCTGGGCGTCCACTGTGTACTCGACCCACTTGCCGTCGAGCCCGCGGCGCTCGATCTCGGCCAGGGCGCCGAGCTGGACGGCGTTCGGGATCTGCCAGCCGGTGGCCAGGACGTTGGTGTGCGACAACGGTGTCGTATGCCGGGCGTTGACGATCCCCGCCAGCCTTGGGATGTCGTCGGGTACGCGGTCCATCACGATGATGTCGGTCCAGTCCAGCGTCGCGGCCCGGTACTCGGCCTCGGTGCGGAACGCGCGGATCCGGCCGGTGGCCGTGCCCGGGTTCAGCGGCACGAACGGTGCCGTCGAGAACAGCTCGTGCGCGAACACCCGCGGCAGCTCGCCCGCCGGGATCTCCCGGACGATGCGCTCCTGCAGCTGGTTGGCCGGCTTGAACAGCAGCGGCAGCGACGGGTCGACGTACTGCGCGACGAAGGCGTGGAACTCCCGGATCAGCGCGGCCGGCATCGTGTCGACCTCGACCGTCTCCAGCGAAAGCATCTGCGGGTGCAGCGCGAGAATGCCGAGCAGGAACCGGCGGTCCGGCGCGTGGTAGAAGGTCTCGTTGTACGAGTCGATCTCGGCGCGGACGCGTTCTTCGCCGACGCCGAGGATCTCTTCCCCGATATAGATCGCGTGAAAGGAATGTCGCGCGTTGTTCAGAAAGTGGATCTTCGCCCGCTCGCGGTCGACCACGACCTTGACGAAGGAATAGCCGCCGAGAGTGCCGCCGAGCTGGTGAAGTGCGGACACCGAAAGGCGTTCGCCGACAAGGGCGGCGACGGTCTCGGGGGCAGGACTGGGCGCGACCACGCTGGTCAGGGACAACGGATTCTCCTCGCTGGAAACAGCGAAGAGAAACGATAACAGGAAGATAAATGACCCACCAGGGCGGTGGCTGCGCCATTCAGCGGGAACCGGCCCGCTTTCATGACCGGCGCCACACCCGCTCGGAGCACCGTTCCAGCGCGCTGGAACGGTGCTCCCGGTATGCGGACGCTTATTCGGCCGTTCGGGTGCGGCAATGACGCGGAGTGATCTCCGCTACAGCGCGGCGGCTTCCGCGGCCAGCTTCTCGATCGTGGCGGGGTCGAGCGAGGCCGTCAGCCACGTGCCGCCGATGCAGCCGACGTTCGGCAGCGCCAGGTACGACGGCGCCGAGGCCACCGTGATCCCGCCGGTGGGGCAGAAGCGCAGCGACGGCAGCGGTCCCGCGATCGACTTCAGGTACGCGACGCCGCCGGACGCCTCCGCCGGGAAGAACTTCAACGCCGTGAGCCCGCGCTCGGCCAGCCGCATCGCCTCGGACACCGTGCTCGCGCCGGGCAGGAACGGCAGCCCGGTCTCGAAGCACGCGTCGACGACGGCGTCCGTGCAGCCCGGCGTCACCAGGAACTTCGCGCCCGCGTCGGCCGCCTGCTTCGCGTGCTCGGGCGCGGTGACGGTGCCGGCGCCGATGACGATGTCCGGCACCTCCGCGGCCACGCGCTCGATCGCGGACAACGCCGCTCGTGTGCGCAGGGTCAGCTCGATGACCCCGATCCCGCCGGCGAGCAGGGCCCGGGCCGTGGGCACCGCGTCGGCGGCGTCTTCGATCACCACGACGGGCATCACGGGGGACAGCTCGAGCAGGTCCTGACCGGTGGTCACTGACCGACCTCCTGGGTTTCCAGAGTGGGCATTCCGAAGTGCTCCGGAGTCAAACCGCCGAAGACGGAAGCGCCCTGGTCGGCGGGGCCGACCGCCCGGCGCAACGCGGCGAACAGCTCTCGGCCGGTGCCGGTCCAGGATGCTTCGGACGGCGGCGAGTCCACAAGTTCACGCCGGGCGAGTTCTTCGTCACCGACGAGCACGTCGAGCGAGCCCGAAGTGGCGTCGAGGCGGATGACGTCGCCGTCGGCGATGCGCGCGATCGGGCCGCCCGCCGCGGCTTCCGGCGTCACCTGGATGGCCGCCGGGATCTTGCCCGAGGCGCCCGACATGCGGCCGTCGGTGAGCAGCGCCACCGCGTGCCCGCGGTCCATCAGCACGCCCAGCGCCGGGGTCAGGCCGTGCAGCTCCGGCATGCCGTTGGCCTGCGGGCCCTGCTGCCGGATCACCACGACGACGTCGCGGTCCAGCTCGCCGGCGTCGAACGCGGCCTTGAAGTCCTCCTGCGTGGTGAACACGCGCGCCGGCGCCTGGACGACGCGGTGTTCGGGCGCCACCGCGGACACCTTGACCACCCCGCGGCCGAGGTTGCCCTCGACCATCCGCAGCCCGCCGTCCGCGGCGAAGGGGCGCCACGCCGGGCGCAGGACCTCCTCGTCGAGGCTGCGGGTCGGCACGTCGCGCCAGACCAGCTCGCCGTCGGACAGGATCGGCTCGGCGCGGTAGCGGTGCAGCCCGAACCCGGCCACCGTGTGCACGTCCTCGTGCAGGAAGCCCGCGTCGAGCAGGGTGCCGACCAGGAACTGGATGCCGCCGGCGGCGTGGAAGTGGTTGATGTCGGCGCTGCCGTTCGGGTAGACGCGCGCCAGCAGCGGGACGACCGCCGAGAGGTCGGAGAAGTCGTCCCAGGTCAGCTGGATGCCCGCGGCCGCGGCGATCGCGACCAGGTGCATCGTGTGGTTCGTCGAGCCACCCGTGGCCAGCAGCGCGACGACGCCGTTGACGAACGCCTTCTCGTCGAGGATCCGCGAGACCGGCGCGTACTCCTCGCCGCGCGAGATCGCCACGACCCGCCGTCCGGCCTCTTCGGTCAGCGCCCGGCGCAGCGAAGAACCCGGCTGGACGAAGCTGGCGCCGGGCAGGTGCAGGCCCATCACCTCGACGACCATCTGGTTCGAGTTGGCCGTGCCGTAGAAGGTGCAGGTGCCGGCGGAGTGGTACGACGCCGCTTCGGCGTCGAGGAGGTCTTCGCGGGTCGCGAGGCCCTCGGCGTACAGCTGCCGGACGCGCGCCTTCTCCTTGTTCGGCAGCCCGGAGTTCATCGGGCCCGCCGGCACCAGGACGGCCGGCAGGTGCCCGAACGACAGGGCCCCGATCAGCAGGCCGGGCACGATCTTGTCGCACACGCCCAGCAGCAGCGAGGCGTCGAACATGTCGTGCGACAGCGCGATCGCCGTCGACATCGCGATGACCTCGCGGCTGAACAGCGACAGCTCCATGCCCGCGCGGCCCTGCGTGATCCCGTCGCACATCGCGGGCACGCCGCCCGCGAACTGCGCGACCCCGCCGGCGGAACGCACCGACTTCTTCAGCCACGCCGGGTACTCCTGCATCGGCTGGTGCGCCGACAGCAGGTCGTTGTAGGAGGACACGATCGCGACGCCGGGGGCGCGCGCGGCCCGCAGCGCCTCCTTGTCGACGCCGTCCATCGCGGCGAAACCGTGGGCGAGGTTGCTGCACGCGAGACCGCGGCGGACCGGGCCTTCTTCGTGGGCGGCGGCCATGCGGTCGAGGTAGGCGGTGCGCGTCGCGGCACTGCGCGCGGCGATGCGGGCGGTGACTTCGGCGATGACGGGGTGCAACGATGTGGCGGGGGCGGGGCTCATGTCCGGCTCCGGATCACTGGTGTGGGGTGGTCCGCGGGACGGCAGCGCTGACGCCTCAGGGTCGTGACACTGGCCACACTACCTCGGGAAAACGCCGAATCAAAATCGATTCAGAAGATCGACCCGCGTGACCCCGATCACCTTCGGAACCGTTAGTGTGCTAGTTGTCACACTGCACGACGCGTGGCAGTGCCTTCGAAGGTTGCCTTCGCCGGTTCCCTGCCAGCCCCACCACACGGGAGGCATGATGTCCACCTCCGAGATCGCCGAGCTGCGGCGAACCATCGGCCAGCTCCGGCAGTGCGTCGGCGCACTGCGCTCTCGCTACGGCGACGCGTCGGCGGTGCGCCGGCTCGCCAACGACGTCGAGCGCCTCGACATCGACACCGCGGACCTCGACGGCGTGCAGCCCGCCGTGCCCGCCCAGGCGAAGGCCGCGGAGCGCGTTCCCGTCCCCGACACGCCCTACGACCCGGCGCTGTGGCACGGCGCCGATGACGAAGGCGTCGGCGGCTACAAGCGCGACCAGCGGTGAGCGCTCCCGCTGACAACGGCGTCGGCACCGGCGTCCGGGCCCCGAAACGGGCCCGGATCGCCGAGCGCACCCTCCGCACGGACCGGTGGTGGCTGCAGCCGCTGCTGACCGTGCTCGGACTGTCGGCGTTCATCGTCTACGCGACGGTCCGGTCGTTCGTGCGCACCGCCTACTGGGTGCCCGACTACCACTACCTGACGCCGTTCTACTCGCCGTGCCTGTCCACGTCCTGCGTCGAGGGCTCGAGCCACTTCGGCCACTGGTTCGGCGACCTGCCCGGGTTCATTCCGCTCGGCTTCGTCGTGCTGCCGTTCCTGCTCGGGTTCCGCCTGACCTGCTACTACTACCGCAAGGCGTACTACCGGTCGGTGTGGTTCTCCCCGCCCGCCTGCGCCGTCGCGGAGCCGCACGCCAAGTACACCGGCGAGACGCGGCTGCCGCTGATCATCCAGAACGTCCACCGCTACTTCTTCTACGTGGCGCTGATCGTCTCGCTGATCAACACCTACGACGCGATCACGGCGTTCCACGGCAAGACCGGCGGCTTCGGCTTCGGCCTGGGCAACATCGTCCTGCTCGGGAACGTGATCCTGCTCTGGGCGTACACGCTCTCCTGCCACTCGTGCCGGCACGTGACCGGCGGTCGGCTGAAGCACTTCTCCAAGCATCCGGTGCGCTACTGGATCTGGACGAAGGTCTCGAAGCTCAACACCCGCCACATGACGCTGGCCTGGACGACGCTCGGCACGCTGGTGCTGACCGACTTCTACGTCATGCTCGTCGCCAGCGGCGCGATCGCAGACCTGCGGTTCGTGAACTAGTTCTCCCAACCACAGACGTCCCCAGTTCCGAGGTGGAATCTCTTCATGACCGAGGTCGAACGGCACAGCTACGACGTGGTGGTGATCGGTGCCGGTGGCGCCGGTCTGCGCGCCGTGATCGAAGCCCGCGAGCGCGGCTTCCGCGTCGCCGTCGTGTGCAAGTCCCTGTTCGGCAAGGCGCACACGGTGATGGCCGAGGGCGGGTGCGCCGCCTCGATGGGCAACGCGAACTCGAACGACAACTGGCAGGTCCACTTCCGCGACACCATGCGCGGCGGGAAGTTCCTCAACAACTGGCGGATGGCGGAGCTGCACGCCAAGGAGGCGCCGGACCGCGTCTGGGAGCTCGAGACGTACGGCGCGCTCTTCGACCGCACCGCGGACGGCCGGATCAGCCAGCGCAACTTCGGCGGGCACACGTACCCGCGGCTCGCGCACGTCGGTGACCGCACCGGCCTGGAGCTCATCCGCACGATGCAGCAGAAGATCGTCTCGCTGCAGCAGGAGGACTTCGCCGAGACCGGGGACTACGAGGCGAAGATCAAGGTCTTCGCCGAGTGCACGGTCACCGAGCTGCTGACCACCGAGGGCAAGATCGCCGGCGCGTTCGGCTACTGGCGCGAGAGCGGGCGGTTCGTCCTCTTCGAGGCGCCCGCGGTCGTGCTCGCCACCGGCGGCATCGGCAAGTCGTTCAAGGTGACGTCGAACTCGTGGGAGTACACCGGCGACGGCCACGCGCTGGCCCTGCGGGCGGGCGCGAAGCTGATCAACATGGAGTTCGTCCAGTTCCACCCGACCGGGATGGTCTGGCCGCCGAGCGTCAAGGGCATCCTCGTCACCGAGGGCGTGCGCGGTGACGGCGGCGTGCTGAAGAACTCCGACGGCAAGCGGTTCATGTTCGAGTACGTGCCGGACGTCTTCAAGGGCCAGTACGCGGAAAGCGAAGAAGAAGCCGACCGCTGGTACACCGACCAGGAGAAGAATCGGCGCACGCCGGACCTGCTGCCCCGCGACGAGGTGGCCCGCGCGATCAACTCCGAGGTCAAGGAGGGCCGCGGCTCCCCGCACGGCGGCGTCTTCCTCGACATCGCCAGCCGGCTGCCGGCCGAGGAGATCCGCAAGCGGCTGCCGTCGATGTACCACCAGTTCAAGGAGCTGGCGGACGTCGACATCACCGCGGAGCCGATGGAGGTCGGCCCGACCTGCCACTACGTGATGGGTGGGATCGAGGTCGACCCGGACACGGCGGCGGCGAGCGTGCCCGGCCTGTTCGCGGCCGGCGAGTGCTCGGGCGGCATGCACGGGTCCAACCGGCTCGGCGGCAACTCGCTGTCCGACCTGCTGGTGTTCGGCCGGCGTGCCGGGCTCGGCGCGGCCGAGTACGTGTCCGGCCTCGACGGCAGGCCCGCGGTGCTCGAGTCCGATGTGGACGCCGCGGCGAAGATGGCGCTGGCGCCGTTCGACCCGCCTTCCGGTGCTTCGGCGGAAAACCCGTACACCCTGCACACCGAGCTGCAGCAGTCGATGAACGACCTGGTCGGCATCATCCGCAAGGCGGGCGAGATCGAGCAGGCGCTGGTCAAGCTGGCCGAGCTGCGGGAGCGGATCCTGCGCGTCACCGTCGAAGGGCACCGGCAGTTCAACCCCGGCTGGCACCTCGCGATCGACCTGCGGAACATGCTGATGGTCAGCGAGTGCGTCGCGAAGGCGGCGTTGACGCGGACGGAAAGCCGCGGCGGGCACACGCGCGACGACTTCCCGGGCATGGAAGCGGACTGGCGCAACAAGCTCCTCGTGTGCTCGGCTTCCCCGGGCGAAAACCCGGTGGTGCCGGACGTCGACGTCGAGGTGAAGGAGCAGGTGCCGCTGCGGCAGGACCTGCTGGAGCTGTTCGAGTTCGGTGAACTCGGGAAGTACTACACCGATGCGGAGCTCGAGACGCACCCCGGGAGCAAGGCATGAGCTACAAGGCGAGTTTCCGGGTCTGGCGCGGCGACGACACGGGTGGCGAGCTGCAGGACTTCACGGTGGAGGTGAACGAGGGCGAAGTCGTCCTCGACATCATCCACCGCCTGCAGGCGACGCAGGCCGCGGACCTCGCCGTGCGCTGGAACTGCAAGGCGGGCAAGTGCGGCTCGTGCTCGGCGGAGATCAACGGCCGCCCGCGCCTGCTGTGCATGACGCGGATGTCGACGTTCACCGAGGACGAGGTGATCACGGTGACGCCGATGCGGACGTTCCCGGTGATCCGCGACCTCGTCACCGACGTGTCGTTCAACTACACGAAGGCGCGCGAGATCCCGTCGTTCACGCCGCCGGCGGACCTGAAGCCGGGCGAGTACCGGATGCAGCAGGTGGACGTCGAGCGGTCGCAGGAGTTCCGCAAGTGCATCGAGTGCTTCCTGTGCCAGAACACCTGCCACGTGGTGCGTGACCACGAGGAGAACAAGGAAGCCTTCGCCGGGCCGCGGTACCTGATGCGCATCGCCGAGCTGGAGATGCACCCGCTGGACGTCGCGGACCGCCGGGACGCGGCCCAGGACGAGCACGGGCTCGGGTACTGCAACATCACGAAGTGCTGCTCGGAGGTGTGCCCGGAGGGGATCCACATCACCGACAACGCGCTGATCCCGATGAAGGAGCGGGTCGCGGACCGGAAGTACGACCCGATCGTGTGGCTGGGCAACAAGCTCTTCCGGCGGGACAAGTAGGGCTTTCTCCCTCGACGCTCGCGAACCGCGCCCGGAGCCGGTTCGCGAGCGTCTTTTCGTGCTATGCCTTGGGCGGGACGATCTTCGCCTCCATGCCCGCGTGTTCAGTCAGAAGATAGAGCAGATTCGAGCCGTCGATGAGCTCGAGCGGCTTCCCGGTCGCGAACTCATAGCTCGCCGGGCCGTAGCCTGACGTTGTCACCAGAATGCCTTTCGAGGCACCTTCGTTCTGCATCGTGCCGAAGAGATCGCGGACGGCCGACACGTCGACGGTGTTGCGGTACCGCTTGGCCTGGATGACCACCTTCCCACCGAAGATGGGCCGCGGATCGAATGCTACGCAGTCGACGCCCCCGTCGCGTGAGGGGCGAGTCTGTTTGGTGTCGAGACCCATCTTGCTGAACAAGTTCTGAATGAGGGCTTCGAACTCGCCAGGGGTCAGCTCCAGGAGGTTCGGTCGTTGATCCAGGCCCGAGAGAACATCGGTCTCTTCGATGAACCGCTTGTCCACCATGTCGAACTCCAGCACCGGGCGCACGGGGGCCAGATCGCTCGGCCGCTTGGACACCGAGGCGTTGAGCCGCTCCAGGCAGGCAAGGGGTTCGACGAGGGCCAGATCGAGATCGGAGAAGACTTCACGGGTGGTGGACGGTGACCAGGCAAGGGCGCACCTGCTTGCCGGTTCCGGGGTCGGTGGTGGTGACCATGCCGTTGAAGACGACGGTATCCACGAGTGCGGTCCGATCGGCCTCGAAAATCTCATGGAGGGTACGAAGAGCGATCTGGGCTACGACAGAGCCGTACAGTGCTTTGATGTCCCGTGCAGGCCGCGCAGTGGAAGTCACTTCGTCCTTGGACTTGACGTACTTGTACTCCCGCACGGCCGGGACGCACGTCAGGTCGGGAAGTTCGTATTCCACGACAAGCTGTGTGGACTCGGGGATGTGGGCGATTCGGTACTGCTGGGGAAACTTCTCCGGATAATCGGAGTTGGCAAGCACCAGCGTGAAATATTCGAGGACTGCTTGAGGTTCCCGGCGGGCGAAGGCGTCCGCCAAGGCGGTTACGTTCGCGTTGTGCGCTGAAATTTCACGCTCCCGTTCGGCGCACTGCTCTTCGTAGACTGCTTTGGCCTGCTTCAAAGCTTCGCCGCGCGTATGCTCGGCCTGCTGGTGCTTCCGTGCGGCGGCCGCATTGCGCTGTTGGACGGCGCCCACCTCCCGTTGCCACGCGGCGTGCGCTTGGGAGAAATGTTGCTGGGCGGCGAGAACATCCCGCTCGTGTTTTCCCTTGCCGAAGACCTTGGCCATTCCGGTGGGCGGCGGCGGTGCGAACTGGGCGAAAACGGGTTCACGAGGCGCGTTTTCGAGCTGCGGCGGGGGCGTGGGACGTCCGATGGGTCCGGGTTGGAACGGCGGGTGCTCAGCGGTGCGCTTGAGCGAATCGAAGTCGATGAAGTCGTCGACTTCCAGGGTTGCGGCGAGGAGCTGCTCCAGCTCTGCCACCTCTGCTTCGAGGTCGGCGTTCTGGCTGGCAACGCAGCTCGTTGCCGCTCTCGTCGGCGGCGGGCAGCATCCCTCTGCATCTGAACGAGAATCCCGGTACGTGTGATCGTTCCGTTATGGCGGCGAACGATGGGACGGGTCGTATTGGCTCGTGCGATGCCGGGCAGTATGGAGGCATGGAGATCGAACTGCTGACGCCGACGGCTGACCGCGCCGTGATCGAACGGGTCACGGCGTTGGTCAACCACGTCTACGCCGAATCGGAGAAGGGGCTCTGGCAGGGGAGCACCGACCGGACCTCCGCCGACGAGGTCGCGGGGTTCGTGGCCGCCGGGGAGATCGCCGTGGCGTTCGTCGATGGTGGACTTGCCGGGGCGGTGCGGGTTCGGCGGCTTGACGACTCGACCGGCGAGTTCGGCATGCTCGCCGCCGATCCGGCGCGGCGGGGGCTCGGGGTCGGGCGGGAGCTGGTGCGGTTCGCCGAACAGGCGAGCCGGGCCGCCGGGTGCCGGGAGATGCAGCTCGAACTGCTCGTGCCGCGGGACTGGACGCACCCGTCGAAGCAGTTCCTCGCCGAGTGGTACGGCCGGCTCGGGTACCGCGTGACCCACCGCGCCGACCTCGCCGGAGACTATCCGCACCTGGCGCCCTCGCTGGCGACGCCGTGCGATTTCCTCATCTACCGCAAGGACCTTGCGTGACGGTGCTCGCCGGGGCCCGGGTGTTCGATCCCGAAACCGGGGAAAGCACCCGCGCGGACGTGCGGCTGGACGGCTCGCGCATTGCCGAGGTGGGCCTGGGGCTCGACGGCGAGCGGGTCGACTGCTCCGGGGGCCTGCTGATCCCCGGGCTCATCGACTGCCACGTGCACGTGGCCTTCCCGCGGCCCGAACCGTTGCCACGCAGTGCGCGGATCCTCGAAGCCGTGCCGGTGCTGCGGGGGCTGCTGGCGCGGGGGATCACAACCGTCCGGGACGCCTGGGGCGCCGACGCCGGGCTCAAGCACGCCCTGCGCGAAGGGTGGATCACCGGGCCCGACCTGCTGGTCAGCCTGCGGCAGCTGGGCCCGACCGGCGGGCTCGGCGACAGCTGGGAGCCACCCGCCGGCACCATCGACCACTTCGGTGACCCCTCGCTGCCCGACCCGCTCTTCGACGGGCCGGACGCGGCGCGCGCGGCCGTCCGCCGGATGGTGCGTGCCGGCGCCGACTGGATCAAGGTCGGCGCGGGCGGCTCGATGCGGGCGGTGCGTTCCGGTGCCGACGTCCGGCCGACCGACGACGAGCTCGCCGCGCTGGTCGACGAGGCGCGCCGCGCCGGCCGGGACGTGCTGGCCCACGCGCACACGTCCGCCGCCGTTGTCTCGGCCGCCCGCGCCGGGGCGCGCAGCATCGAGCACGGCACCTTCCTCGACGACGACGCCGTGGCCGCGCTCGGGAACGCCTGGTACGTGCCGACGCTGGCGCCGATCAGCGACAGCGAGTTCGCCGAGACGCACCGCCGCTCGCTCCGGCTCGCGGTGGACGCCGGTGTCCGCGTCGCCGCCGGTTCGGACCTCGCCCCGCGTCCCCATGTCGACTTGACGACCGAGCTGCGGTTGCTGGCCGCGGTGCTCGGCGAGGCGGCCGCCCTGAAGGCGGCCACCTCCGAAGCGGCCCGGCTGCTCCGGCTCGACGACGACCGGGGCCGGGTCGAGCCGGGGCTGCGCGCCGACGTCGTGTTCCTGGACGGCACCGATCTCGACGTGACCGACCTGCCCGGGCGGATCCGGGCGGTGTGGCACGACGGGAGGCTCGTCAGCGCACCGAGCTGAGCAGGGCGCGCCACGCGGGGTGGGGGACGGTCAGGTGCCCGGCGGCGGGCGCCTTCGAGTCGCGGACCGCGGTGGTCCGGGACTCGAGGGCGACTTCGACGCAGGTGCTGTGTTCGGTGTCGGCATCGCTGTGACTGCTCTTGAACCACTGCCGTTCGCGGCCCGCCATCGGTCACTCCTTCATGCGCTCGAACTCGTCCGCCAGCCGGATGAGTACCTCCCTCGATTGTCCCTCCGAGAGGGCGGCTTGTTCCAGCCTCGTGGCCAGGACGTAGAAGGCCTCGACCGCGACCCGGTCGTCGACGAACAGGCCCGCCGCGTACGTTTCCTCGTAGACCACCGGCGGATGCTCGGGGAACTCCATGATGGTGAACCGGCTGCCCACGAGGTGGTAGGGGAGCGCGGTCTCGGGCAGGACCCGGATGGTGCAGTGCGGCAGGTTGGTCGCCAGCACCAGGTACTGCAGCTGCTCGTGCATCAGCGCCGGATCGCGGACGACGGTGCGGAGGTTCCGCTCGTAGACGAAGTAGCGGCAGCGCGGCGGATTCGGCCGCTGCAGGAGCTGTTGCCGGTCGAGGCGGGCCTGCACGAGGATCTTCAGGCGATCCGAGGTGTAGCGCCCGGTCAGTTCGTAGAGCTCCTTCACGTAGTCTTCGGTCTGCAGCATGCCCGGGATGGCTGTCGGGCTGTGCGAGATGATCGTGTCGGCCAGGTTTTCCTGGATGATGAGGGACTTCATCGGGTCGACGAGCTTGTCGAAGTAGGGCCGCACCCAGTACAGCCGGCTGGGCGGCTTGGCCAGCTCGAGGAGCCGCGCGCGTTCGGCGGCCTTCGTGCCGCAGTGGGCGAGGTAGATCGCGGCGTCGATCGGCGAGATGCGACGGCCGTTCTCCCAGGCCGACACCTTCGACGCCGACCAGTCCGCGCGGCGGGCCAGCTCGCGCAGGGTCATCCGGTTCAGCTCGCGCTGGTTCTTGAGTTCGCAGGCCATTTCCCGCGTGTGCACCGTGCTCTTTTCGGTCATGCCACGGACGGTAGAGGGGACCTCCGACAAAACGCCGCTCGCCGCGCGCGGATTCACCGCAAGGAGGTCGCTGTTCCGCCTGTGTGACAACGGAATCCGCGCGCGAAGCGCTGCGAAGCCGCTTCGCGCGCGAAGCGGCTTCGTAAATGAAGTGCGCTTCTCGCCTTAATGGGCAACAATCCGTCATGGCATTCGTTCCGGGGATCGAATTGAGCGAGCGGTTCCACGCCGAAGCGGTCCGGCCGATCCTGCGCCGCGAACTCCCGCGCCTCCGGTACACCGCCGCGCTCGTCGGGTACGGCTCCGAAGTGCTCGGCTTCGATTCGCCGCGCTCCACCGACCACAACTGGGGGCCGCGGCTGCTGCTGTTCGCCGGAAGCGGCGGCGAGCGGATCCACCGGCTCCTGGCCGACCATCTGCCCCGGACGTTCCTCGGGTACCCGACGCACTTCGTCAGCGACGAGGAAGGCACCCGGCACCTCGCTCGGACGGACGGCCCTCCCGACCACGGCGTCGTCGTCGCGGCACTCGACGACTGGACCCGCGGCACGCTCGGCTTCGATCCCCGGCGGCCGGCTCTGCGGGACTGGCTCGCGACCCCCACCCAGGTCTTCGCCGAGTTCACCGGCGGCGCGGTCTTCCACGACGACCTCGGTTTCGAAGCCCTGCGGCGGAACGTGGCGTGGTACCCCGACGACGTCTGGCGGTACGTCCTCGCGTGCCAATGGCAGCGCATCGGCCAGGAGGAAGCGTTCGTCGGCCGGTGCGGAGAGGCCGGGGACGAACTGGGGTCCGCGGTCGTCGCCGCGCGGCTCGTCCGGGACCTGATGCGGCTGTGCCTGCTCATGGCGCGCCGGTATCCGCCGTACAGCAAGTGGCTCGGCAGCGCCTTCGCGCAGCTGCCCGCGGCGGCCCGCCTGGCTCCGGACCTCACCGCCGCACTGGCGGCCACCACCTGGCGCGAACGCGAGCGGCACCTCGTGGCCGCCTACGAGCGCGTTGCCGGGCTGCACAACGAGCTGGGCCTCACCGCCCCGGTGGAGCCGCGCACCAGCGGCTACTACGACCGGCCGTTCCGGGTGATCCACGCCGGACGCTTCGTGACGCCGTTGCTCGAGGGCTCGCCGCTGCGGGTGCCCACCGGGGCGATCGACCAGTTCGTCGACAACACCGACGCGCTCGGGGACCGCGTGTTCACGCGTGCGGTGGTTGACTGCCCGCATGGCTGAACCGAAACCGCGGGACCTGGCCGCCCTGCTGCTGACGCTGACCGTCGTCACCGGGGTGGTCGACGCCGTCAGCTTCCTCGGGCTGGGGCGGGTCTTCGTCGCGAACATGACCGGCAACGTCGTCTTCTTCGGCTTCGCGGCGGCGGGGGAGACGACGCTGTCGGTGCTCGCCTCGCTGACCGCCGTGGTCGCGTTCCTGGCCGGTGCGCTCGCCGGTGGGCGGCTGGCCCGGCGTGACGACGACCACGACGCCCTGCGGCAGGCGACCGCCGCACAGGCGGTGCTGATCGCGGTGGCCGTCGTGCTGTCGGCGACCTCGGGCGGCGGCACGCGGTGGGGCGCCGAACTGCTGATCGTCGTGCTCGGGCTGGCGATGGGGCTGCAGAACGCGGCCGTCCGCCGCATCGGTGCGCCCGACCTGACGACGACCGTGCTCACGATGACGCTGACCGGCTTCGCGGCGGATTCGAAGGCCGCCGGCGGGCCGGGTGCGCACCCGCTGCGGAAGATCGCCGCCGTGGGGGCGATGCTCGCCGGGGCCTTCGTGGGCGGTTTGCTGCAGTTGCACGTCGCGATGTGGGCCGCGCTGGGGGTGGCGCTCGCGCTGGTGCTGGGCGTGCTCGCCGTGCTGCACCGGAAAACCGTTCGTTAGCGGGCGGTTTCCCGGCTACAAAGGAGGTCTCGGGTACTTCGAGGGGGAACAGGGATGACCTACGGAAGCGTGCGGTTGTACCGGCGGGACTGGTCACCGGAGCAGGTGCACCGCCGGGTGGACTCGCTCGCGGCGGCCGGGATGGTGCTGGGCCACCTCCGGACCGGGCGGATCACCGCGATCAGCGGGGAGTGGGAAACCCTCGGCGAGCAGGTCGAAATGGACCGGGAAGGCCTGCTGGCCGCCATGATCGGGCTGGAGAAGCAGTTCACCTTCCAGTACTGGATGGCCGGCGACGAGGACGCCGACGTCACCTGCACGCTGACGCGGCTCGGCGACGTGGTCGTCGAGGACTACGACCTCGACGGCTTCGGCGGCCCGGTGTACCGGAAGGGACAGGACACGGTGATCCGCCCCCTGCTGGCCGAGTTCCGGGCGACCGGGCCGTCCGCGGCCGGGCTGGTCGTCGACCGCTGGGGGCCGGCGCTCGACACCGACCTCGACGACATCGTGACCGGCGGGCCGACTCCGGTCACGGTGGTGCCGGAGCTGATGGTGCTGCGGCCCGACATCGCCCGGCGCCACTTCGAGCCGCGGAACCTGGTTCCGTTCGGTGACTTCCTCGCCCGTGACACGGACGGCATCCTCGCCCTGGCGGCGTGAGCTAGCCGAGCGCGCGGCCGCCGTCGACCAGCAGGCGCTGGCCGGTGACGAAGCCCGCCTCCTCCGATGCGAAGAAGCTCACCGCCGCCGCCACCTCCTCCGGGGTGCCCAGGCGGCCCGCCGGGACCGAAGCGCGGTACTCCTCGCGCTCGGCCTCCGGGATCTCCGCGTGCCGCTCCACCGGGATGAACCCGGGCGCCACCGTGTTGACCGTGATGCCGTCCGGGGCCAGTTCGCGCGCCCACGCCCGGACCAGGCCGATCTGGGCGCTCTTGGCCGTCGCGTACGCCGAGCGGCCGGGTGGTGGGCGGTCCGCCACCTCCGAGTCGACGTGCACGATGCGGCCGTGGCCGCGGGCGCGCATCCCCGGCAGCACGGCGTGGCCCAGCAACACCGGGGACCGCACGAAGAAGTCCAGCTGGGCCAGGTGATCCGGCCAGTCGACCGACGACACCGGCGCCTCCGGCTGGGGGCCGGTCGCGTTGAGCACCAGCACCCCGATCGGGCCCAGCAACGCCGTGACCGCGTCGACCAGGTCGCCGGCCTGGCGCCGGTCCGTGACGTCCGCCGCGAACGCCGCCGCCCGGCCGCCCTCGGCGAGGATGCTTTCCGCGGCCGTCTTGAGGTCGGCGTTGTCGTGGCGGCCGTTGACCGCGACGGCGAACCCGTCGCGGGCCAGCCGGCGAGCGATCACCCGGCCGAGGCCCCGGGAACTGCCGGTCACCAGTGCGACACCCATGCGCCCGACGCTAGGGGACGCACCGGGACACGACAAGGCCCCCGGGACGTGTCCCGGGGGCCTCGAACGGGTGACTCAGGTGGCGGCGGAGACGAGGGCTGCCTCGCCCGTGGCCGGAGGTGCGGCCACGACCTTCTTGTTGCGGCGGTTGCGCCGCTCCAGGTACGTCGCCAGCGCCGTGAGCAGCAGGCACATCACGACGTAGATGGCGGTCGCCACGATCGTCGACGGCACGATCGGCCGCCCGAACGTGCCCTGCGAACCGATGTAGCGCGCGTAGTACAGCAGCTCCTGGTAGGTGATGATGAAGCCGAGCGCGGTGTCCTTCAGCAGCACGACGAGCTGGCTGATGATCGTCGGCAGCATCGCCCGGATCGCCTGCGGCAGCAGGACCAGGAACATCACCTGGGTCTTGCGCATGCCCAGTGCGTACGCGGCTTCGCTCTGGCCCTTGGGCAGCGACTGGATGCCCGCGCGGAAGACCTCGGCGAGCACCGAGCCGTTGTACAGCGTCAGGCCGAGGACCACACCGAGGAACGGGCTCGTCGGCACGCCGACGGTCGGCAGGCCGAAGTAGAACAGGAACATCAGGATCAGCGCGGGGATGGCGCGGAAGAACTCGACGACGAACCCGGAGATCCGGCGGATCCAGGCGTGGTCCGACAGCCGGCCCGCCGCGAAGATCGCACCGAAGACCAGCGCCAGCACGGCCGCGGCGGCGAACGCCTCGAGCGTCGACAGCACCGCGTTGCCCAGGTCGCGCTGCACCTGCGCGTACTGCAGCCACTCCCACTTGCGGGCGGTGAACTGGCCGCTGTCGTAGAAGCGCCACCCGATGTAGCCGACGAACGCGAGCACCACGAGCGTGCCGGCCACGGCGTAGGTGCGGTACCGCAGTTTCGCCTTCGGCCCCGGGACGTCGAACAGCACATTGCTCATGCGCACACCTCGCTGACGCTCGGTGCGGCCTGAGCCGCAGGCGCAGTGTTGGATGATTCGGTCGCAAGCTCCCTCATCGGGCCACGCTCCAGCGCTTCTCCAGGCTGCGTTGGACGAACGACAGCACGGCGACCAGGATGATGAAGCCGAGCGCGACCCACAGCAGGCCGATCAGCTGGTTCTCGCCGCGCTCGGACAGGTACGAGCGGATCGCGCCCGCCTCGGCGACCGAGAAACCGGCGGCGATCGTGGTGTTCTTCAGCAGCGCGATGAGGGTGCTGATCAGCGGCGGGACGACCGACCGCAGCGCCTGCGGGAGCACGACCTGGCCGAGGATCTGGCCGAAGGTCAGCCCCAGCGCGCGGCCCGCCTCGGCCTGCCCGACCGGCACGGTGTTGATGCCCGAGCGCACGACCTCGCAGATGAACGCCGAGGTGTACACGGTCAGGGCGGTCACGGCGGCCGGGAAGTAGTCGAGCTTGACGATGTCCAGCAGCGGGTAGGCGAACACGAAGAACGCGAACACCAGGGTGAGCGGCGTGTTCCGGGCGATCGTCACGTAGGCCGTGCCGACGGCGCGGAAGACGGGGACCGGGCTCACCCGCAGCATGGCCAGGATCGTGCCCCAGATCAGGCTGCCGACGGCGGAGAGCACGAACAGTTCGATCGTGCGCAGGAAGAACGGACCGAACAGGTCCAGGTTGTTGAGCAGGACGTCCATGGAGCCTTCCCCGCGTCCGTTTCTTTCAAGCGGTGGTCAAGGGGTGGATGAACCGAGGCCGGTGGACCGGGCGCACCCGATCCACCGGCCTCCGTGTCAGGTCAGTACTTCTCGAGGGTCGGCTTCTTGGCGGCCGAGCCCGACTTGCCGAGGGTCGCGTCGTAGATCTTCTGCCAGGTGCCGTCGTCCAGCGCCTTCTGCAGGATCTCGTTGACCTTGTCGCGCAGGACCTTGTCGTCCTTGTTCAGGCCGATGCCGTACTTCTCCGTGGAGAACGTCTGGCCGACGACCTTCAGGCTGTCCGGGTCCTGGGACGCGTACCCCTTGAGGATCGCGTCGTCGGTGGTGACCGCGTCGACGTCCTTCGACAGCAGCTTCTCGACGCACTGCGAGTACTTCTGGAACTCGACGATGTTGCCCGGCTCGGTCAGGTTCTCCGAGCGGACCTTCTGGATCGGGGTCGAGCCGGTGACCGAGCAGACCTTCTTGCCCTTGAGGGTGTCCTTGCCGGTGATCGAGCTGTCGTCCTTGCGCACCAGCAGGTCCTGGCCGGCGATGAAGTACGGGCCGGCGAAGGAGACCAGCGCCTTGCGCTTGTCGGTGATCGAGTAGGTGCCGACGTAGTAGTTCACGTCGCCGTTCGCGATCGTCTGCTCACGCGCGCCCGAGTCGACCGTGCGGAAGGTGATCTTCTCCGGGTCGAAGCCGAGGCCGGCCGAGACGAGCTTCGCGATCTCGATGTCGAAGCCGCCGAACTTGCCGGTCGTCGGGTCCTTCAGGCCCAGGCCCGGCTGGTCGTCCTTGGCGCCGACGGTCAGCGCGCCGGCCGACTTCATCTTGGCGAACACCGGGGAGCCGGCCAGGTCGACGCCGGTCGCCACCGGGTAGCTCAGCGCCGCGGGGGCGTTCGTGCCGCTCTGCTCGCCCGAGCCCGGGGTGGTCGGCGTGCCTTCCTTGCCACAGGCGGTCAGCGTGGTCAGCGCCAGGCCACCGGCGAGCAGTCCCACCGCGAGGGTGCGGATCCTCATGTGATTCTCTCCTGTGTGTCGTCACCCGGACGCCGACGGCGCCGCGGAACGTTTCTCAGTGGGTCAGGATCTTGCCGAGGAAGTCCTTCGCGCGCTCGCTCTTCGGCGCGGTGAAGAACTCTTCGGGCGTCGTGTCCTCGACGATCTCGCCGTCGGCCATGAAGATCACCCGATCGGCTGCCCTGCGGGCGAAGCCCATCTCGTGGGTGACGACGAGCATCGTCATGCCGTCCTTGGCCAGGCCCGTCATCACGTCGAGGACCTCCTGGACCATCTCCGGGTCCAGCGCCGAGGTCGGCTCGTCGAACAGCATGACCTTGGGCCGCATGGCCAGCGCCCGCGCGATGGCGACGCGCTGCTGCTGACCGCCCGAAAGCTGCGCCGGGTACTTGTCGGCCTGGTTGGCGATGCCGACGCGTTCCAGCAGCTCCATCGCCGTCTTGCGCGCTTCGGCCTGCGAGGTCTTGCGGACCTTCACCGGCGCGAGCATGACGTTCTCGACGATCGTCTTGTGCGCGAACAGGTTGAACGACTGGAACACCATGCCGACGTCGGCCCGCAGCGCGGCCAGGGCCTTGCCCTCGGCGGGCAGCGGGACACCGTCGACGGCGATCTCGCCCGAGTTGATCGGCTCCAGCCGGTTGATCGCCCGGCACAGGGTCGACTTGCCCGAGCCCGACGGGCCGAGCACCACGACGACCTGGCCGCGAGGCACCTCGAGCGTGATCTCCCTGAGCACGTGCAGGTCGCCGAAGTACTTGTTCACGGCGGACGCCTTGATCATCGGCGCCGCCACCTCCGCGGTCATCTGGCCTCCCGGGTCGTTCGTGCAGATCGGGCATGGGTCACCACGCGATGGCGAGAACCTACCGTTGTCGTACCGGCTGGCAAGGCCGCTTGAGCAATACTTAGGGTTTCAACTGAGTATCGATGTCCATTTTGGGGGGTGTCCACCCGAGGTCACGGAGTGTGACCGTCCGGGTGGCCGGTGCGGGGGCCGCCCGGACGTCCTAGAGTTCGCCCTACCGGCCGGTGGAGCAGGTCACCATGGGAGGCGGACGGGTGCGGGTGCTGCTGGTGGAGGACGACGACCGGGTCGCGGGTGCGCTCATCCCGGCGCTGACCCGCCGCGGCCTGGCGATCGCCCGGCTCGCCACCGGCGCCGGCGTGCTCGACCGGGTGCACGAGGTCGACGTCATCCTGCTCGACCTCGGCCTGCCCGACATCGACGGCGTCACGCTGTGCCGCCAGATCCGCGCGGTCAGCGACGTCGCGATCATCGTCGTCTCGGCGCGCGGCGAGGTCGACGACCGGATCCAGGGCCTGCGCGCGGGCGCCGACGACTACCTGGTCAAGCCCTACGACGTCGAGGAGCTGCTCGCCCGCGTCGAGGCCGTGCGCCGCCGCCGCGGCGAGCACCCCGCGGCCGAGCCGGTGGTCATCCGGGTCGGGGACGTCACGGTCGACGTCTCCCGGCACGAAGTCCTGGTCGGCGACAGGGCGGTGGCGCTGTCCCGCAAGGAGTTCCAGGTGCTGGCGCTGGTGGCCGGCGCGCGCGGCGCGGTGTGCTCGCGCGAGCACGTGCTCACCGAGGTGTGGGGCCACCGGGGCCCGGCGGAGAGCCGTTCGCTGGACGTCCACGTCGCGACGCTGCGGACGAAGCTGGGCCGCCCGGCGCTCATCGAGACGGTCCGCGGGGTCGGGTACCGGCTCGGCGGCCAGGTCGCCCGGAGCTGAGGCGTGCGCGTCCGGCTGCAGGGCATCGTGCTGACGCTGGTGGCGTTGCTGGTGTTCGGCCTGGGCATCCCGCTGGCCAGGAGCATCGCGGCCGGCGCGCAGCAGGACCTGTTCCTCGACCGGCTGACCGACACCGCGCGGTTCGCGTCGCTGGCGCAGCGGCCGCTGCTGGACAACAAACCGGGGCTGATCGAGCCGGACCTGACCCGCTACAACGAGGTGTACGGCGTCCAGGTGGCGGTCGTCGACCAGGACGGCAAGCTGTTCGCCTCGTCGCTGGGGCCGGCCGCGGCGCGGATCGACCTTAAGGCCGACCGGATCGGCGGGCCGGTCCGCGAGGCGCTCGCCGGCCGCCGCTCGCAGCCGGCGGGCGTGCTGATGCCGTGGGACTCGACGCCGCTGGTGCTGGCCGAGCCGGTGCTGGCCGACGGTGAGGTGCACGGCGCCGTGCTCACGGTGTCCGAGACCGGCTCCGAGCGCGCCGACGTGCTGTGGTGGTGGCTGCTGCTGGCCGCGGGCGGGATCCTCGCCTTCACGCTCGCGCTGGCCGTGGCGATCCCGGTGGTCCGGTGGATCCTGCGGCCGGTGCACCGGCTCGACGACGCGACGGGCGCGCTGGTGGCGTCGGTGATCAGCGGCCGCGAGGCCGAGCCGGTGGGGGAGAGCGGCGGACCGCCGGAGCTGCGCCAGCTCGGCCGGTCGTTCGACCGGATGGCGTCGAGCGTGTCGGGCGCGCTGGCGGCGCAGCGCGCGTTCGTCGCCGACGCGTCCCACCAGCTGCGCAACCCGCTGACGGCGCTGAAGATCCGGCTGGGCAACCTCGAAGGCCACGTCGACGACGAGCCGGCGGCCGCCGACCTGGAGGCGGCGCGCGTCGACGCCGGCCGGCTCCACCAGATCCTGGACGGGCTGCTGTCGATGGCCCGCGCCGAGGCGTCGGGCGGCGAGCTGGACCCGGTGGTGCTGGACGAGGCCGTGGCGGAGCGGGTGGCGGACTGGTCGGTGGTGGGCGAGGCCCGGGACGTGCGGCTGGTGGTGGAGACGTCCGGCGACGGTGCGCGGGTGTGCATGCCGCCGCGGGGCGCGGAGACGATCTTGGACGCGCTGCTGGACAACGCGCTGAAGTTCACCGCGGCGGGGACGGAGATCCGGATCTCGGTGGTGCGGGAAGAGGACCGGGTCCGGCTGTCGGTGCGCGACCACGGGCCGGGGCTGCGGCCGGAGGAGCTCGACCGGGCGCTGGACCGGTTCTGGCGCAGCCCGGCGCACCAGAACGTGCCGGGGTCGGGGCTGGGGCTGGCGATCGTCAGCGAGCTCGTCGCGCATTCGGACGGGAAGCTGGAGCTGGACCTGCCCGAGGGCGGCGGGCTGCGGATCTCGATGGTGTTCCCGGTCGCCTGAATGTACTTGGCCATCAGGTTGGTGGCAGTCGGCTGGTGGGTGGGTGGCCGACCTTGCCGTTCTGCCAGGGCAGTGGGGTTTGATGAACTTCTGCCGGATGCCGTGCTCGGCGCATACCGCACGCGGCGACCAGCGTGGGCCCAGGCGTTGTCGGTCATCAGCCGTTCGATGCGGGTGATGCCGTGGTCGGCGAAGTAGGCGGTCGCGCGGGTGAGGAAGACTGCGCAGGCCGGCCCCTGCTCGCCCGGCCGGTCTCGCCCGTGGCGCACCGCGGTGGTCTTGCCGACGGCCCGGATTACCTGCCGGGTGATCGGGTCCAGCGCGGCCGGCCGTGGGATCTGGTGCCGGGCCAGCACCCGCGACACCGCCCGTGCCGGGACATCGAGCTCACAGCGCCAAGTACACCCAGAGCCGATCGCCGCTGCGGCCAGGCTGTGACTGGACGCCGCATTCTGGTCGCTGACTGCGATCGGTGAAGAACCCCTTCGGCCCACGCGCTCACCGCGACACGACTGAAGACTTGAGGCGCCGGCCGGCCACGGGTTCGTCCGGTCGTTGCCCGCGGTCGAAGCGAAGCCTCGCAGGTGCAACGGCTCTCATCGCGACAGGACGCACGACTGGGAGGAGCCTGCGTGCCCGACGACGCCAACGAGCGCATTATCCGGATCCTCGAGTTGGATCTCGAATATCTCCAACGCACGGTTGACAAGTTCGACAATCAGAGATTCACCATCAGAAGCTGGTCCGTGACGACCAGCGGTGCGCTGCTCGCGCTGGCGGTGACCGCCAAGAACGGTGTCATCGCGGCAGTGGGGCTTTTTGTCATACTGTTTTTCTCGTACCTTGAGATCGTGTACATGGACATGCAGGTCCGGGTGATGAACAGGTGCACGGAGATAGGTCGGCTTCTGCAGTCGTCGACGTTCGATTCATCCAGTTCACTTTCCCCGGACTACGTCTTCGGCGTGCGGTCGGCCTTCGGGAAGGAGCCATTCAGCCTGAAGAGAATGCGTCGAATCGTGGCAAGCCGGCCCGAGATATACATGTTCTACGCGGGTTTGACGGGGATCATGTCGGCTGCGGTTGTGCTGATCTTGGTGTTCCGGGGATGAGTGCGGATCTCGATGGTGTTCCCGGTCGCCTAGGTCTTCTGTGACCGGTAGTACCGCAGTGCCCCGGGATGCAGCGGGATCGGCTGGGTCTCGATGCCCGGGTGGACGTCGATCGACAGGGCCGCCGAGTTGGCGTTCGCCAGCTCGCGGCGGGCGTCGAACAGGCCGCGGACCAGGGCTTCCGCCACGTCGTCGGGCATCGACTTCGGGACCACGAGGAAGTTCGGCACCACCAGCGTCGTCACCGGGGAGCCCTGGTTGTACGTGCTCGCCGGGATCGTCGCGGTTCCGTAGACCTGGCTGCTCGCCTGCACCCTCGGCATCACGTCGGCGAGGTCGAGCAGGTGCAGCTTGCCCCGGTTCTCCGGTTCCAGCAGCTTCGGCGTGGGCAGGCCGCCGGACCAGAAGAACGCGTCGACCTCGTGGTTGCGCAGCGCGACGACGGAATCGTCGAGGCCGCGGGTGGTCGTGCTGACCGAGTCCTTCAGCCCGAGCAGGCCGAGCAGCCAGTTGGCGATGTACTCGACGCCGGACTGCGGTGAGCCGATCGCGATCCGGTGGCCGCTGAGCTGGGACACCGACCGGATGTCGCTGTCGGCCCGGACGACGATGTGCAGGTAGTCGTCGTGGATCCGGGCGAGCGCGGCGAACCCCGAGCGGGCCCGGTACAGGTCCGCGGCGACGTCGGCCGCGACGAAGGCGACGTCGGCCTGGCCGGCGAGCACCTTCTTGATGTTGTCGGGTGAGCCCTGGGTCTGCAGCACCTGGGGCCGGTCGATGCCCAGGCCGCCCTGCCAGGCGGTGGCGAGGGTCTGGGCGAGCTTGTAGTAGACGCCGCCGGAGTTGCCCGCCGCGATCCGCAGCTTGAGCCCGCCGAAGCCGCTGGTGCAGGCGGTGAGCACCAGCAGGAGGACGGCCGCGATCGCGAGCCCGCGCGTGCGCCTGCTGCTGGTCACGGCCTGATCGTGCCAGACTCCGGGCCCGGCGGGCAGCCTCAGCGGCCTTCGCGCAGCCGCAGCACCGCGTACAGGACGTTGTGGCCTGCCCGTCCGGGCCGATCACGGTCAGGCTGCGCTCGCGCAACGCCGTGAGTTGCTCGCCGCCCGCGCCGATGATCGCGAATTTCACCTCGCCGGCGTTACCCGTCGAAGTGGTAACGCGGTAGCCTGGGGACGTGGGCGACAAGCTGGGCTTCCGCTTCCACGGCGGGCGGCCCTCGGTGAACTTCACGGCGACGGTCGGCGAGCGCTTCCGCGACGGCGGCTTCGAGCGCCTGCCGGATCCGGCGGCGCTGGGCCGTTGGTTCACCGAAGCGGGGCTGACGCAGACTGATCCGCCCTGCACGGCGGCTGAGCTGGCAGCGGCACGCGAGCTGCGGGAAGCCGTCTACCGCCTGATGCTGGGACAGCTGTCCGAAGAGGACTTGGCCACGGTGAACCGGTGGGCGGCGCAGCCACCGCCGGTCACCGCTCTGCGCGTCGGCGCGGAGGGCCTGCGGGCGGAACGGGTTTCGGCGACCGTGCCGTCCCTGCTGGGCCTGCTCGCCGCGGACGCCGTGGCGGTGCTCGGCGGCGACGAGGCCGCCCGGGTGCGCGAGTGTGCGAACCCGGAGTGCTCGCTGCTGTTCCTCGACACGTCACGGGCGGGTGCGCGCCGCTGGTGTTCGATGAGTGCGTGCGGCAGCCGCGACAAGATGCAGCGCTACCGAGCCGCCGACCGGTAGCTCAGCCGCAGGATCGGCTCGCCGTCCGATTCGCCCGCGGGATCGCCGATGACGACCGTGAAGCCCGGTGTCTCGATGACCAGGCCTTCAGCCGATTCGTGGGCCCCGGCCGTGAAAGGGCCGTCGTCGGGCGGCCCGTACCGGACCGCGAACACCGACGAGCCCGGCGGGGACGACGGGAGCGGGCCCGCCAGGACGTGGTTCGTGTCCGTCACCCGGTGCCAGCCCGCGTCCGGGTTCCCGTAGCCACGAGGGTCGTCCGCCAGCGAGAACGCCAGCTGCTCCTGCGTCAGCCCGATCGTCTCCGGGCCGCCGAAGCTCGTCCGGCCCGCCGGCGGGTTGACCACCCGCAGCGACGCCCCCGACGTGATCGCCAGGCTGCCCGCGTGCAGCGTGCCGTTCGTGGCCAGCACCGCGCCCGGCGTGCCCAGGTCGAAGGGTGCTCCACCCGGCGAGGCCACGGTGACGATCTTGCGCTGGCCCGCCTCCGTTTCCTCGACGTACGGCAGCCCGGCGAGGAATTCGCACCCCGCCGCCGGGACCACCGCGAACATCGTCACCCGCCGCTCCTCGACCACGCACACCTGCTGCACGCTCAGCAGCACCTGCTCCCGCGTGACCACCGCCTTGGTGACCAGCCGGGCGACCACGTCTCCGTCCCGGGCGTCGCGGACGCGCAGCGGGCCCAGCGCGCGGGTGAGCAGCGTGCGTCCCAGGACCGGGCCGATGCCGTGCTGGCCGGCCACGACCGACTCGATCACCGCCGCGCGCCCGGCGTCGATCAGGTACGGCGTGTGGCTGCCCGTCCACGACACCGACGCGGCGCGGTGGCGCAGCGAATACGGCGTCGAGACCGGAAGTGAAGGGGAACGGTGCCACTTGCTGCCGTCCTGGTACAGCCAGACCGTGGTGAACGCGAAGTGCCCGCTCGGCGCGCCGGACCCCGCCACCGGGTAGTAGGCGACGCGGCGGTCGGCCAGGTAGCGGCCGAGGTCGGTGGCCAGGTGCGCGCCGAAGTAGCGGAGGCCGAGCAGGCCTTCGGCGCCGCAGTGCTGCTCGCTGTAGCGGGGCCCGCCGTAGTCGAAGCCGCGGGCCGACAGGCGGCAGTCGAGGTGGCGGGCGAGCTCCGCGCCGTCGTCGAGGAACAGCCGGTCGGCCGTGACCCGGTGGGCCTGGGCCAGGAAGGACAGCGAGATCGGCAGGTAGTTCTGGTCGTGGCCGGCGCCGTGCTCGGCCGGCAGCGCGAAGCCGCGGTCGGTCACCCGGGACGGCCGGATGACGTCCGTGTACAGCCGCATCGCCGCCGTCGTGACGCGGTTGCCCTCGCGGTCGCGGGAAACACGGTCGAGGTGGCGGCCGAGCATCAGGCCCGCGACGATCGCGCCGAGGGCCTGGTTGCCCGTCTGCTGGGGGTTGAACATGCTCGCTTCGGTCAGCCACCGCCAGTACCCGAGCGCCAGCTCGGTCACCTCGGCGTACTGGGCATCGGCGAGCAGGCCTTCGCCGAGTTCCAGGACGTTGACCGCGTGCAGCATCGCCCACACCGTGCTCGGCCAGTCGCCGAAGGGGTGTTCACCCTCCCCGGGCATGTAGCGCGCGTACGGCAGGCCGCTGTGGCGGACGCGCAGGAACGGCTCACCGGGGTTGTCCGTCCGGAACACCCGGTGCGCCAGGAAGAAGTCCAAGCCCCGGCGCACCGCGTCGGTGAACGCGGGATCGTCGTCGGCCACGCCGCGCCGCCGGGCCAGGCAGAGAAGAGAGATCACCCCGAGGCCCATGTCGCCGACGTCGTCGTCGGCCGCCGGGTCCTCGAAGTTGCCGTCCGGCTGCTGCGCGGCGAGCGCGGCGGCGGCCGCGGCGGCCAGGACCGTGTCGAGGTGGGCGGGATCGTCGGGCAGGTCGTGCGAGCTCGCGTGCTGGCTCGGCAGCAGGATCGGGTCCATCCGCTTCGCAGCCTCCCTGCCGTCCGGGGACCGGACCGGTCGACGTGGTCGGGAAAGCGCTTCCAGGAAATTGATGCGGCTGGGACCCGCACTTGGTTAAGTAGTAAACAAACGAACTCCCGCGTTGTCAACGTGCGGGGGAGCGGGCACGGTCATTCGACAGTTTCACTGCGGCGAAAGCAGGTGCAGATGGCGAAATCGGGCATCGGTGACCGCGCCGGCGAGGTCTTCGCCGCGCTGGCGGCCGCCGGGCAGGCCACCCGGCCGCAGCTCGCGGTGGCCTGCGGGCTGTCGAAGCCGACGGTCTCGCTGGTGATGGCCGAGCTGGAAGCCGCGGGGCTCGCCGAGCGCAGCGGCAGTTCGTCGGGGACCACCGGGCGGACCGCGGCGATCTACCGGCTGGGCCCCCGGGCCGGGTACGTGCTGGCGGTCGACCGCGGCTCGACGCAGGTGACGCTGCGGGCGACCCGGCTCGACGGGGAACTGCTGGACGAAGACCGGACCGCCCGGCCCGCCTCCGCGGAAGCCATGGTGGAAGCCGTGCTGCGCCGCGGGAACGGCCGCGGTCCGCTTCGGGCCGTGGTGGTCGCGGTGTCCGATGTGGTCTCCCCGCCCGGCCGCGGCGAGCCGGCGACCATGGCCCGGGTGCGGGACGCGGTGGCCTCGCTCGGGCTGCCCGCCGGCGCGCCCGTGCACACCGAGAACAACGTCAACTGCGCGGCCATCGCCGAACTCGCCGAAGGGGCGGGCCGTGACCACGACAGCTTCGTGTTCCTGCAGGTCGGCGTGGCGATCGGGGCGGGGGTGGTGCTCGGGCGCCGGCTGGTGCGCGGGGCGAGCGGCGCGGCGGGGGAGGTCGCGCGGCTGGCCTACCCCTGGGCGGACGACCGGCCGCCGGTCCGCGACGCCCTGGAAGCGCGGCTCGGTTCACGGGCGCTGCTGCGGCGCGCCCGCGGGCGCTGGGCGGGCCGTCCGGACCCGGCGCCGCGGACGGCCGCCGCGCTGTTCGCACTGGCGGAGAAGGGAGACGCCGTCGCGCTCGGGATCGTCGCGGAGCACGCCGAAGCCGTCGGGAACCTCGCCGCGTCGATCTGCGCGGTCGTCGACCCCGGCCTGGTCGTGCTGGGCGGCGGGGTGGGGCGCAACAAGCTGCTCCGGCCCGGCGTCGTCGCCACCGTCGAGCGGCTGAGCTGGCCGGCCGACGTCGTGGTGAGCGAGCTGGGCGCCCGCGCGACCGTGCTCGGGGCCGCGCACCTGGCCCGGGAACGGGGCATCCGCGCGGTGCTGGCCGAAGGGTGACCACTCGGCCGTTGACAGCGGTGGAGCGCCTGCCTAGAGTGCCGAGAAAGCGCTTCCAGCTCCCTGGGACGGAACCACTGGAACCGCGTGCGTCGGAAGAAATGCCACGGCAGCCGCCTCGTTTTCGGCAAGGCTGCCGGTCCACGCTGGAGTCCCGGGAGCAGCCGATGTCAGCCGAAGCAGCAACGCACCCGATCGAAGCCGGGAGCGCGCCGCCGGCGAAACCCGTGCCCGTCCGCCGCCGCCGGAAACGGCACAAGGACAACCGGGCCGCCTACGCCTTCCTGACGCCGTGGTTCTTCGGGATCTTCGGGTTCGTGCTGCTGCCGATGGGCTATTCGCTGTACCTGTCGCTGACGAAGTTCGACCTGCTGAGCTCGCCGCAATGGGTGGGCTTCGACAACTACCTGGCGATGTGGCAGGACGAGAAGTTCCTGCACTCGGTCAAGGTCACGCTCACCTACGTCGTCGCCTCGGTGCCGCTCAAGCTCGCGGCCGCGCTCGTCGTCGCCGCGGTGCTCAACCGGGGTCTGCGCGCGCTGGGGTTCTACCGCTCGGTCTTCTACCTGCAGTCGCTGCTCGGCACGAGCGTCGCGGTGTCGGTGATGTGGCGCCAGATCTTTTCGCAGCAGGGCCTGCTGAACCAGGTGCTCGGGATCTTCGGCATCCGCGGCGCCGACTGGATCGGCGACCCGCGGTTCGCGCTGTGGACCCTGGTCCTGCTGTCGGCCTGGCAGTTCGGCACCCCGATGCTGATCTTCCTCGCCGGGCTCAAGCAGATCCCGAAGGAACTGTACGAGGCCGCGGAGCTGGACGGTGCCGGCCGGATCCGGATGTTCTTCCGGATCACCGTGCCGATGCTGTCCCCGGTGATCTTCTTCAACCTGGTCTTGGAGACGATCAACGCGTTCCAGGCGTTCACCCCGGCCTACGTGGTCAGCGGCGGGCTGGGCGGGCCGATCGACTCGACCATGCTGTACACGCTTTACCTCTACCGCAAGGGCTTCTCGAGCCTGCAGATGGGCTACGCCTCGGCGATGGCGTGGGTCCTGTTCGTGGTGATCGGCCTCTTCACCGCGCTCTACTTCGCGTCTTCACGGCGCTGGGTCACCTACGCGGACTGAAAGGACCGAAATGGCCGTCAACGTCAAGGCGAAGACCCACTGGCGCGCGCACACGGTGCTGCTCGCCGCGGTCGTCGTGATGATCTACCCGCTGGTGTGGCTGGTCGGGGCTTCGTTCAAGCCCGAGAACCAGATCTTCAGCTCGCTCGACCCGATCCCGTGGCACTTCACCTTCGACAGCTACCTGAGCGGCTGGACGGCGACGGGGACGTCCTTCACCGTCTACCTCGCGAACTCGGCGACCATCACGCTCTGCGTGGTGTTCGGCAACATCGCGTCCTGCTCGCTCGCCGCCTACGCGTTCGCCCGGCTCGACTTCGCCTTCCGCAAGATCTGGTTCGGGCTGATGCTCGGCACGCTGATGCTGCCGTTCCAAGCCACGATGATCCCGCAGTACACGATCTTCTACAAGCTGAACTGGATCAACACGTTCCTGCCGCTGGTGGTGCCGCAGCTGCTCGCCTGCGACGCGTTCTTCATCTTTCTCATGGTGCAGTTCATCCGGGGCATTCCCCGCGAGCTGGACGAAGCGGCGGCCATCGACGGCGCCGGGCACGGCCGGATCTTCTTCTCGGTGATCCTCCCGCTCCTGCGCCCGGCCCTGCTCACCACCGGGGTCCTGACCTTCATCTGGACGTTCAACGACTTCCTCCGCCAGCTCGTCTACCTCTCCGACAAGTCCCGGTACACGGTCCCGCTGGGCCTCAACTCCTTCATCGACCGGGCGAGCGGGTCCAGCTACGGCGGCATGCTCGCGATGTCGGTGGTCACCCTCGTCCCGACGGTCGCGGTGTTCCTGATCTGCCAGAAGCGCCTGGTCGACGGCGTCGCCAACACCGGCATCAAAGGCTGAACCCCAACAGCAGAAAGTGAGACCGCGATGGCACAGCACCTGTCCAGGAGGGGGTTCCTCGGGATCGCCGGGGCGGGGGTGGCCTCGGCCGCGCTCGCCGGCTGCGGTTTCGCGCCGCCCAGCAGCAGCGGAACCGGTGGCGGGAACAACGCCCTGACCTTCCGCTGGTGGGGCGGCAACGCCCGCAACGACGCCTACCAGAAGGCGGTGAAGCTCTTCACCGACAAGACCGGGATCGCCGTCACCACCCAGTACTCCGGCTACGACGGGTACTTCGACAAGCTGAACACCGAGTTCGCCGGCGGCAACCCGCCCGACATCTTCCAGATGGACACCGCGCTCATCAGCACCTACGCCGGCCGGAACACGCTCACCGACCTGGGTACCTACATCCCCGGCACGATCGGGCTGGACACCCTCTACGCGCCGCTGCGCACGGCGGGCGCGGTGAAGGGCAAGACCTACGGCGTCCCCTCCGGCTCCGGAAACGCCCCGGTGCTCTACGACAAGACGGTCTTCGACCAGCTCAAGATCACGCCGCCGACCGACGACTGGACGTGGCAGGACTTCGGCACCCTCGCCGGAGAGATCTCCAAGGCCTGGGGCCCGGACAAGTACGGCGCACTGGACGCGTCGAAGGACGACTCGGGTGCGCTGCAGCCGTGGCTGCGCCAGCGCGGCAAGGACCTCTACACCCCGGACCAGACCCTCGGCTTCGGCCCCGAGGACCTGACCGAGTGGTTCACCTTCTGGGACGGCCTGCGCAAGTCGGGCGCGGTCTGCCCGCCGACGCTGCTGAGCAACACCGACGCGGCGACGGGCACCCATCCGCTGATCACCGGGCAGATCGCGATGACCACCGGGTGGGGCCTGGCCCAGATGCAGCCGCTGACCCAGCACGAGCTCAAGCTGGTCGTCGTGCCGCGGGCCAACGGCAAGACCGGCCAGGCGCTGTCCGGCGGTGTGCTGCTGTGCATCCCGGTGAAGAGCAAGAACCCGGAAGGCGCGGCCAAGCTGATCAACTTCTTCCTCAACGACGACGACGCGATCAAGACGATGAAGCTGCAGCGCGGGCTGCCCCCGTCGGACAAGGCGAAGAACCTTCTCGCGCCGACGGCCAGCGCCCCGGAGAAGGCGGACATGGAGTTCGGCGAGTACGTGGCCGCGCAGGTCGCCAAGGACGGCCTGCCCACCGCGCCGACCGCGCCGCCGGGCTACGGCGACGTCAAGACCGCGCTCGACTCGGCGGCCAAGCAGATCGCGTTCGGCAAGGTGTCGATCGCGGACGGCGTGACCCAGTTCTTCAGCGACGCCAAGAACGCCCTCGCCAACGCCAAGTAGGGAGAAGCGTGCGCATCGACGCCGTGCGGGGCACCGATCTGTTCGTCGGCTCCGCCGCCGCGGCCCGCCAAGTCGTCCGGGTGACGCTGAGCGGGCCGCGGGCGCCGGTGCGCGTCCGCGTCGAGGGCAAGCGGGTGTCCACACCGGAGCCCGTCCTCGCCGACGTTCACCCGGACGGGGTGACCGTCGAGGTCGGCGTGGTCTTCCAAGCCCCCGAAGGTTCCGAGCACCGGGTCACCGTGGTCGCGGAGTCGGCCGGGCAGCGCGTCTCGGCGGAGGCGGACCTCGTCGTCGCGGAGACCGGCTGGACGATGTGGATGGTCTCGCACTTCCACTACGACCCGGTGTGGTGGAACACCCAGGCCGGCTTCACCGACACCTGGCTCGACCTGCCGCTGGCGCAGGAAAAGCGGATGACCTTCCAGCGGTCGGCGTTCGACCTCGTCCGCGCGCACCTGGAGGCCGCCCGCGACGACGAGGACTACCGGTTCGTCCTCGCCGAGGTCGACTACCTCAAGCCGCACTGGGACGCCTTCCCCGGCGACCGCCACGACCTGCGCCGGTTCCTCCGCGACGGCCGGATCGAGCTGGTCGGCGGCAACTACAACGAGGCCAACACGAACCTGACCCACCCGGAGTCGACGATCCGCAACGCCGTCTACGGCGTCGGCTACCAGCGGGACGTCGTCGGCGGCGACCCGCGCTCGGCGTGGATGCTCGACGTCTTCGGCCACGACCCGGCCTACCCCGGGCTGATGGCCGACGCGGGCCTCGAGTCGAGTGCCTGGGCGCGCGGGCCGTGGCACCACGTCGGGGCGAAGCGGCACACCGGCGACATCGGCCGGATGCAGTTCCCGTCGGAGTTCGAGTGGATCTCCCCGAGCGGGCGGGGCCTGCTGACCGCCTACATGGCCGACCACTACGTCGCCGGGTGGGGCGTCGAGCGCCAGGACACCCTCGAAGAGGCGATGGAAGAGGCCTACCGGCAGTTCAGCACGCTGCGGCAGGTCGCCGCCACGCGCAACGTGCTGCTGCCGGTCGGGCACGACCACAACATCCCGTCGCGGTTCTGCACGGAGATCCACCGCACCTGGAACGCCCGGTACGTGTGGCCGCGGTTCGTGGTCGGCCTGCCGCGGGACTTCTTCGCCGCGGTCCGCGCGGACGCGGCGGCGCGCGGCACGGCGATCAGCGTGCAGACCCGGGACATGAACCCCGTCTACACCGGCAAGGACGTCTCCTACATCGACACCAAGCAGGCCCAGCGCGCGGCGGAGGTCGCGGTGCTCGACGGCGAGCGGGCGGCCACCCTCGCCACCCTGCTCGGGGCGCGGTACCCGCACGCAGCCCTCGACAAGGCCTGGCGGCAGCTGGTGTACGGCGCCCACCACGACGCCATCACCGGCACCGAGTCCGACCAGGTCTACCTCGACCTGCTCACCGGCTGGCGCGAAGCGGCCGACCGCGGCGGCGAGGTCCTCGACGGCGCGATCGCCGAGCTGGCCGGCCACGCCGACACGAGCGGCGACGGCGTGGCCGTCTTCGTGCTCAACACGCTGTCCTGGACCCGGGACGCGATCACGTCGGTGACCGTGAGCCCGGGGACCACGGGCGCGCGGGTCGTCGATCCGGACGGCCGCCCGGTCCCCGCCGTCGCCGACGCGGTCGTGCGCCGCCCCGACGGCTCCCTCGAAGAGATCACGCTGACCTTCCTCGCGACGGCGGTGCCCGCGCTCGGGTACCGGGTCTACCGGGTCGTCGACGCGGCCGACGTCCCACCCGGGTGGACCGCGAAACCGGGGCCGCCGTCGATCGAGAACGACGTCTTCGCCGTCGAAGCCGACCCGGCGCGCGGGGGCGCGCTCAAGCGCGTCCGGGACCGGCGCAGCGGCCGGGACCTGCTGCGCGACGGCGGGCTCGCCGCCGGGCTGGTCGTGCAGGACGAGCACGCCGAGCACCCGGTGTGGGGCGAAGGCCCGTGGCACCTGCTGCCGAAGGGGCCCGGCCACGGCCCGGGCGCGGCGGAGGTGGTCGTCGAGACCAGCCCGGTGGGGGAGCGGCTCGTCGCCACCACCACCCTGGACGAGCTGCGGATCACCCAGCGCACGACGCTGTGGCGTGGGGTGTCCCGGGTGGACGTTCGCACCGACGTCGACGGCTCGCTGGGCCGGGACCGGCTCCTGCGCGCCTGCTTCGACTTCGCCGTCCCGGGCGCCCTCCCGGTGGCCGAGGTCGGCTTCGGCGCGATCGGCCGGTCGTTCGGCTTCCCGGACGTCGACGCGGCCGAACACCTGTGGACCCTCGACACGCCGGCCCACACCTGGGCCGGGCTGTCGGCCACCGCCCGCGTCGCGCTCGTCCGCGACGACGGCACCCGGACCGCGCACGCCATCGGCGTCGCCGAAGTCGTCGAGCCCCTCGCTCCCGGGCTGGAGGTCCGGGCGCTGGTGGCGGCGCTGGCCGCGAAGGGCGTCACGGCGACCTGCACCCGCCCGGGCGGCCCGCGTTACGGCGCCCTGGACGCCGATTCGAACCTGCCCGACGTCCGGATCGTCGTCGGCGCGGACAATCCGTACGCCGCCGAAGTCCTCGCCTCCGCCGGGCCCGGTTACCGGGACGCCCTCGCCCGCCACGGCCGCGTGTTCGTCCCGGCGACCCGGACCCGCCGTGAGGCCTGGGTGCCCGACGCCGATCTGCGCGGCCTCCGTGACCTGCCGGTGGTGATCGTCGACGACGTCAAGGCCGCCATCGCCGAGCTGCGCGCGGAGGCGACCCTCGACGTGCGGGTCCCCGGCGGGCTCGACGGCACCGCCGAACCCGCCGACAGCTACTCCGTCGCGGTCGTCAACCACGGCACGCCCGGGTTCGTCGTCGACCCGGACGGCACGCTGCACCTGTCGCTGATGCGCTCGTGCAGCGGCTGGCCCAGCGGCGTCTGGATCGACGGCGACCGCCGGACCGCGCCCGACGGCTCGAGTTTCGCCTGGCAGCACTGGACCCACACGTTCGGCTTCGCGATCGTCGCCGGGGAAGGGGACTGGCGGGCCGCCGGGTTCCCGCGTGGCGCGCAGGAAGCCGCGCACCCGCTGCGGGCCCGTCCGGTGCCCGCCACCGCGGGCGCGCTGCCGCCCACGCTGAGCCTGATCTCGGTCGAACCGGCCGAAGTCGTGCTGACGGCGGCGAAACCCGCGGGCAACCCGCTCGCCTCGGGGGCGGTGGTCCCGCCCGCGGACGCGATCACCCTGCGGGTGTACGAATCGACCGGCTCCCCGGCCACGGCGTCCGTCGCGCTGCACGGCGGGATCCGGTCGGCCTGGCGCACCGATCTCCTCGAGGAGAAGGGCGAACCGGTCGACGTCGGCGACGGGCGCGCGCGGGTCGAACTGGGGGCCGCGGACGTGGCGACCCTGCGGCTGGAACCCGCCACCCGGTCGGGCGGTGGCCGGGAAACCGCCGCGGAACCCGTGCAGCCGGTCCACACCCGGTACTGGCTGCACAACGAAGGCCCGGCGCCGGTCGGCAACCTGCCGGTGAGCGTGCACCTGACGCCGACCCGGGCGAGGCTCGACGGCGGACGAGCCTTGTTGGACGTCATGGTGAGCTGCAGCGGCCGCCCGGCTCGCGGGCACGTCGAACTGGAGCTGCCGCCGGGGTGGCAGGCCGGGGACGTGCCGGACCTCGCGTACGACCTGGCACCCGGGGGACACGCGAAAACCACGGTCGAGGTGCGCGGTCCGGAAACGCCCGGCCGGTACCTGCTCGCCGCGCGAATTTCCGGCGACCATGGGCAAATCCTCGAAGACACGGCGGAAATCCTGGTGGGCGCGCCGCCGCCGCGGGCCGATCTGGTCGACGTCGAACTCCTGTCCGGCCCGATCGTCCTGAACCCGGGCGGGCTCGCCGAACTGCCGGTGTCGGTGACGAACCTGGCCCAAAGTGAAATCCGGGGCGGGGTCGCCGCGATCAGCCCGTTCGGCACCTGGGGACCCGAGGTGACGATCGGCCCGCGGGCTCAGCCCTTCCGGCTCGCCGCCGGTGCAAAAGCGATCGCGCCGATCACCGTCCGGGCCGGTCACCGCGCCCGGCCGGGCGCGCACTGGTGGGTGCTGGTCCGCGTGGCCGCCCACGGGCGGCTCGCCTACAGCCCCGCCGTCGAAGTCCGGATCGAGTGAATTCGTCGAATTCGCGGTACTGCCGCAAAAGTTCAGGTTACTGCCCGGCGAATTACTCCGGACGCTCCTTGACCCGGATCGGTCCGGAGCTGATCATTCCCGCAGCGATTCCCCGCGCGATTTCCCGCGCCTTCCCAGGAGAACCCCTTGAGCCTCGCGCCCTTGGACCGGCGGACCTTCCTGCGCTGGTCCGCCCTCGTCCCCGCCGTCGCCGCCGTGCCCACCGTGCTGGGCGTGCCCGCCTGGGCGGCGGAAACGGCGGCCTTCGTCGACACCTACCGCACGAACGTCCCGGCCAACCACACCGCGGAGACCAACGCGGCGGTGCGGATCCTGAGCGGGATGCAGCGGGTCTGGCGCACCGGGTCCACTTGGGACGGTGGGGTCGTGCTCGACGCGGCCGTGCTGCGCGCGAACGTCCGCCACTGCGTCGCCGTCACCCGCGCCCGGACCGACGCCGAAGCCAAGCGGGCGTTCGTCTACGACCGCCAGCACCAGTCCTACGCGGCCATCGGCGGCCTCGGCCCCCTCGCCGACCTCTACCGCAGCGGCGCCAAGGCCGTCACGAGCATCACCTCCGCCCCCGACGGCACGCCGCCGGCGAAGGTCGACGACACCGTCCCGGCGAACGCCCCGGCGGGCTCGGCGCTCGGCGCCGGTGCGCACGACTCGGAGCTCGGCCTGGTGGCCACGCTCGTGGACACCGTCCGCGGCACCTTCGCGTCCGGCAACCCGAGCAAGAACGCCTACCAGTACCCGCGGCCGTGGCGGCTGACCGCGGACAGCAAGGTCGTTCCCACCGGCGCGACCGACGCCCTCGGCTACCCGGTCTACGACTCCGAAGTGCTCGTCGCACCGCAGCTGCTGCGGCAGCGCAGCACGACCCCGGCCGAAGACGGCGGCTTCCCCAGCGGCCACACCAACGCGTTCCACCTGGCCTGCCTCGCGCTGGCCTACGCGATCCCGGAGCGGTTCCAGGAGCTGGTGGCCCGGGCCTACGACCTGTCCGACACCCGGATCGTCGCCGGGATGCACTCGCCGGTCGACGTGCTCGGCGGCCGGACGCTGGCCACCGCGCTCACCGCGGCGACGCTCGCCGACCCGGAGAACGCCACGCTCAAGGCGGCGGCGCGTGAACAGGCCCTGAAGTACTTCACCGCCAAGACCGGCGCGACCGCCGACACGCTGTTCGCCCGCGCCCACACCGGCGCCGACGAATACGGCGACCGCCGGGCCAACGCCGCGATGGTCGCGCGCCGGGCGACCTACGGCCTGCCGAGCAGCGGGGCGCGCACGCCGATGCAGGTGCCGAAGGGGGCCGAGGTGCTCCTCGAAACCCGCCTGCCCTACCTCGACGCGGCCCAGCGGCGGGAAGTCCTGCGCACGACGGCGTTCCCGGCCGGGAACCCGCTGCTCGACGGCCCCGAGCTCTGGGGACGGCTGAACCTCTTCGCCGCGGCCGACGGCTACGGCGCGTTCGACACGAGCGTCCGCGTCACGATGGACGCCGCCCGCGGCGGGTTCGGCGCGAACGACAGCTGGCGCAACGACATCGGCGGCGACGGCGGGCTCGTCAAGGCGGGCACCGGGACGCTGACGCTCGCCGGGGCCAACAGCTACCGCGGCGGCACCCGCGTCGAGGCGGGCACCCTGGTCGCCGCGACGCCGGGCGCGCTGGGCACCGGCGACGTCGAACTCGCCGGCGGCACCCTGCGCGCGTCCGGGCTCCGGGCGGGCGGCTACCACCAGACCGGCGGCACGCTGTCCGTGGCCGCCGGGCCGGCGCTGGTCGTGCGCGGCGAGGCCACCCTCGAGCGCGGCAGCGTCCTGGAGCTGCGGATCGACGGCTCCTGCCCGTGGCACGAGGTCGACGTGCTGTGCGCGCGGCGGCTGCGCGGCCGGTTCGCCGCCATCCGAGTCGACCGCCCGGGCTTCCGGGTGGTTCCCCGTTACACCCCCACCGGTTTGTCCGTCCGAATCCTGCGGGAGTTCTCGTGAGAAGACGCATCGCCGCGTTGGCACTCGCCGTCACCGTGTCCACTGTGGTCAGTCCGGCGGCCGCGCACGCGGCCACCGACGGCGGCAGCTTTTCGGTGCTGGCCTACAACGTCGCCGGCCTGCCGGAAAGCATCTCCAGCGCGCCGACACCGCGTGACCCCGCGACGACCGCGATCGGGCAGCGGCTCGGCCCCTACGACGTCGTGCACGTCGAGGAGGACTTCAACTACCACGCCAAGCTCTACGCGGCCGACACCCACCCGTACCGCACGCCCACCAGCGGCGGCGCGGGGATCGGCAGCGGGCTGAACACGCTGTCCTCGCTGCCGTACGACGCCGACGACTTCGAGCGCGTCCGCTGGACGTCCTGCCAGCTCGACTCCGGCGACTGCCTGACCCCGAAGGGCTTCACCTTCATGCGGGTGCGGCTGGCCGAAGGCGTGTACGTCGACTTCTACAACGCGCACACCAACGCCGGCACGAACGACGGCGACGAGGCCTCGCGCGCGTCGAACCTGGCGCAGCTGACCGCCTTCATCCGGTCGCACTCGGCGGGCAACGCGGTGGTCGTGATGGGCGACACCAACACGCGCTACACCCGCGCGGCCGACACGATCGCCCAGTTCGGGGCGGACAACGGCCTCACCGACGCGTGGGTCAAGCTCGTGCGCGGCGGCGTCGCGCCGGCCCCGGGCAGCCCCGACCTCGTGTGCGACAAGCAGGCGCCCACCAACGACTGCGAGGTCGTCGACAAGGTGCTCTACCGCGGCAGCAAGCTGGTGAACCTCGACGCGACCTTCTACAACAACGAGCACTCGAAGTTCCTCTACACCGACGGCAACATGCTGTCCGACCACGACCCGATCACCGTGCGGTTCAGCTGGACCCGCAATCCGGCGCTGCAGCTGTCGGAGCAGTACGGCGGCCCGCACGGCGACTACTTCACCGATGTCCCCGCGGTGCCGGCGGGCGCCCGGGTGCGCACGCTGTCGCTGCGCAGCGGCAACCGCGTCGACCAGGTCGGGGTGACCCTGGAGAACGGCACCACCCTGACCCACGGCGGCACGGGCGGGACGGCGGCGTCGCTCACCCTCGGCACCGGCGAGTACGTCACGACGGCGGCTTTGTGCCAGGGCAAGTACAACAACACGACCCGGATCTTCTCGGCCCGGTTCACCACCAACCTCGGCCGCGTCCTCGCCGGCGGCTCGACGACCGGTGACTGCGTGACCCGCACGGCCCCGGACGGCTGGCAGATCGCCGGCTTCCACGGCCGCACGGGCAACGAGGTCGACAAGGTGGGCTTCGTCTACACGCAGCGGTAATCGCCGGCGATCCCCCGAGGCGCCCCGCGGTCCGGTGGTCCCGGACGGCGGGGCGTCACGCTGTTCAGCAGCTCTTCGGCCACGGCCATGGTGGGCCGGGCGTTGGGATCGGGGTGGAGCAGCCGCAGCACGGCCTCGGTGAGCGGGTGGCGCTGCCCGGTACCCGCTTCACTGCCCACTTCACTGCCGACGGCGGCGTAGAGGGTGGCGCCGAGGGAGTACACCTCGGCCGGGAAGTCGGGGAAGCCGCCGTCGAGCACCTCGGGGGCGAGGAAGGCGCGCAGCGCCCGCCCGCCGCTCGCGATGGCGGCGTGCCCCTCGGCGGAGATGACGACGTGATCCGGATCGACCGCGGCGTGCAGGACGCCGTCGTCGTGCGCCGCGGCCAGCGCGGCGGCCAGCTGGGCCCCGAATCGCGCGACGAGCCCGGGCGCGAGCGAGCCGTGCTCGCCGAGCAGCTCGGTCAGCGTCCGCGCCCCGGGGTATTCGAGCACCAGGTAGGTGGTGCTGTCCTGGTCGACGACGTCACAGATGGCCGCCCGCGGCGCGGGGATGGCGGGCACCGCGGGCGGCTCGTCGAACAGCGGCTTGACGGCGACGATCCGGTCGAGCCGCTCGTCCTGGGCGTGCCAGACCAGCGTCCCCGACCCCGCGGGGCCGAGCAGCCGGTACCGGTCACCGATCAGTGTCCCTTCGCGCGCCACGTCGCCCGTCCCTCCGTCGTCCACCGTCCTACTGGGGGATACGGCCGGAAAGCGAATCCGGTTCGCTTGATCGACACGATTTCCCCCGCCCGGGTGGACCGCCCCCGCAAGCGCCCCCAGGTGGCCTGGGGGCGCTTGCGGCGGGGCCTACTTGAGCGGGGGGACGCTCCCGAGGGTGGGCACGACCTTGGCGATCGTCCCGTCCGGGGCGAACCGGAGCCGGTCGATGGTCACCTCCCGGTGGGTGCCGTCGCCGCCCGGGACGGCGAACCGGTGGTAGGCGATGTACCACTCGTCCTTGCCCGGCACCTGGACGATGCTGTGGTGCCCCGGCCCGAGGATCCCGAGCGACGGGTCCTTCTCCAGGATCACGCCCCGGTTCACCAGCCCGGCGCCCAGCGGGCTCGTCGCCGTCGCGTAGCCGACGCGGTAGTTCTCGCTGCCCGTGTCGTCGATGGACCACGTCAGGTGGTACGTCCCGGCGCGCTTGGTCATGAACAGCCCCTCGCGGAAGCCGTCGAGGCCGGTCAAGCGGGTGATCTTCGCCGGGTCGTAGGACACCAGGTCCGCGTTCAGCGGCACGACGTAGGCGTTGCCGTTGCCCCAGTAGAGGTAGGTCTGCCCGTCGTCGTCGGTGAACACCGCCGGGTCGATCGCCTGGCCGCCCGCCGGGTTCGCCGCGATCAGCGGCTTGCCCAGCGCGTCGGTGAACGGCCCGGCCGGCGACGAAGACACCGCGACGCCGATCTTGGCGTCCGCGCAGAAGTAGAAGTAGTACTTGCCGTTCTTCTCCGTGATCGTCGGCGCCCACGCCCGGCTGTCCGCCCACGAGACGTCCGGGCCGAGGTCGAGGATCTTCGGGTGCCGCGTCCAGGTGACGAGGTCCTTGCTCGACCAGGCGTCGAACGTCGTGCCGGACCAGCCGGGGAAGCCGTCGGTCGTGGCGTAGATGTAGTACGTGTCGCCGAAGCGGACGATGTTCGGGTCCGCGTTGAAGCCGGGCAGCACCGGGCTGTTCATCACCACCGCGCTGACCGTCCACGTCCGCCGCTGCCGGCCGGGCCCGACGACCGAGTAGCCCACCGGGCCGGTGAAGTCCTGCCGGGAACCGTTGTGCGGGAACACCTGCGTGCCGTCGGCCACCTGCAGCACCGGCGCCAGCCGCCGCACGTCCGTGCCCGGCTTCACCGGCAGGACGATGGTGCCCTTCGCGCTGTCGACGATCGCCGGCACCTTCAGGGAGTCGAGGGTCACCGAGCCGACGGCCGTCTCGTTGCCCGGCGTGCCGAGCACCTCCTTGGCCGTCAGGCCGCGGTTCCACACGGTGAACCGGCGCATCTTGCCCTGGAAGTACTTGTCCGCACCGTAGGCCGACCGCCCGAGGTAGTTCGACGTCGTGATGCCCGCGCCGAGGTCGCCGGGCTTCGCCGTGACACCGTCCACATGGGCCACTTCGACGCCGTTGTCGTACAGCCGCGCCGTTCCGTTCGACAACGTGTACGTCAGCGTGTGCCAGGCGCCGCGGGTCAGCGCCTTCTTGCTGTCGGCGTTCTGCTCGGTCGACCAGTTGCCGGACGCGATCGCCGCCCGGTAGGTGTCCCCGGTCGCGAACAGGTAGCCGTCACCGGCGTTGTCGGTGCTGTTGCCCAGGTTCCACAGGAAGTACGGCGTCTGCTGGCCGGGGTCGACCCACACCTGCGCCGACACCGTGATCCCGCTCAGGCCGCTCATCAGGTTGTTCGGCAGTGCGACGTAACCGTCCTTGCCCGCGAAGGCGAGGCCGTCCGGCGAGCGCGTGACACCGCCGTGCACGGTGGCGTCCCGCCGGTTCCCGGAGACGTCGGCGACCGTGTCGCCCGAGGCCGCCGCCGTGAGGTCGTAGTCGGCGACGACGCCCTTGCCGTCCGCGGTCACCGGCGGCGGCCCCTGCCGCAGCCGGGCGAGTTCGGCCTTGGTCACCGGCAGCACTGTGCCGTGACGCGGGCTCTTCGGCAGCTGGTACTCGGCCGGGATCGTCCAGTTCGGCTTGGCGAGGGAGTCGGTGACGAAGGGGACGTACCCGCGGCGCGGCGTCTCGTCCATGAAAGCGTAGAACTTGTTGCTGTCGTTGGCCTTGAAGACCGTCGGGCCCTCGACCCAGTCGGTGCCGAGCTTGGTGCGGATGCAGTCGGAGACGAGCTCCCAGTTGCGCGGCTTCGTCGTGGGCAGGTCCACCGCGCGCAGGTTCTTCGACCGCTCGAGCACGATGTCGCGCTCGCAGGAGCCGATGACCTTGCCGTCGGTGGTCAGCCGGTAGTAGTAGTCGCCGTCCTTGATGACGGTGGAGTCGATGACGCCGGCCCCCGGGTCGTTCCACACCTGAGGCTTGCTGAACGTCCGGAAGTCGCGGGTGGTCGCGTACATCATCCGCGGGTAGGTCGAGCCGGTGTGGTCGACGTCGGTGGGGGAGTAGGGGCTGGTGGCCCAGTAGACGACGTAAGCACCGATCGCCGGGTCATAGGTCGCCTCCGGTGCCCAGGTCATGCCGGCCGTGTCGTCGGAGACCCGGACGTGCCGCTGGTTCGACCAGGTGACCAGGTCGGTCGACTCCCAGATCTCCAGGTACTGGCTGCCGTGCCGCTGCGCCTGGTCCCAGCCGCGGCCGTCGTTGATCTGCAGGTCGGTGGCGACGATGTAGAACCGGTCGCCCTCCGGGCTGCGGACGATGAACGGGTCGCGAACGCCGGTCTCGCCGTAGTTCGAGCGCAGCACGGGCCGGCCGCCGTTGAGCTCGTCCCAGTGCAGCGGGTCGTTGCCGCGGCTGGCCGCGAAGTGGATCTGCTCGGTGTCCTGCGTCGCCTCACCGGTGAAGTAGGCGAACATGTAGCCCTCGAGCGCTTCCTTCTTCGGCAGCGGCAGGACGGTGAGGGTGAAGGAACGTTCCGCCGTCGCGTGGCCCTTCGTCGCGCGGACCGTGAGCCGTGCCTTGGCCGGCCGCGCTCCGGCCGCGGGCCGGGTCACCTCGCCGGTGGCGGTGACGACGCGGGGGTCCTGGCTGCACCAGGTCAGCGTGACGTCGCCGGCGCCCTTGACCGGCAGCGTGATGTTGCCGCGGATCGCGTCCTGGTCCGGGATGACGATGCCCTTGAGCGCGTTGTCGACCTTCTGCCGGTCGGTGATGTCCTGCAGCACCGTGACGGTGAAGGAGCGGCTCGCGCTCTGGCCGGCGTAGGAGACGGCCGCCGTCAAGGTCACCTTCGCGTTGCCGGCGCCGGGCGCGGGCCGCGTCACCACGCCGGTCGCGGACACCACGGCCGGGTTGCTCGACGTCCAGGCGATCGCCGAGCCGCCGGCGCCGGTCTTCGGCAGGGTGAGGTCGCCGGTGACGGCGGAGGTGTCGCCGAGGTCGAGCGCCGCGGCATCGGCCGTCGCGCGTCCGGCGGCGGTGCGCTCGCCGAGGGCGCGGGCTTCGTCGGCGGTCACCGCGCGGTCGTAGACGCGGAAGTCGCGGACGTTCCCCTTGAGGTACTTGTCGCCGGTGTAGACCGACCGGCCCAGGTAGTCGGCCGTCGTCGTGCCACCGCCGATCGAGCCGGGCGTGATCGTGACGCCGGTCCGGCGGGCCGCTTCCACGCCGTCCTCGTAGAGGATCGCGGTGCCGCCGCCGAGGGTGTAGGTGACCGTGCGCCAGCTGCCGCGGGACAGGTTGCGGCCCGCGTTCGCGGTCTGTTCGGTGGACCAGTTGCCGGAGGCGATCGAGGCGCGGAAGGAGTCGCCGGTGGTGAACAGGTAGCCGTTCCCGGTGCCGCCGCCGTCGGTGTTGCCGAGGCCCCACAGGAAGTACGGCGTGCCCTGGTCGGCCGCGACGTTCACCTGTACCGAAACCGTGATGTCCGTGAGATCCCGCATGAGGTTGTCCGGCAGCCGGACGTGCCCGTTCGTGCCGCCCAGCCGCAGGCCCTCGTCGCCCTGCCACGTCGTGTCGCCGCTGACGGTGGCGGTGCGGCCGTGCCCCGACGCATCGGGCACGGTGGTCCCCGAACCGCCGGTGAGGTCGTAGCGCACGACCAGCCCGTCGTCGAGGGTGGCCGCGTGGCCGGAGGTGGCCAGGACGGTCGTGGCCGCCGCCGCGACGGCAAGGGTGGCGAGGACCGCGGTCAGCGGCCGGGGCCGCCGGGCGGACTTCGGCGACGTCGTCGTCGCCGAGAGTCGAACGGGCATACCGGCTCTCCAGGAAGGGTGGGCGCCGATGGCGCGGGAAGGGGACGACGCGGCTGGAGCCGGGACCCGGGAGCGGGCGCCGAGCGCGAAGTGAGCGCTAACATAGCTCCCGATCCGGGCCTGGTCAATCGCCTGTTTTGCCTGGTGGGTCCCGTGTCCCGACGATCGGCCCCTTGACACCGTGTGGCGCGGGTCACCTACACTACGACAGCGCTGTTAGCGCTAACAATCGTGCCCGGCGCTCGACGACGAGATGGGTGGACGAGACCATGATCAGCCGACGTGGACTGATGGCGGGCACGGCGGCGGCCGCGGTCGCCGGCTTGCTCGGCGGCAAAGCCTCCGCCCAGGTCGTCTCCGGCGCCTACGTCATGGCGTACTTCACCGAATCGCCGTCGATGACCGGCGCGGACTACGGGCTGCACCTGGCGGTCAGCGTGGACGGCCTCGACTGGATGCCGCTCAACCAGAACAACCCGGTGGTGACGCCGACGGCCGGCACCGGCGGGCTGCGCGACCCGTTCGTGCTCCGCAAGCGGGACGGCCGGTTCGTCGTGCTGGCGACCGACCTCAAGGGCACCGACTGGTCGCTGCAGAACCAGTACATCCACGTCTGGGATTCCGCCGACCTGCGCGGGTTCACCGGGTACCGCCGGATCAAGCTGCACTCGATGGCCACGCACAGCTGGGCACCGGAGGCGTTCTGGGACCCGTCGCGCAACCAGTACGCGATCATCTATTCGGCGGCCTCCGGCGGCCACGACGTCATCATGGTCAACTACACCACCGACTTCGCGACGGTCGGTGCGCCGCAGGTGTTCTTCGACCCCGGCCACGCGACGATCGACGGGACGATGGCCACCATCGGCGGGGTCAACTACCTGTACGTCAAGAACAACACCAACAGCACCCTGGTCGGCCAGCGCTCCGGCGCACTGGCCCCCGGCGGTTTCACCACCTACAAGACCGGAATCTCACCCGGGCGGGGGGTGGAGGCGCCGCAGCTCGTCCCGGCGGCGTCGGGGAACCGCTGGTACCTGTGGGGTGACACCTGGAGCCCCAACGGCCGGTTCTTCTGCTGGGAGACCACCGATGTCGCCGCCGGGAACTGGACGCTGCTGAACGACCGCGCCTACACGCAGCCGCTGAACTCCAAGCACCCCGGCATCACGCCGATCACGGCCGCGGAGCGGTCCGCCCTCGTCGCGCAGTGGGGCGCTCCGGCCTGGCGGCGGCTCAAGTCCCACAACTTCCCCGACCGGTATGTCCGGCACGCGGACTCCGTCGGGCGCATCGACAGCTACCCGTTCGACCCGTACCAGGACCAGCTGTGGAAGCTGGTGCCCGGCCTCGCGGACGCGGCCGGCGTGTCGTTCGAGTCCGTCAACTACCCGGGCCGGTACCTGCGGCACTACAACTACGAGCTGCGCCTGGCCGCCGACGACGGCTCGGCGACGTTCAAGGCGGATGCCACCTTCCACCAGACGGCGGGTCTCGCCGACCCGAGCTGGTCCTCGTTCCGCTCGCACAACTTCCCCGACCGCTACCTCCGGCACCACGACTACCTGCTGCGCATCGATCCCCTGAGCACCTCATCCTCCACTGTGGACAAGCAGGACGCGACGTTCCGCGTCGGCTACTGACACCGCTCGCGAAGGAGCCGTCATGCTACGACGACGTGGCGTGGTTCTGTCCGTGCTCGTGCTCGTCACCCTGTTGCTCGGCGCACCCGGTGCGGGGGCCGCGACGGTGACGGTGACCAACGGGAGCCAGTTCGCCGACCCGGCCGGCGCCCTCGTGCACGCCCACGGCGGCGGGATGCTCAAGGTGGGGGCGTACTACTACTGGTTCGGCGAGAACCGCAACGCCGACGACACTTTCCGGGCGGTCTCGGCCTACCGCTCGACCGACCTGAAGACGTGGGAGTTCCGCGGCGACGTGCTGACGCAGTCGTCGGCCGCCGAGCTCGGGCGGGCGAAGATCGAGCGGCCGAAGGTGCTCTACAACAGCTCGACCGGCCAGTACGTGATGTGGATGCACAAGGAGAACGGCGACGACTACGCCGAGGCGCGCGCGGCGGTGGCCACCTCGTCCACTGTGGACGGGAGCTACACCTACCGCGGCAGCTTCCGCCCCCTGGGCGTGCACATGTCGCGGGACATCACGCTGTTCAAGGACGACGACGGCACCGCGTACATGGCGTCGGCCGCCCGGGAGAACGCCGACCTGAACGTCTACCGGCTCACCGCCGACTACACCGGTGTTTCGGCGCTGGTGCAGACGCTGTGGCCCGGCTCGTACCGCGAAGCGCCGGCGCTGTTCAAGCGCAACGGGGTCTACTTCATGGTCACCTCGGCCGCGACGGGCTGGCAGCCGAACCAGCAGAAGTACGCCACCGCCACCGGTGTCACGGGTCCGTGGAGCGGGTTGGCGAACGTCGGCGACGCCACCGGTTACGGCAGCCAGACCGCGTACGTGCTGCCCGTGCAGGGCTCGCAGGCGACCTCGTACCTGTACCTGGGTGACCGCTGGGCCGGGGCCTGGAGCCGGCCGGTCACCGAGTCGCGGTACGTGTGGCTGCCGCTGGGTTTCCCCAGTGCCACCACGCTGTCGATGACCTGGTACCCGAAGGTGAGCGTCGACGTGGCGACCGGCGTGGTCGCGGGCGTCGGCAGCGGCAGTGCGTACGAGTCGCTCGTCGCCCGGCACAGCGGAAAGTGCGCCGACATCCCGAGTTCGTCGAAGAACGACGGCGTGGCGCTGACGCAGTACACGTGCAACAACGGCTGGAACCAGCAGTGGAGCGTGCTCGACCTCGGCGACGGTTACGTCAATCTGATCGCGCGGCACAGCGGCAGGTGCCTCGGCATCGCGGGCGGCTCCACGGCGGACGGTGCGGCGGCGGTGCAGGGCGCGTGCACTTCGGGCACGAACCAGCAGTGGCAGGCCCAGTCCGCCGGCGGCGGGTACGTCCGGTGGGTGGCGCGGCACAGTGGGAAGTGCCTGGACGTCGTGTCCGCGTCGACGGCCGACGGCACCGCGGTCAAGCAGTACCCGTGTACCGGGGTGACGAACCAGCAATGGCAGCGGAAGGCGGCCTGAACGGCTCCCTTTCGGCCCTTGACGACGGGGTGACTGCTCGGTAACTTTTTGCGAAACTCCTTCACGTTTGGGGCCGCCATCATGCGCATGCTCGTGGCTTTGCTCACCGCCGTGGCGATGACCTCCGGTGTCGTCGCCTCGGCTGTCGCCGAAGACGTTCCGCAGCACCGGTTGACCGTGCGGGGCTCGGCTTTCGTCGACGAGTACGGCCGCGAAGTGGTCTTGCGCGGCTTCAACGTCTCGGGTGAGGTGAAGCTGGCAGAAAACGGTTTCCTGCCCTTCGCCAACGCCGCCGACGCGCGTCGCTCGGCCCAGGCGATGAAAGCGCTCACCGGCGCGAACGCCGTGCGGATCCCGATCGCCTGGGCGGGGATGCAGCCGGTGCGCGGGCCGGTGAACACGCAGTACCTGGCGAAGCTGACCGAGCAGATGAAGGCGTTCCTGGACGAGGGTTTCACCGTCCTGCCGGACTTCCACCAGGACCTGTTTTCCCGCTACCTGTTCAACCGCGGCAGCTGGTACACCGGCGACGGCGCGCCGAAGTGGGTCGTCGACCTCGGCGGCTATCCCGCGGAAAGCTGCGGCATCTGCGCGCACTGGGGCCAGAACATCACCCAGAACGGCGCGGTCCAGGACGCCACGAAGGACTTCTGGCACAACGCCCGCGGCGTCCAGGACGAGTTCGTCGGCATGGCCGTCCAGACGATGTCGTACCTCAAGGGGAACCTGAGCGCCGCCCAGTTCGCGGGCATCGCGGGGATGGACCCGTACAACGAGCCCTTCGCCGGGCGGTACGACTCCGGCCAGGACAGCAAGGCGTGGGAGCAGAACGTGCTGTGGCCGTTCTTCAAGCGGTTCCGCGACGCGATGGATGCCGCCGGCTGGCAGGACAAGCCGGCGTTCGTCGAGCCGAACATGTTCTGGAACGCCAACATCTCCTTCCAGCTGCACCCGGGCGGCTTCCAGGACACCGGCGTCATGGGGCCGCGGTACGTGTTCAACACCCACTTCTACGACCAGCTCGCCCAGTCCGGTGTGTTCATGCCGGGCAAGGCGGGCGACGGCCAGTACAGCGCCGCTTTCGGCACGGTCCGGGACCGCGCGACGGCGCTGGGCACGACGGCGATCGTCACCGAGTTCGGCCACCCGATGACGGGCTACACCTCCGACAAGACGCCGACCGTGGACAAGGCGATGTACCAGGCCCTCGACTCGCGGGTGTCCGGCGCGAACTGGTGGCGCACCCCGGCGCAGTCGGGCCCGGTGCTGTCGGCGACGCAGTGGCAGTGGGACATTTACAGCGGCCGCCACCACGAGCTGATGAACGACAACCCGGACAAGGTCAAGACGGACGGCGACGCCTGGAACGGCGAGGACTTCTCCTCGGCCCGCACGGCCGACGACGGAACGGTCCAGCTCCGCCAGGACGCGCGGCTGCTCGACCGCCTCTACCCGGCCGCGGTCGCGGGGCACACGCTGGCGTTCACCTACGAGGACCGCTCGCGCGACGGCAGCCAGACGCTGACGTGGAACCGGATCCCGTCGACGATGCCGGCGACGGCGGCGCTCACCGGCGCCGGGCGCTACGGCGTCCTCGTGTGGCAGGGGACCGCCGCGGGCGCGCCGACGGAGCTGCACGTCCCGGCCGGCCTGACCCCGACGGTGGTCACGGATGTCGCTTCGCCCACCCGCGTGGGCGACCGCCTGCGCCTGCCGGCGACCCCCGGCCTGCACTACGCCCTGATCGCGGAACCGGCGTCGGCGCCGACGCCGGCCCAGCTGGCGGCGGTCCAGGCGGAACTCGCGGCCTGGGCGCCGACGGCGGTCCGCTAGCTAGCCGGCCAGCATGGCGACCATGGCGTGCGGGGCGTCGTCGCCGAACATGATGGCGTAGACGTCCTCGTCCGCCGCTTCCGCGGCCGCGCGCGCGAACATGGCTTCCTCGTACTCGGCGAGCGCCCGCTCCACGTCGCCCGGGTGGGCGGCGAGGGCCTCGCCGAGTTCGGCGCCGTCCAGCATGGCCAGGTTGGCGCCCTCGCCGTTCGGGGGCATGAGGTGGGCCGCGTCGCCGAGCAGCGTCGCCCCCGGTACCCGGTCCCAGCGGTGCCCGGCCGGCAGGGTGCAGAGGCGGCGCAGCACCGGTGGGGTGTCGCTTTCGGTGATCAGGGCGGTCAGCTCGGCCGCCCAGCCGTCGAACTCCTCGGCGACCCGTGCCGTCACGGTCGCGGCGTCGGCGCCCTCGAGCCAGTCCTGTGGCTTGAACAGCTGCGCGTACGTGTGCAGGGTCCCGGCGCTTTCGCGGTGCGCGACGATTCCCTTCCCCGGCGCCAGCGCGTAGAGCGCCCCCGCGCCGACGGCCTTCGCCGCGGCGGGATGCCGGGTGTCGCCGTCGAGGAGGAAGGTCTCGACGACCGTCACGCCGACGTATTCCGGAGTGGCGCCGGAGAGCAGCGGGCGGACCTTCGACCAGGCGCCGTCCGCGCCGACCAGCAGGCTCGTGACGAAGCTGCCGCCGTCGGCCAGGCGCACCTCGTGGCCGCCTTCGCCGAGGGTCCGCACCCCGGCGACCTTCTGTCCCCAGTGGACGGTGCCGGGCGGCAGCGAGCCGAGCAGCAGCTGCCGCAGCTCGCCGCGCTGCACTTCGGGCCGTACGCCGGTGCCGTCGTCGGGCCGGTCGAGGAGCACGGTGCCGTCGCGGTCGACGACGCGGGAGGATTCGCGGCCGGGCAGGACGAGCTCCCGGAACCCCGCGGTCAGGCCGGCCGCCTCGAGTGCCCGCTGGCCGTTCCAGGGGTGGATGTCGAGCATCCCGCCCTGGCGGCGCGCGGCCGGTGAGGCTTCGGCCTCGTAGACCTCGACCGGGATGCCGTGCCGGTGCAGCACGCGGGCCAGGACGAGCCCGCCGAGGCCGGCTCCGATGATCGTGACAGTCATGGTCACCTCCGATTGGATTGTCGTTCCAATCGCCACGCTAGCACGAGTTTGGATCGATGTTCCAATCATGCGATGATCGGCGCATGGCGAAACGGCGCACGGACGGGCTGTCCAAGGAAGTGATCGTGCAGGCGGCGGCCGCGATCCTGGACGACGGCGGCGAGGCCGCACTGACCTTCCGCGCGCTCACCACCCGCCTCTCGACCGGCTACGGCGCGATTTACCACCACGTCGCGAACAAGAGCGACCTCCTCGCGGCGGCGACCGACGCCGTCATCGCGCGCGTCATGGGCGACGCCGTGGCCGGAGGCGAGCCGCGGGAGGCGCTGCGCACCGTGTCACTGGGCCTGTTCGACGCGATCGACGCCCACCCGTGGGTCGGCGCCCAGCTGTCCCGGGAGCCCTGGCGGCCCGCGCTCCTGGAGATCTACGAGCGCATCGGCGGGCTGCTCGTCGCGCTCGAGGTGCCCGAGCGGGCGTTGTTCGACGCCGCGGGCGCGCTCGTCAACTACGTGCTCGGCGTCGCCGGGCAGAACGCCGCGAACGCCCGGCTCCTCACCGGCGACCAGGGGGACCGGGCGGCTTTCCTGGGCGACATCGCCGCCCGCTGGGCGGCGCTGGACCCGGCGGAGTACCCGTTCGTCCACCAGGCGGCGACCCGGCTGCGGGAGCACGACGACCGCGAGCAGTTCCTCGCGGGCGTCGACATCTTCCTGGCCGGGATCGCCGCCCTGCGCTAGCCGGTGGCGCCGGCGCGGCCGATGCTCGCCCCGATGCCGTCGAGCAGGAAGCCCAGGCCGATCCGGAAGGTCGCGTCGGCGTCGTGGTGGGCGGCGTCGTGCACGACCGTCTCCAGTGCCGGGAACCGGCCGGTGGCGAACATCCGCATCAGGTAGGGGCCCAGCGCGGCCTGCCACTGCCGCTGGTCCATCCCGCTGGCGCGTTCGGCCCGCCGCTCGGCGATCTCGCGGCGGACCGCGCCGATCACGTAGGCGTCGACGGCGGCGACCGTCGGCATGACGACGTCCACGTCGACGCCGTCCAGGGCGGACAGCACCGCCTCGCCCCTGGCCAGCGCGTTCGGGCCGAGCTGGGGCCGTCCCCCGATCAGGTCGGCGAACCACTCGTGCCGGTGGGCGGCCTCGCGGGTGGCCTCGGCCATCGAGGTCAGCACCTCCCGCCAGCCGGCCCCGGCCGGCCGGATCTCGGCGTGGACGGCGTCGACCATCAGGTCGAGCAGCTCGTCCTTGGTGTCGATGTAGCCGTAGAGCCGCATCGGCCCGACGTCCAGCGCGCCGGCGATCTTGCGCAGCGACACGGCTTCCAGGCCGGCTTCGTCGGCCAGTTCGACCGCGGTCCGGACGATCAGGTCCCGGCTCAGCGGCGCCGGCGCCGGTCGGTTCGCCGGCTCCGGCCGCTCCCACACCAACATGGGCGTGACGATACATCGGCTGCTGCGATACAGTGTATCGAGACGTACGGCGTATCGGAGGGGGAACCATGACCATCGCCATCGTGGGAGCCGGCATGGGCGGCCTGGCGCTCGCCCGGGTCCTGCACGTGCACCGCATCGAGGCCGTGGTGTACGAGCGCGACGCTTCGCGCGGCGCCCGCCGCCAGGGCGGCATGCTCGACATCCATTCCGGCCAGCGGGCGCTGCGCGAGGCCGGCCTGCTCGAGGAGTTCCTGTCGATCGCCCGTCGCGAAGGGCAGGACATGCGTCTCCTGGAGCCGGACGGCACCCTCCTGCTGCAGGAGGACACGCCCGAGGACGCCCCGATGGCCCGGCCGGAGATCGACCGCGCCGACCTGCGCGCCCTGCTGCTCGACTCGCTCCCGGAGGGGGTCGTCCGCTGGGGCCACGCGTTCGAGCGCGCCGAAGACGGCGTGCTGCACTTCGCCGACGGCGGCAGCGCACGCTACGACCTCCTGGTGGGCGCGGACGGCGCGAACTCCCGGGTCCGGCCGCTGCTCACCGATGCCCGCCCGGCCCACCTCGGCCAGAACGCCGTCGAGCTCGCGATCCCCGACGTCGACCGCGCCCACCCGGACCTCGCGGCCATGGTCGGCCGCGGCAACTACTGGGTGTTCGGCGAGGGCAAGTCCCTGTCCGCCCAGCGCAACGGCGACGGCTGCGTCCGCATCGGCGTGAGCTTCTACAACACGGGAGAGGACTGGTTCGCCGCCGCCGGGATCGGCTTCGGCGACCCGCCCGCCGCCCGGGCGCGCCTGATCGAGCTCCTGGACGGCTGGGACCCCCGGATCACGGCCCTGATCGCCGCGGCTTCCGACGACACGCTCGCGCCCCGCCCGCTCGCCACCCTCCCGGTCGGCCTGACCTGGCCGTCGAACCCGTCGGTCACCTTGCTCGGCGACGCGGCGCACCTGATGCCCCCGGTGGGGGAGGGAGCGAACATGGCCCTGCTGGACGGCGCCTTGCTCGCCCTGGCGCTGGCCGCGCATCCGGATGACTTCGGAGCGGCGGTGGCGGAGTACGAGGCGGAGATGTTCGAGCGCACGGCCGCGGCCGCCCGGATGTCGGCGGACATGCAGGAGCTGCTGATGTCGCCCGATGCGAGCCGCAGGTTGCTCGAGTTCTTCCAGCCGGGTTGAGGGGGAGGGGCCTTTGGCTGGCGCTACAGGATCCGCCCTCGTCCCGGCGGAGTGCGCTCGAATGTGACCCGGATCTCGGCGGGAGGAGGTCGACGCGCGCCGGTGAACGCCGTTAACTTCCGGCATGAGCCGTGATGTCCGGATGGCCGCGGTCCCTCGTGATCCGCGCGCCGACGAGTACCCCATGCCCGCGGTGCCGAGCGGCTGGTACGCGCTGCTGCGGAGTGGTCAGCTGCCGCGCGGCAAGGTCGTGCCGCTGCACTACTTCGGCCGCGCCCTGATCGCGTTCCGCGGGGCGGACGGAAGTCCCGCGGTGCGGGACGCCTACTGCCCGCACTACGGCGCGCACCTGGGTGCCGGCGGGAAGGTGGTGGACGGGACGGTGGAGTGCCCGTTCCACGGCTGGCGGTTCGGTCCGGACGGCCGCTGCACGCACGCGCCGTTCGCCGTGCGCCCGCCGAAGGTGTCCATCGGCGGCTTCCCGGTACGCGAGCACAGCGGGCTGATCTTCGCCTACGCCGGGTCGGAGGCGCCGGCCTGGGAAGTGCCGGAGATACCGGAACCCACGTCCCGGCGGTTCGCCCGCCCGATCGACGATGTGCGCACCGCGCGGATCCACATCCAGGAAATGCGCGAGAACATCGTGGACGAATCCCACTTCCACTTCATCCACGGGCAGAGCGAGCCGCCGGTGCAGAACCTCGTCACGGACGGGCCGTTCGCCGAGGTGCGCGGCCGCATCCGGCGGCGGATCCTGCGCTGGGACATCGACAACACCTTCGACGTGTTCATGTACGGCCCCGGCGTCATGGTGGTGCGGGTGCACGGCGCGTGGGTGTCCTTGACCGCCGTCGCGCTCACGAACCCGATCGACGACCGCACCAGCGAGCTGAGAATGCTCTATTACCTCCGCAAACCGGCCCGGCTGCCGGTCCTGGTGCCCGTCCTGAAGCTGGTCTTCCGGACGCAGGCCTTCGGCGAGGTCCGCGAGGAGATCGGGATCTGGGACCACAAGATCCACCAGGCCCGGCCGGTCCTGCTGCCGCACGAGAAGGGCATCAAGGCGCTGCGCCGCTGGTACGCCCAGTTCTACCGGGAACCGGCCGGCCCGGAAGACCCGGCGGGCGAGCCGGGGCGAAGACAGGAGTAGGCCGCCGAGCTGCTCGCCGGCCGGACGGCTACCCGATTTGTGGGTCGCCGCCTCAGGACTTTCCGTCTGTTCGCTCGGGCAGCGCAATACTCTGACACGCCGGTCGCGAAGACGCTGCTGCTGGGGCGGGTGGCCTGGGCGAGTGCGCGGGCGCGCGCCGCCGAGGGAGCCCGCCGGGCCCTCGACACGGTCGGTGACACCTACGAGGAACGGTCCCCGGGGATCCCCGAGCCGGAGTTGGTTTACTGGATGGGCCGAGACGAGATCGACGTCATGATCGCCCGGGTGCTAATCGAGGTTGGCCAACCGGCGCAAGCCGCCCTTCTGCCGGCCCGGGCGATCGACGCTAACGCCGCCGAGCACGCGAGCGAAGTGGCGTTGTACCAGACCTGGCTCGCCGAGTCGTACGTCTGCGCGGGGAAGCTGAACGCGGCCCGCGAGGTGATCGGCGCCGCGGGGGAGGGCGGCCGGCATCAACTCCGCTCGGCTCGACCGGCGCGTCGAGGAGACCAACGGCTTGTCGGCTAGCCCGCGTCTTTTGGTGGGTCCGCGTCGGTGAGCTTCGGCGCGTCGACTTCCGCGGGGCGCTGTTCGGGTATCTCCGCGACCGGTTCTGCAGGGGGTGGCATTGTCGGTTGGCCGCTTTCGAACTCGAAGGTCAGCACCTTCTTGAGGGTTACCTTCAACTTGAAGGGCTTGCCCTCGTTGCTCTTCCTCGTGCAGATGATGCCAAGCACGACGAGCCCGATCAGAGCCAATCCGGTGACCGTGACCATCGTCCAGAACCCGGTCGTCGAGATGCCGGAGATGCCGGAGATCCAACCGTCAGATGCAGACACACGTAACCCAAACCGCTAGCGAGTCCCAGGGCGTTCTCACCAGCCGTCAGGGTCGGTGTTCTGCTCAGTCCAGTGCCTGGCGTGCGTGTATCTGGACGACCCGACCCTGGGTGAGCGTTTGCGATTCGTCAACGCCAACGCTCAGACGGGTTGTCCATGCAGTTGCGCGGGCCACACACCCGCACGGTTGCATCTAGAAAACCTGCTAGACCGGGCAGGCGGCCGGGAGCGTCGTCGCCAGAGCGGCTTCTCCGCTGCCGTTTGCGTCAATTCCCCACGGATCGGCATTCACGGCGCTGCAAGTCTACGCTGGCGAGCGGCGAGCTTCAGCGCGGGTTCAAGGATGCGTCCCGGACGCATGATCGAACTGGGGCGACGTCGCCAAGGCGTATCCGTTCGGGGAACCATCGGGTGTGGGTGTGTTTTCCGAACGGTCTGGATCTCCAGCCGGTTGTGCCCAGGATGCTTCGGCAGTGGCGCCGGACGGCGACCGGCTACTGGGCGGGCCGGGTTCGGTGCAATATCGGCGGGAGCTGAGGTGCGGGGAACCGGCGGCGCATTGGGTGGGTGCATACGCCCTGCATCCCCGACGCGAGGGGACGACTCGGTAGCAGGTGGGGGCGGGGCTACCCTGGAAGCCGATGACCGAGAACCAGGCACCCAGGGCGTACCAGATCCGCACCTTCGGCTGCCAGATGAACGTGCACGACTCCGAGCGGCTCGCCGGGCAGCTCGAGGACGCCGGCTACGTCCCCGCCACCGCCGGGGCGAAGCCCGACCTGATCGTGTTCAACACCTGCGCCGTCCGGGAAAACGCGGACAACAAGCTGTACGGCACCCTCGGGCACCTGCGCCCGGACAAGGTCGCCAACCCGGACCTGCAGATCGCCGTCGGCGGGTGCCTCGCGCAGAAGGACCGCGGGGAGATCGTCAAGCGGGCGCCGTGGGTCGACGTCGTGTTCGGCACCCACAACATCGGGTCGCTGCCCACGCTGCTCGAGCGGGCCCGGCACAACGCCGAGGCCGAGGTCGAGATCCTCGAATCGCTCGAGACCTTCCCCTCCACCCTGCCCGCGCGCCGCGAGTCGTCCTACGCGAGCTGGGTGTCCGTTTCGGTCGGCTGCAACAACACCTGCACCTTCTGCATCGTGCCCGCCCTGCGCGGCAAGGAACGCGACCGGCGGCCCGGCGAGATCCTCGCCGAGGTCGAGGCGCTCGTCGCCGAGGGCGTGCTCGAGGTCACCCTGCTCGGCCAGAACGTGAACTCCTACGGCGTCGAGTTCGGGGACAGGCTGGCCTTCGGCAAGCTGCTGCGCGCGTGCGGCACCGTCGACGGCCTCGAGCGCGTCCGGTTCACCTCGCCGCACCCGGCGGCGTTCACCTCCGACGTCATCGACGCCATGGCCGCGACCCCGAACGTCTGCCACCAGCTGCACATGCCGCTGCAGTCGGGGTCGGACCGGGTGCTGCGCGAGATGAAGCGGTCGTACCGCTCGGCGCGCTTCCTGAACATCCTCGACGAGGTGCGCGCGGCCATGCCGGACGCGGCGATCACCACCGACATCATCGTCGGCTTCCCCGGTGAGACGGAGGAGGACTTCCAGGCGACCCTGGACGTCGTGGCGCAGGCCCGCTTCTCCAGCGCGTTCACCTTCCAGTACTCGAAGCGCCCGGGCACGCCGGCCGCGACGATGGACGGCCAGCTGCCCAAGGAGGTCGTGCAGGAGCGCTACGACCGCCTGGTCGAGCTGCAGAACGCGATCTCCTGGGACGAGAACAAGAAGATCATCGGCCGCCGCGTCGAGCTGCTCGTCGCCGCGGGCGAAGGCCGCAAGGACGCCGAGACCCACCGGATGAGCGGCCGCGCCCGTGACGGGCGCCTGGTGCACTTCACGCCGACCGGCGCCCACGTCGACCGCGCGGTCCGCCCCGGCGACGTGGTCGAGACGATCGTCACCTACGCCGCCCCGCACCACCTGGTGGCCGACGGCGACCTGCTGTCCCACCGGCGAACCCGGGCGGGAGACAACGCGGAGGCCGGGCTGCGGCCGAAGACGAGCGGCGTCACGCTGGGCCTGCCGGGCTTCGGTGCCCCGGCGGTCCGGCCCGAGCCGGTGAGTGGGTGTGCGCTGTGACGGATCCCCGTGGCAACGGCGAGCTGGCCGAGCTGGCGGCCGAAATCGACGAGGCGGGCGCGCAGGCGTCCCGCACGGTGGAGCTGGGCCGCCGCGGGTTCACGATCGCGGTGTTCACGTTCGTGCTGCTGATCTGCCTGATCCTCCCGTGGGTCGGCGACCACGCGGGCTGGCAGGTGCTGGCCGGCGAGGGCGGCGGCATCCCGCAGCTGTTCGCGGCGACGTCGACCGGCGTCGGCATCCTCGCCTCCGCGCTGGCCCTCGTGACGCGGCGCTGGTGGCTGGCGTGGGTCTGCGCCGCGGGCGGCTGGTTCGCCTCGGTGGACGGGCTGCTGGCGATCTGGTCGCAGCAGTCGTCGCACGCCCCCGGGTCGGCGGGCGGCGGCCCGGGCATCGGCATGATCGTCGCCTGGATCGCGATGATCTGCCTCGCGGTCCAGTGGATGCGGACGGCGTTCTCGCGTTCGTGAGGCCGGTGGGGACCGAGCTCAGCCGACGCGCAGGGTGAGCGTGCCGGCGGAGTAGGCGGCGGCGTAGAGCGTCGTCTCGGGGTGGAACAGCCGCAGCGAGACGGTGGCGCTCAGGCTGAAGCTGAGGCTGAGCGAGAAGTTGCCGTTCGGCCGGCAGGTCGTGTCGGCGATGTTCACCCAGGCGCCGGCCTGCAGCTGCTGGACGATGACGGTCTCGACGCTCGCTTCGGAGCGGGCGGCTTCCAGCACCTTCAGGTCGCCCTTGAGGTCGACCTTCTCGTTGACCTTGACGTGGTCCTTGGAGAGCTTCCCGTCGACCTTCACCTTCCCCTTGCCGGCTTCCGTGGCCGAGGAGAGCGGAGCGGCCCCGGCGGGGGCGGCGAGCGCGGGGGCGAGCCCGGCGAGAGCGACGGTGACCGCCAGAGCGGCGAGGATCCTGCGGGATGTCCTGATCATGAACGGAGTGGAGCACCGGCGACGGCCCGGAGCACGCGGTGACCCCCGGTCGGGGCGTGGGCCGAACCCCATCGGGTGTTTTCGCTTGCCGATCGCGCCCTTGACGGCGTGAAGGCCGCATCCGGAGACGTGGAGTCCCCGGATGCGGCCTTCAGCGGCTTTGGCGGCTTTCAGCGGTCGGCGACCGCCGCCTCCGCGGCCTGCAGCCACTCACGCCACTGCGCGGCCTGCTCGTCCGCCTTCTTCGCCCGCCGCTCGTCCCCGGCCGCGCGCGCCTTCGCCGCCTGCGACTCGAACTGCTCCACCCGCTCCCGGAACTGGGCCGCCCGGGCCTGGGCCTCCGGGTCCGTCCGGCGCCACCGCGAGTCCTCGGCCGCCTTCACGGCGTCCTGGACGGCCTTCAGGCGGCCGTCCAGCTCGCGGATGCGCTCGCGGGGGACCTTGCCGATCTCGTCCCACTGCTCCTGGATGCGGCGCAACGCGCTCTTCGCCGCCTCCAGGTTGGCCGCCGCGTCGATCTTCTCGGCCTCGACCAGCAGCTCCTCCTTGCGGGCCGCGTTCGCGCCGAACTCGGCGTCACGCTCGGAGAACACCGCCGACCGGCGGGCGAAGAACTTGTCCTGCGCCGCGCGGAAGCGCTGCCACAGCGCCTCGTCGCTGTCCTTCGGCGCCCGGCCGGCCGCCTTCCACTCGGTCATCAGGTCCTTGTAGCGACCGGCCGTCTCGCCCCAGTCCTCGGACTCGCTGATGGCCTCGGCCTCGGCGATGAGCTCTTCCTTGCGCTGCTTGGCCGAGGCGCGCTGCTTGTCCAGCTCGGCGAAGTGCGACCCGCGGCGGCGGTTGAACGCCTCGCGGGCCTTCGAAAACCGCTTCCACAGCTCGTCGTCGGTCTTGCGGTCGACGCCCTTGACCGTCTTCCACTCGTCCAGGATCGCGCGCAGCCGGTCGCCCGCCGCCTTCCACTGGGTGGAGTCGGCCGCGATCTTCTCGGCCTCCTCGGCGAGCGCCTGCTTGCGGGCGACCGCCGCGGCCCTGGCCTCCTCGCGCTCCGCCTTCGCGCTGGCCAGCGCCTTCTCGGCGTGCCCGATGACGTACTCCAGCCGGGCGGCGAGCGCGGCCAGATCGCCGACCACCGCGGCCTCGGCCAGCCCGTCGCGGATCTGGGTGGCGCTCGACAGCGCGTGCTTCGGGTCGCCCGCCCCGGAGATCAGCCGGGTCTCCAGCAGCTCGACCTCGGTGCGCACGTCGTCGAAGCGGCGCGCGTAGTGCACCAAGCCCTCGTCGGGGCTGCCGGCCTGCCAGACGCCGACGGCGCGCTCGCCCTCGGCGGTGACGACGTAGACGGTGCCCTCGTCGTCGATCCGGCCCCAGGTCGACGGGGTGGGTTCGGCGGGCGGCACGGGCGGGGCGGCGTGCCCGGCGTGCAGCGCGTGCGGCACCGGGTGCGGGGCCGGGGTACCGGTGGAAGTGTTCTCCTGGGCCATCGCAGGCTCCTTATCGCCTGTACGCCCGCTGGTGCGGGCGCCCCGCCGTGGGAGCGGGGCCGGGTAATGCGGTCGTCACGGGCCGTGCTCGGATGCTACGGCCCTCACGCGGCATTCAAGCAGCTCAGCGCGCACCGTGGTACTGGATGGGCCACTCGAAGCTCGTGATCCTACTTCCGGTGGACACTCCGTGTCGGCCCGCCGGTATCGTCAGCCGCCGTGAACAGCCCCGTCGTCCCGCTCGCGGTGGTCGGGCCGACGGCCACCGGCAAGACCGCGCTGGCCGTGGACCTGGCCCGCGAGCTCGGCGGCGAAGTCGTCAACGCCGACGCGATGCAGCTCTACCGGGGCATGGACATCGGCACCGCCAAGGCCACCGAGGCCGAGCGCCGCGGCGTCCCGCACCACCTGCTCGACGTCCTGGACGTGACCGAGACGGCGTCCGTCGCGGCCTACCAGCGGCACGCGCGGGCCGAGATCGAGCGGCTGCTGGCCGCCGGCAAGGTCCCGGTGCTGGCCGGCGGGTCCGGCCTCTACGTCCAGGCCGTGCTCGACGACCTGCGGTTCCCCGGCACCGACCCGGCCGTCCGGGCCCGGCTCGACGCGGAAGCCGAGCAGCTCGGCACCCCGGCGTTGTACACCCGGCTGGGTGAGCGCGATCCGGCGGCCGCCGCCAAGATCCTGCCCACCAACACGCGCCGGATCGTCCGCGCCCTCGAAGTCATCGAGATCACCGGCGAGCCGTTCTCGGCGAACCTGCCCCAGCCGGGGCCCGCCCGCTACGGCACCGTCGTGATCGGCGTCGACCGCACGCCCGAGGAGCTCGACGAGCGCGTGAACGAGCGCGTGGTGCGGATGTTCGAGGCCGGACTGGTCGACGAGGTGCTTGAGCTGGAGAAGCGCGGCCTGCGCGAGGGGAAGACGGCTTCGCGGGCGCTCGGCTACCAGCAGGTGCTCGCCGAACTGGACGGCGAAGGCGACTTCGAAGCGGCCGCCGCGGCAACGGCGCAGGCCACCCGGCGCTTCGTCCGCAAGCAACGCTCCTGGTTCCGGCGCGACCAGCGGATCCACTGGTTCGACGGCGCCGATCCCGCGCTGGCCGCGCGCGTCCTGGATACCCTGGGCCGGTAATCTTGCCCCCATGGGCGGAATCGAATTCCTCAAGGGGCACGGCACGCAGAACGACTTCGTGCTGCTCCCCGACCCGGCGGGCCGCCTCGAGCTGACCGAGGCGAGGGTCGCCGCGCTGTGCGACCGGCAGCGCGGCCTCGGGGCCGACGGCGTGCTGCGCATCGTGCGCGCCGCCGCGCTCGGCGAGCCGTCCGCGGGCGAGTGGTTCATGGACTACCGCAACGCCGACGGGTCGATCGCCGAGATGTGCGGCAACGGCGTGCGCGTCTTCGCCCGCCACCTGGTCGACGCGGGCTTGGCCGCCGAGGGGGAGTTCGTCGTCGGCACCCGCGCGGGCGACCGCCCGGTGGTGGTGCACCCGGACCGCTCGGTGACGGTGCAGATGGGCCCGGCGACGATCACCGGGACGTCGGTCACGGTGGTGGCGGGCCGCCCGTTCTCCGGCGTCGCGGTCGACGTCGGCAACCCGCACCTGGTCTCGCTCCTCGACGACGACGTGGCCGGCCTCGACCTGCGCGACCAGCCCGACTTCGACCACGACGTGTTCCCGAACGGCGTGAACCTCGAGTTCATCAACTGCCTCGGCGACGGCGCGCTGCGGATGCGCGTGCACGAGCGCGGGGTGGGGGAGACCCGGGCGTGCGGCACCGGCACGGTCGCCGCGGTGGCGGCCGCGTTCCACCTGGCGGGCACCGACACCGGCTCGTCCACAGTGGACATCCCAGGCGGCCGGGTGGAGGTGACGGTGTCCCGCGGCGCGTCGACGCTGTCCGGCCCCGCCGAGATCGTGGCCCGCGGCGAACTCGACGAAGCCTGGTGGGCCGCCGCCGGTTCGTGACCGGGGCGGCCCACTCGGTCAGACCTTCGCCTCCACCCCGAAGTCGCCTTCACGCGTTTCCACGGCGGCGATCGCGCCCGCGGTGCGGATGTCCGGCTCGATCGCCGCCAAGCGGGTCAGCAGGTCGGGCGGCCCGGTCACGGTGAGCGTCTCGACGGTGGATCGCATCGACACTTTCGCGTCGGTCTTCGCGCGGCGGACCGCGGCGATCACCTGGCCCGCCAGGGCGAGCGCCTCCGGGTCACCGTCGGACTCCGCCACCGAAGGCCAGGCGGCCCGGTGCACCGAACCCTCCTGCCACCACGACCAGACCTCCTCGGTCGCGAACGGCAGGAACGGGGCGAACAGCCGCAACAGCGCCGAGAGCGCCGTCACCAGCGCCGCCCGCGCCGACTCCGCCCCCGAGGGGCCGCTGTCGCCGTACGCGCGGCCCTTCACCAGCTCGACGTAGTCGTCGCAGAACGTCCAGAAGAACGTCTCCGTCACCTGCAGCGCCCGCGCGTAGTCCGACGCCTCCAACGCCGCGGTCGCCGAGGAAACCACCTCAGCCAAGGAAGCCAACAGCGCCCGGTCCAACGGCTCGACCGCCACCGCGGACGCCGAGGGCACGCCCAGGCCGAGCACGAACCGGCTCGCGTTGAGCAGCTTGGTCGCCAGCCGCCGCCCGACCTTCATCTGGCCTTCGTCCACCGCCGTGTCGACGCCCGGGCGCGCGCTCGCCGCCCAGTACCGCACGGCGTCCGAGCCGAAGCGCTCCAGCAGGTCCACCGGGGTCGTCGCGTTGCCCTTGGACTTCGACATCTTCTTGCGGTCCGGGTCCAGCACCCAGCCCGCGATCGTCGCCTCCCGCCACGGCAGCACGCCGTGCTCCAGCTCCGCGCGCACCGCCGTCGAGAACAGCCAGGTGCGGATGATCTCGTGCGCCTGCGGCCGCAGGTCCATCGGGAACACGCGCTCGAACAGGTCGTCGTCGAGGCTCCACCGGCCGACGATCTGCGGCGTCAACGACGACGTCGCCCACGTGTCCATGACGTCGGGGTCGGCGACGAACCCACCCGGCACCCCGCGCCGCGCCTCGGTGAACCCCGGTGGGACGTCGCTGCTCGGGTCCACCGGCAGGGTGTCCGGCAGCAGGCGCGCGTCGTAGTCGGGCTCGCCGTGTTCGTCGAGCCGGTACCACAGCGGGATCGGCACGCCGAAGAACCGCTGGCGGCTGATCAGCCAGTCGCCGGCCAGGTTCTCCACCCACGACGAGTACCGGACGCGCATGTGCTTCGGCACCCAGTTCAGCTCTTCGCCGCGCGCCAGCATCTTCTCGCGGAAGCCGGCGTCGTTCCCGCCGTTGCGCAGGTACCACTGCCGGCTCGCGACGATTTCCAAGGGCTTGTCGCCCTTTTCGTAGAACTTCACCGCGTGGGTGATCGGCCGCGGTTCCCCGCGCAGGGCCCCGGCTTCGCGCAGCAGCCGCACCATGATCTCGCGTCCCGTGTGGACGGTCTTGCCGGCCAGCGGCGCGTACGCCTCGGACGGCACCCCGGCCGGCGCGTCGGGCAGGAACCGGCCGTCGCGGCCCAGCACCACCCGCGTCGCCAAGCGCAGTTCCCGCCACCAGGTGACGTCGGTGGTGTCGCCGAACGTGCACACCATCGCGATCCCGCGGCCCTTCTCCGGATCCGCGAGGTGGTGTGCCACCACGGGCACCTCGACGCCGAACACCGGCGACCGCACGGACTTCCCGAAGAGCGGCTTGAACCGCTCGTCGTCCGGGTGCGCCACCAGCGCGACGCACGCGGGCAGCAGCTCCGGCCGGGTCGTCGCGATCACGACGTCGGCGCCGTCGGGGCCGGTGAACGCGAGGTCGTGGAAGGCGCCCGGGCGCTCGCGGTCCTCCAGCTCGGCCTGGGCGACGGCGGTGCGGAACGACACGTCCCAGAGCGTCGGCGCTTCGGCCTGGTACGCCTCGCCGCGTTCGAGGTTGCGCAGGAACGCGCGCTGCGAAATCAGCCGCGAGTCGTGCCCGATCGTCTGGTAGGTCATCGTCCAGTCGACCGAGAGCCCGAGCTGCCGCCACAGCTGTTCGAAGGCCTGCTCGTCGGTCTCGGTCAGCGACTCGCACAGCTCGATGAAGTTGCGCCGCGAGATCGCGACGACGTCCTTGCCCGGCTTCTCCGGCGGCCGGAAGCCCGGGTCGTAGGGCAGCGAAGGTTCGCAGCGGACGCCGAAGTGGTTCTGCACCCGGCGCTCGGTCGGCAGGCCGTTGTCGTCCCACCCCATCGGGTAGAAGACCTCGCGCCCGCGCATCCGCTGGAACCGGGCGAGGACGTCGGTGTGGGTGAAGGAGAAGACGTGCCCGATGTGCAGCGACCCGCTGACCGTCGGCGGGGGAGTGTCGATCGAGTAGATCTCGGCCCGGGTCTTGGTGCGGTCGAAGCGGTAGGCGCCGGTGGACTCCCATACGGGTACCCACTTGGCCTCCAGACCGTCGACACCGACCTTGTCCGGGACTCGTGGGCGCTCGTATGGGGTACTCATGAACCAACTCTAGGCGGCGGTGGAACCGCTTTTCGCCTCGGTGGGCAGGTCGCGCATGTGCCGCAGCGGCGAGCACACCACCCACAGCGCCGCGGCCGCTTCCCCGGCCACCGCGACCCACATCGCGCCGCGCAGCCCGAGCCCTTCGCCGAGCGCGCCGCCCAGCAGCCCGCCGAGCGGCAGCGTGCCCCAGACGACGAACCGCGCGCTCGCGTTCATCCGGCCGAGCAGCCGGTCCGGGCAGATCGCCTGCCGGTAGGAGACCGAAGCGACGTTGTAGATGACGATCCCGAACCCGCCGAAGGCCGTGCCGAACGCGGCCAGGCCGAGCCGCCAGTCCGGCGCGGCCAGCGGGGCCAGCAGGTGCGCGGGCCAGGTGAGCAGGGGGACCAGCCAGATCGCGCGGGCGTGCCCGATCCGCCGCGTGACCGCGCCGGAGCACACCGCGCCCACGATCCCGCCCGCGCCGCCCACGGCCAGCAGCACGCCGACCGCCGCCGGGGGCAGGCCGACCGTGCGGGTCAGGAACAGCACTTCGACCGCGGTGAAGGCGCCCCCGAAGAGGTTCGCCGTCGCCGTGCAGGCGACGCTGGCCCGCAACGGCCTGTCGGAGAAGACGAACCGCAGGCCCTCGGCGATCTGCGGCAGCAGCCGGTCGTGCCCGGTGCGTTCCGGCTCCGGCTCGACCGCGCGGATCCGCAGCAGCCACAGCGCCGACGTCAGGTAGCCGAAAGCGGTGACCAGCACCGCGTTCGCCGCGCTGACCAGCTGGACCAGCACGCCCGCGCCGCTCGGCCCGGCGATCTGCGCGACCGACTGGACGGCCTGCAGCTTCGCGTTGCCTTCCAGCAGGTGCTCCCGGCCGACGAGCGAGGGCAGGTACGACTGGTAGGCGACGTCGAAGAACACCGTCGCCACGCCGACGAGCAGGACGACCACCAGCAGCTGGGCGAACGTCAGCACCCCGGCCCACCAGGCGAGGGGCACGCTCGCCAGGAGAGCGAAGCGGATGAAGTCGGCGGTGAGCATGACCCGGCGGCGTCGCAGCCGATCCACCCACACGCCGGCGGGCAGCCCGATCAGCAGGAACGCGAGGGTCTGGGCCGCGGTGAGCAGACCCATCTCGAACGGCGTCGCGGCCAGTGTCACCGCCGCGAGCAGCGGAATCGCGGTGTACCCGACGGTGGTGCCGAACTGGCCGGCCGCGTCGCCGGCGAAGAGCCGCCGGAAGTCGGCGTGGCGGAAGAGTGACCCCCGGTGCATGGTCCCCGAGTCTGACGGGAGTGATTGGAAAGTGTCAATCACTGTTCGCTCTAGGCTGTGCGCGTGCCTGATGGGAAACGACGCCCCGCGACCGAAGCCGAGGCCGCCGCGCTGGCCTCCGGAATACGGCTGCGCATCATCCGGTTGACCTTCTCGGAGGCGCTGACGAACAAGGAGCTGGCCGAAAGGCTGGGCCGGGACCCCGCGACGACGCTGCACCACGTGCGCAAGCTCGTCGAGACCGGCTTCCTCGCCGCCCAGCCGCCGCGCCGCGGGACCCGGGGCGCCAAGGAAATTCCGTATCTTTCGACGGGGCTTTCGTGGACACTCGACTCATGCGGTGACAAGGACGTAGAACAGGCGGTTCTCGAGGCCTATCTGGCCGAGATCGCCGAAACCGGATTCGAGGGCGTGCACCAGTCGCGCCTGGTCGTCCAGGTGGCCCCCGAGGAGCGGGCGGAGCTGGAAACCCGGCTCAACGCCCTGCTCGAGGAGTTCCGCGCGCGCCCCCGCCGTCCCGGCGCCGAGCGCACCGCGGTCTATCTCGCCACCTATCCCAGCACGTAAAAGTTCGGTTCCCGCGGCGAATCGTGGGAACATGGAGGCACGATGACAGAACTGACACACACCGAAGACCACGACGACGACCTGTACGACCCGTCGACCGGCGAGATGGAGCTCGAAGACCGCGCGTCGCTGCGCCGGGTCAGGGGACTGTCCACGGAGCTGGACGACGTCACCGAGGTCGAATACCGGCAACTGCGGCTCGAGCGCGTCGTGCTGGTCGGCGTGTGGACCGAGGGCACCGCCCTGCAGTCCGAGGCGTCGCTGGCCGAGCTGGCGCGCCTGGCCGAGACGGCGGGCTCGGAGGTCCTCGAAGGCCTCATCCAGCGGCGGACCAAGCCCGACCCGGCCACCTACATCGGCTCGGGCAAGGTGCGGGAGCTGCGGGACATCGTCGGCTCCACCGGCGCCGACACCGTGATCTGCGACGGCGAGCTCTCCCCGGGCCAGCTGCGGCAGCTCGAGGAGAAGGTCAAGGTCAAGGTGATCGACCGGACCGCCCTGATCCTCGACATCTTCGCCCAGCACGCCCGGTCCAAGGAGGGCAAGGCGCAGGTCGAGCTGGCCCAGCTGCAGTACCTGATCCCGCGGCTGCGCGGGTGGGGTGCTTCGCTGTCCCGGCAGGCCGGTGGGCGCGCCGGCGGCGCGAACGGCGGCGTGGGCCTGCGCGGTCCCGGTGAGACCAAGCTCGAGACCGACCGGCGGCGGATCAACAAGCGCGTGGCGAAGCTGCGCCGGGAGATCGCGGCCATGGACACCATCCGCGAGACCAAGCGCGGGCGGCGGCTGGCCAACGAGGTGCCCAGCGTGGCGATCGTCGGCTACACCAACGCCGGCAAGTCGAGCCTGCTCAACGCGCTGACCGGGGCCGGGGTGCTGGTGGAGGACGCGCTGTTCGCCACCCTCGACCCGACCACCCGGCGCGCGCAGACGCCGGACGGCCGCGGCTTCACGCTGACCGACACCGTCGGGTTCGTGCGGCACCTGCCGCACCAGCTGGTGGACGCGTTCCGCTCGACGCTGGAGGAGGCCGCCGACGCGGACCTGCTGCTGCACGTGGTGGACGGGTCCGACCCGGCGCCGGAGGAGCAGGTCAGCGCGGTGCGCGAGGTGCTCGGGGAGATCACCCGCAAGCGCAAGGAGCCGCTCCCGCCGGAGCTGCTGGTGATCAACAAGACCGACGCGTCCGACGAGGTCAGCCTGGCCCGGCTGCGGCACGCGCTGGCGGGCTCGGTCCAGGTCTCGGCCCGGACCGGGGCGGGCATCCCGGAGCTCGTCGAGGTGATCGCCGACCGCCTGCCGCGGCCGGAGGTCACGGTCGAGGTCCTCGTGCCCTACTCGCGCGGCGAGCTGGTCGCGCGGGCCCACGCCGACGGCGAGGTCCTCGAAGAGGAGCACGCCGAGGAGGGCACGCGCCTGCTGGTGCGGGTCCGCCCGGACCTCGCGGCGGCTTTGCGCGAGTACGAGACCAACTCGACCAGGGCCTGACACGTCTCCGTAGTGTGCGGACACCGAGTTCGCACACTACGGAGGTGGCTGGGTGCGCTGGATGGTCGCGGTCGCGGCGGTGTTCGTGGGGGTGCTCGCCGCCCCCGTGCCTGCTTCGGCGGCGCCGGCACCGGAGACGCTGTGCACGGTGAAGGACTCCCGACTCAACGAGCTGTCCGGCCTGGTCTCCGACGGCTCGCGGCTGTACGCGATCAACGACGGCGGCAGCAAGGTCCAGGTGTTCGTGCTCGGCCGCGACTGCAAGGTGCAGAAGGTCCTCACCGACAAGACCGACCCGTTCGACGTCGAGGACCTGGCCCGCACCCCGGACGGAACGCTGTGGCTGTCCGACACGGGTGACAACGAGAAGGGGCGGCTGACGGTCGCCCTGCTGGAGCTGAGCCCGGCGGGCAAGCTGACGCTGCACCGGCTCACCTACCCGGACGGGCAGCACGACACCGAAGCGCTGATCATGGACAAGGCGGGCACGCCGTACCTGATCACCAAGGACGTCCTCGGCGAGGCCCGCGTGTACCGGCCTTCGGGACCACTGGCCAGCCCGGGCCCGACCAACCTGGAGAAGGTCGGCACGGTGAAGATCGCCACCACGGACACCCAGGGCGGCCCGGTGGGCTCGATCGGCTCGGTCCTGGTGACGGGCGGCGCTTCGACGGCGGACGGCACGGTGGTGGCGCTGCGCACGTACACCGACGCTTACCTGTACGCCGCTCCCGACGGCGACGTGCTCGCCGCACTGCAGCGCAACCCGGTGCGGATCCCGCTGCCGGGCGAAAAGCAGGGCGAGGCGATCGCGTTCGATCCGGACGGGACGCTGATCTCCGGCAGCGAAGGCGTGGGCGAGCCCCTCCGCACGGTGCGGGGCGCGGCGGCACTGGCCGCGCAGTCCGTCGCACCGGCGGAGGGAACGACCTCGACCGGGACGAGCGCGTCGTCCGGCTCGGCGGGGGACGGGGCCGGGCTCCCCATCCTGCCTGCCGCCGGGATCACGGTCGCGGTGGTCGGTCTCGGCTGGTTCGGCTTCAGCAAGCTGCGCCGGCGAGCCCGCCGCTGACCCTCGGCTCCCCACGGCCGAAGATCATCCGATCCGGTGAATCTTCCGGGCCGTGCGAAAGCCCGGAAGTGACTTCTAAAGGCGGCGCAGGACGGCGACCACCTTGCCGAGCACCGTGGCGTCGTCGCCGGGAATCGGCTCGTACGCCTCGTTGTGCGGCATCAGCCAGATGTGGCCGCCCTTGCGCTTGAACGTCTTGACCGTGGCCTCGCCGTCGATCATCGCCGCGACGATCTCGCCGTTGTCCGCGTCCGGCTGCTGGCGGACGACGACCCAGTCGCCGTCGGTGATGGCCGCGTCGACCATCGAGTCACCGGTGACCTTCAGCAGGAACAGCTCGCCCTCGCCGACGATCTCCCGCGGCAGCGGGAAGACGTCCTCGATGGCCTGCTCGGCCAGCACCGGGCCACCGGCGGCGATCCGGCCGACCAGCGGCACGTACGCCGCCTTCGGCATCACCGGCTGCTGGTCCATCTCGATGCCCATGGGGTTGTCGTCGGTCGCCGCGAGCACGCCGACCGCGCGCGGCCGGTTCGCGTCCCGGCGCAGGTAGCCCTTGCGCTGCAGCGCGCGCAGCTGGTGCGAGACCGACGACGTCGACGTCAGCCCGACCGCCTCGCCGATCTCGCGGACGCTCGGCGGGTAGCCGAACCGGCTCACCCACGTGCGGATCACGTCGAGCACCTGCTGCTGGCGGACGGTGAGGGTCTCGTCCACGTCGTACACCTCGGGCATGGCGTGCACCTTGCCCGAGCCGCCGGGGGACCCACTGGTCCTGCCCGCCTTGTTCTCCTTCGCCACTGCGTCGCCTCCCAGACGTTCGCTGCACGTATCTGCGCGCCGGCCGCCGCCCGCGGGGTTGCGGGCAGGCTCGCCGGCGGCATCTGCCCGGCAGATGCCCTGGTCACCGACGTTAGCCCCCGGGCACGACGATTTCAAACATCTGTTCGATCGACACGCCGTGTCCGCTCGATTTTGTCGGTGGCAGGTGGTAGACCTTCGCACGGGCGTTCGATAGAACGCCTGTTCGACCTTGATCCACGGGCCGCTCCCGGTCCGGGAAACGGGCGGACACAGGGTTTCGAGGAGGTTCGGATGTCCATTCTGGCCGAACGCGGACACGTTCGCCCGGCGACCCCGGTCCCGGCGCCCCTCCGTCCCGTGCGCGTCCTGCGCGGGCGCCGCGGCGAGGTGCACCGCCCGCCGACGCGTGCGCGGGTCGTGGCGGGCCGCCGCCCGGCGGGCGCCCCCTGTGCGGCGCCGCGGCGGGTGCCGGTGCGCTGGCCGTGGCTCGCCGCGCTCGCCGTCGCGAGCTGCCTGATGATCACCGGTTTGGGTTTTCTGGGGAGCGGGTCCTCCGGCGCCCCGGTGCCCGAGCACACCGCGACGGTGTCCGTCGGCCAGGGCGACACGCTCTCTTCGCTGGCCGCCCGATTCGCGCCGAACAGTGAGCCTGGCGCGGTTGTCGCCCGGATCAAGGAGCTGAATCGCCTGGACGGGGCCGCTCTGGTGCCGGGGCTGCCGCTCACGGTCCCGGTCGCCGACCCGGCCGCCGTCCCCGCACCCTGAGCCGGCGCGGTCGTCAACCGCACTCACCCGGGCGAGGAACCGGCCCGGCGCGCCGCTTGCGCGCGCCCCGCTCGAGTCCTACCCTTCGCCGCTATATGTAGTAGTTACACCGCTGTAGTTGGTCCACAGGTTGGGGTAGACTGGGCAGCAGTTGTCCACAGCTGGTCGGCTTTTACCCACCGGATGTCCACAAAACGATCACCAGGTGCAGGGGTGCCCGGTGCTCGCGCCTGGCCACGCGTGGTGGCCGGGGGACGTCGACCGGGGCGGCCGGCGAGGGAGGGGAAGGTGATCGGCGGATGAGGTGCCCGTTCTGCCGGCATGCGGACTCTCGGGTCGTCGACTCCCGAGAGGTGGATGAAGGCCAGGCGATCCGCAGGCGGCGCTCGTGCGCGTCGTGCGGGCGCCGGTTCACGACGTCGGAGACGATGGTGCTCGCCGTCGTCAAGCGGTCCGGGGTCACCGAACAGTTCAGCCGGGACAAGGTGGTGAGCGGCGTCCGCCGCGCCTGCCAGGGCAGGCCGGTCGACGACGACGCGCTGCAGCAGCTCGCGCAGCGCGTGGAGGAGTCGATCCGCTCCGCCGGGCTGGCGGAGATCCCGAGTCACGAGGTCGGCCTGGCCATCCTGGGCCCGCTGCGTGAGCTCGACGGGGTCGCCTACCTCCGGTTCGCCAGTGTCTACCGCTCCTTCTCCTCGGTCGAGGACTTCGAGAAGGAGATCGCCGACCTGCGTGAGGCCATGGCGGGTGCTGCTGCCGAGAAGGTCAGCGTCAGCGATCAGCGCGAAGACGGCGACTGAGCCGTCCCGCTGCGGGAGAGGGTTCAACCGATGACGGAAACCGTGGGAACGGGGGCCCGCGCGGCCACCGGCAAGAAGGGCAAGGCCGCCGGCGGGCTGAGCGTGCAGCGCGTCTTCACGACCGAAGGGCAGCACCCGTACGACCAGGTGACCTGGGAGCAGCGGGACGTCGTCATGACGAACTGGCGCGACGGCTCGGTCAACTTCGAGCAGCGCGGCGTGGAGTTCCCCGAGTTCTGGTCGGTCAACGCCACCAACATCGTCACCAGCAAGTACTTCCGCGGCGCCGTCGGCAGCCCGCAGCGCGAGCGCAGCCTCAAGCAGCTCATCGACCGGGTGGTGCACACGTACGTCAAGGCCGCGCGCGACTTCGGCTACTTCGCCACGCCGCAGGACCTCGAGATCTTCGAGCACGAACTCACCTGGATGCTGCTGCACCAGGTCTTCAGCTTCAACTCCCCGGTCTGGTTCAACGTCGGCACGCCGTCGAAACAGCAGGTCAGCGCCTGTCAGCCGTACGACGCCTTGGTGAGCACGCCCGGCGGCGCCGTGCCGATCGGCCGCTTCGTCGAGCTGAACGCCGTGGGTGCCAAGGTCTACGACGCGCACGGGCTGACCAAGGTCGTGGCGACCAAGGCCAACGGGATCAAGGAAGTCCTGCGCGTCACGACGAAGTCGGGCCACGTCCTCGACGTCACGGCCGACCACCTCGTGTGGCGGGCGAGTGCGGGCGGCGGGAAGTTCGTGCCCGCCGGCGAGCTGCGCGTCGGAGATCAGCTCGAATGGCACCGTCGCAGCGCGTTCGGCGAAGAGGAGATCAGGGAGACCGACGTCGCCCAAGCCGCACTGGCGGGCTGGTTGCAGTCGGACGGCTTCGTCGGTCAGTACGACGGGACGAACCGCTCGCTCACCATCGAGGCGATGACCGTGAACGACGCCGAGCTGGCCTGGGTGCGTACGGCACTCGACCGCGTCTTCCCGGGCGTCCACCGCCACGAACGTGCCGTCGAAACGCAGGACGAGACACTCGACTGCCGCCGAACCCGGCTTTACGGCAATGTCCTCGAGAACTTCGTCGAGACCTGGGGCCTGCGTGCTCGGGGAACCGACATGGTGGTGCCGGAGTTCCTGTACACCGCACCCCTTCCGGTCGTGGCCGCCTACCTGCGGAGCATCTTCCAGGCCGAGGGCTACGTTTCGGCGCGGGAACGGTCCACTCTGGTCGCGTTGGACATGATCGGCGAAGACCTCGTTCGTGGCCTTCAGCAGTTGCTGGCCCGGTTCGGCATCTTCGCTCGCGTGGGCCGCAAGAAGGAGAGCCGTCCGAACCGGCACGACCTCTGGGGTATCCAGATCCAGAACGCCGGCGACCGGCGGATCTTCGCGGACGAGATCGGCTTCATCGATCCCGTGAAGACCGCGAAGCTGGAGGCGTCTTTCGAGAAGCCCGGCTTGGCCGCCCACGAGACGAAGCGGCTGGAGATCGCCGCGATCGAGAGCCGTGGTGAGATGCCGGTCTACGACATCCAGACGGAATCCGGCGAGTACCTTTCCGGAAACCTTCGTGTCCACAACTGTTTCATCCTCGCCGTCGACGACACCATGGAGTCGATCCTCAACTGGTACCGCGAAGAGGGCCTGATCTTCAAGGGCGGCTCCGGCGCCGGCCTCAACCTCTCGCGCATCCGCTCCTCGAAGGAACTCCTGACCTCCGGCGGCACCGCGTCCGGCCCGGTCTCGTTCATGCGCGGCGCCGACGCGTCCGCGGGCACCATCAAGTCCGGCGGCGCCACCCGGCGCGCGGCGAAGATGGTGGTGCTCGACGTCGACCACCCGGACATCGAAGAGTTCATCCAAACCAAGGCGCGCGAAGAGGAGAAGATCAAGGTCCTCCGCGACGCCGGGTTCGACATGGACCTCTCCGGCGCGGACATCTCCTCGGTGCAGTACCAGAACGCGAACAACTCGGTCCGCGTGTCCGACGAGTTCATGCAGGCGGTCGAGAACGGCACCGATTTCGGCCTGCGCGCCCGGCTCACCGGCGAGGTCATCGACCGCACCGACGCGAAGAAGCTGTTCCGCACGATGGCGCAGGCCGCGTGGGAGTGCGCCGACCCCGGCATCCAGTACGACGGCACGATCAACGACTGGCACACCTGCCCGGAGTCGGGCCGGATCACCGCGTCGAACCCGTGCAGCGAGTACATGCACCTGGACAACTCCAGCTGCAACCTCGCCTCGCTGAACCTGCTCAAGTTCGTCACGCCCGAGGGCACCTTCGACGCGCCGCTGTTCGCGCGTGCCGTCGAGTTCGTCATCACGGCGATGGACATCTCGATCTGCTTCGCGGACTTCCCGACCGAGCCGATCGCGGACACCACGCGCAAGTTCCGCCAGCTCGGCATCGGCTACGCGAACCTCGGCGCGCTGCTGATGGCGCTGGGCCACGCGTACGACTCCGACGGCGGCCGCGCGCTCGCCGCGGCGATCACCTCGCTGATGACGGGCGTGTCGTACCGGCGTTCGGCGGAGATGGCCCAGGTCGTCGGCGCCTACGAGGGCTACGCGCGCAACGCCGAAGCCCACCAGCGCGTGATGCGCAAGCACGCGGCGGCGAACGAGCTCGTCCGCACCTACCACTCCAACGACGCCGCGGTCCGCGCGCTGGCGACGGAGGAGTGGCAGAAGGGCATCGAGATCGGCGCGAAGCACGGCTGGCGCAACGCGCAGGCGTCAGTGCTCGCCCCGACCGGCACCATCGGCTTCATGATGGACTGCGACACCACCGGGATCGAGCCGGACTTCTCGCTGGTGAAGTTCAAGAAGCTCGTCGGCGGCGGCTCGATGCAGATCGTCAACCAGACGGTGCCGCGCGCGCTGGAGGCGCTGGGCTACCCGACCGAGCAGGTCGAGGCGATCGTCGAGTACGTGGCGCAGCACGGCCACGTCGTCGACGCGCCGGGGCTGCGTCCCGAGCACTACGAGGTGTTCGACTGCGCGGTCGGCGAGCGCTCGATCGCGCCGATGGGGCACGTCCGGATGATGGCCGCGGTGCAGCCGTTCCTGTCCGGCGCGATCTCCAAGACGGTCAACATGCCGGAGTCGGCGACGGTCGAAGAGGTCGAGGAGATCTACTTCCAGGGCTGGAAGCTCGGCCTGAAGGCCCTCGCGATCTACCGCGACAACTGCAAGGTCGGCCAGCCGCTGTCGACGGCCAAGAAGTCCACGGAGACCGCCTCCGCCGAGCCCGAGAAGGTCGTCGAGTACCGCCCGGTGCGCAAGCGCCTGCCGAAGAAGCGCCCGAGCCAGACGGTGTCCTTCACGGTCGGCGGCGCCGAGGGCTACCTGACGGCGGGCTCGTACCCGGACGACGGCCTCGGCGAGATCTTCGTCAAGCTCGGCAAGCAGGGTTCGACGCTGGCTGGCGTGATGGACGCGTTCTCGATGTCCATTTCGGTCGGTCTCCAGCACGGCATCCCGCTCGAGTTCTACGTCTCGAAGTTCTCCAACCTGCGCTTCGAGCCGGCGGGCATGACGGACGACCCGGACATCCGCATCGCCACGAGCGTGATGGACTACCTGTTCCGCCGCCTGGCCCTGGATTACCTGCCCCACGAGAAGCGCTCGCAGCTGGGCATCCTCTCGGCCGACGAGCGTTCGGCGGAGGTCGAGGCGACGTACGGCAACCCCGGCGTCGACCTGGAAGCCCTCCAGTCCACAGTGGACGCGTCGCCGGAGCCGCACGCGGACGGCCCGGAGCACCCGCACCGCGAAGCCCAGACGACGACGGAGCTGATGGAGCTCCGCCTCGGCAAGGCGGCGGACGCCCCGCTCTGCATGACATGCGGAACGAAGATGCGCCCGGCAGGCTCGTGCTACGCGTGCGAAGGCTGCGGCGCGACTTCGGGTTGTAGCTGACCGATCCGCGGCCGAACCGGGGGACGCCCGGTTCGGCCGCGGTGTTCAGCGGGCCAGGATCCGCGCCACGACACCGCCGAGGTCGCCGGACGGCTCGGTGCTCCGCCAGGCGACGAAGTGGTCCGGCCGCACCAGGACGGCGCCGCCCCCGGCGATCCCGGTGGTGCGAAGCCAGGTTTCGTCCTCGACGACGTGTGCGTCGACGTCGAGCTTCTGCGCCGCCTCGAGCCACGCCCGGCCGGACGGGCCGGCGAGCAGCGTGAGCCGCCGGCCGACCAGGTCCAAAGTGGACACGTCGTCGCCCAGCCACGTGTGCGGCACGCGGGAGCCGGGTGTCCCGTCCAGGACGATGTCCTCCGTGGACGGCAGGGCGGTCTGCGCACCGAGCACCGCCGCCGAGGCGTAGCGGAAGCCGAGGTGCACGATCGGGGCGTTGACCACGCCCGCCGCGGCGCGAGCGGCGGCCGCCGCCGGCCCCTGTTCCCAGTGCAAGCGGGGATCTTCGAGCCGCAGCAACGCCTGTTCGAGCGCGAGTGCCGCCACCGGACGGCGTTCGGCTTCGTAGGTGTCCAGCAGCGCCGGGCCGGCCGAGCCGTCGAGGACCGCGGCCAGCTTCCACGCCAGGTTGTGCGCGTCGGCGATGCCGGTGTTCGCGCCGAACGCGCCGAGCGGCGGCACCGCGTGCGCCGCGTCGCCGGCCAGGAACACGCGGCCGGCGCGGAACCTGTCGGCCAGCAGCCCCCGCACCCGCCACGGCAGCGCGCTCAGCACCTCCACCGCCAGGTCCGGGTCGCCGACGGCGGCGCGGATCAGCGCGCGGCAGCGGTCCGGTGAGAACGCCTCCGCCGGCTCGTCGCCGAGTTCGGTGTGGAAGATCCAGTCCTTTTCGCCGTCGACGGTCACCAGCATCCCGGGTGACTCGGGCGCGGTGATCGTGCAGTTCGCGAAGTGGTGGCCCTTCGTGTACGGCGTGAGGTCGGCGCGGAAGAGGATGTTGAGCAGGGGCTGTCCGAGTGCGCCCGGCCCGGTCGTGCCGATGCCGAGTGCGGCGCGCACCTCGCTGCGGCCACCGTCGGCCGCGACCAGGTAGCTCGCGCGCACGGTTCGCCGGCCGTCCGGCCCGTCGAGCACCGCGGTGACGCCGGAGTCGTCCTGCCGCGCCGAGACGAGCGTGGTCGAGTACGCGACCGAGGCTCCGCGCTCCCGCGCCGCGCTCAGCAGCACCGCGTCGAGCCGGTCCTGCGGGCAGGTGCCGCGCAGCACGCCCGGGCTGAGCTCGCTCGCCGTGAGGTTCGGGCTGTTCGGCACGGCGGGCGGGGTGTCCGGCAGATCCGCCGTCGCCAGGGTCGGCGCGGAGATCTTGCCGAGGGTCGCGGACGCCCGGACGGCGACGGCCTCGACGTCGCCGTGGATCCCGGCCTGGCGGAAGAACTCCATGGTGCGGAAGCCGAGGCCGGTGGCGCGCGGGTGCGGGGACGGGCCGGCCGCGCGTTCCACGACGAGGGCGGGGACGCCGTGGTGGGCGAGGAAGAGCGCGGTGGACAGGCCGACGGTGCCCCCGCCGGCGATGAGGACCGGAATCATGCTGAAACCCCCAGTTGTGGCTACGGTGTACTCGCTACGGATACACTGTAGCCACTCGGGTACGATGTTCGCAACCGACGACGGGAGAACGACGATGGCCGACGAGCCGGCGCTGGTGTGGACCAAGGAACGGCGCAGCCCGCGGCGCCAGGCTCCGGGAGTCGAGCAGATCGTGCGCACGGCGATCGCGATCGCCGACGCCGAAGGCCTCCCCGCGGTCTCGATGCGCCGGGTGGCGACGGACCTCGGCTCGGGCACGGCATCGCTCTACCGCTACGTGGCGAGTCGCGACGAGCTGCTGGACCTGATGATCGACGAGGTGAAAGGCGCCGAGCACACCGAAGTCACCGGCGACTGGCGAGCGGACCTGGCGAGCGTCGCCCGCCAGGTCCGGCTGACGCTGCTGCGGCACCCCTGGCTGAGCGGCGAGCTCCCGGGCCGTCCGGCACTGGGAACGAACTCGCTGCGTCGCCACGAGGCCGCGCTGGCCGCAGCGGCCGGGCTGACCGCCGACATCACCTTGGCGGCGGGAGTGGTGGACACGGTGCTGGCGTACGTCGCCGGCACGGTCGCGCAGGAACTGGCGGAGCTGCAGGCCCAGCGCCGCTCCGGCCTGACGAAGGAACAGTGGCAGGCGAGCGTGGGCCCGTACATCCGCGACGTCATCGCGAGCGGGCGGTACCCGCAGTTCACCCGCCGGGTGGTCGAGGGCGAAGAGTGGAGCGCGGAGCGGGTGTTCGAGTTCGGCCTGAACTGCGTCCTGGACGGCGTCGCGGCCCGGGCCGGCTGAAGCAATTCGGTGGTCGCCGATGCCGTCCGGCACCTATCGTCCCGTCGAGGACAGCGAAGGGGGACAGCGGATGCGGCTCGCCGGCCGGGAGTGGCGGACGCTGGTCAGCACGGCGCGGCTGGACGGCCGCGACTACCGGGTGATCCGGCCCGCGCGGCCGGTCGCGCACGCCTGCCTGTCCGAAGAGCGGTACGGGGCGCAGATGTCGGTCGACAAGGCCGCGACGGCGGACCTCGCCTGTGCGTGGTGGTTGGCGGCCCGGTCGCCGCGCAGCATCGTCCACCTGCCGCTGCGGGCGAGCGCGTCGAGCTGCCGCGGCGAGCACGGCGGCCCGCCGCTCGATCTGGTGTTGCTGCACCACAGTCTCGGCTTTCCGGTGTCCCGCTGGAAGCGGCTTCGCGCGCGGTTGTCCCCGGCCGCCCCGCACAAGGTGACCCTGCCGCCGGGTGCCTTCCCGCCCGTGGAGCACACGCGGCGGTGGCGACAGGATTTTCGTGACCACCTCCACTGGAGGATCGCCGCCGACACGCTGTTCGTCACCGGCAGCCGCCCGGCGTACGAGTTCCAGGGCCACGAAGTGCGGTCCCTCGCCGAGGACAGCCCGGCTCGCCTGGCCGAAGAGCCCGGCGCGCACTGCTGCGCGGAAATCTCGCTGGGCGCCTGGAGCCCTTACCCCGGCCGGAACCCGATGGCGCTGCTGCACGTCGAGTGCTGCACCCGGCACTGGTGAGCTCACCGAATCTCCACGAAAGCCACCCAGCCGGTCCACAAGCACCCGGCATCATCGAACCGATGACGTACGCACACTGGCTCCAGGATTTCGAAACCGAGGCCGAACGCCGCCGGCAGCGCGAAGACCCGCCGTGGGAACGGGGCGCGCACCTGCACCCCGACGTCGCCAAGAGCATCCAGCGGTTCCAGGTCGGCGAAGCCGGCGACGGCGCCAACCTCATCGCGAAAGCCGCCGGGGACGACACCTACCTCGCCGCCGTGAAGCTCTTCGTCGCCGAGGAACAGAACCACGCCCGGATGCTCGGCCTGCTGCTCGGCGCCGGTGGGGTGCCGACCCTCGCGAGCCACTGGTCGGACACCGTGTTCGTCAAGCTGCGGCGGGCGCTCGGGCTGCGGCTGGAGCTCATGGTGCTGCTCATCGCCGAAGTCGTCGCCCTGCGGTACTACCGCGCCCTGCGGGACGGCACCGGCGACCCGCTGCTCACGCAGGTCGCCGCGCGGATCCTCGCCGACGAGGAGCGGCACGTGCCCTTTCACTGCCACCGGCTGGGGATCGCCTTCCGCACCCTGGGCAAGCCCGCCCGGGCCGCGGTGTTCGGTGCGTGGCGGATCCTGCTGCTCGGCGTCGCGGTGACGGTCGCCGCGGACCACGGCGCGGCCTTGAAGCGCCTCGGTGTCGGGCGGCTCGTCTTCGTCGCCGACGTGCTCACGGCGTTCGAGGCCGCCCTCGCGAGAATCCGTGGCGAGCGCCCCCAGGCGCCGTACGTCCCGAAGCGCGCCCGGCCACGCGGGCTCTTCTAAAGGAGCCCGGCCAGCTGCCGCAGCGTCGCGGTGATCCGCTCCACCGGCACCCCGCGAGACGTCTGGTGCAGGAACAGTTCGGGCGCCAGCGGGGCCAGCAGCACGTCGGCCAGGACGTCGGGGTCCGGTGCGCCCGCCGCCTCCGCCAGGACGCGGACGTGCGTGCGCCAGAACCCGTACGCACCCGTCGTGAACCGGGAGTGGCCCACCTCGGCGCCCAGCACCAGGGGCGCGTGCCGCTCCAGGAGCGCCACCATCGCCTCGTAGAACGCCGCCAGCCGCTCGGACGGTGGCGCACCCGGGCCCAGCGGCGGGTCGCCGCGCACCAGCGCCTCCTGGAGACGGCGTTCGTGCTCGTCCAGCAACGCCACGGCGATCGCCGCGCGGTCCGGGTAGCGGCGGTACAGCGTGCCGCGGCCGACGCCGGCCGCTCGGGCGATGTCCTCCATCGTCACCTCGGCCGCGCCGCGGGTGGTGAAGAGCTCCTCGGCCGCCTCGAGGATCTTCACGCGGTTGCGGGCCGCGTCGGCGCGTTCGGGCATGGGCGCCAGCCTAGGGAATATCCGGACGCGGCGTCCAGTTAGCTCAAGTGGACACCGCGTCCACTTGAGGAGGAATCGTGCCCCACCTGCTGCACCTCGACTCCAGCGCCCGCCGCTCGTCGTTCTCCCGCGAGCTCTCCGCCCGGTACGCCGCCGGCTGGGCGGGCACCCGCACCTACCGCGACCTCGCCGCCGATCCGGTCCCGGTGATCGGGGAAGCGTGGACCGAGATCTGCGACGCCCTGCTCGCCGCGAAGATCACCGATCCCGCGCACTACGCCGACGTCGTCGAGACGCCGGAGCAGCGGAAGGCCTGGGCGGTCGTCGAGCCGCTCCTGGTCGAGCTGCTCGAAGCCGACGTCGTGCTCATCGGCGTGCCGATGTACAACTTCTCGATCCCGGCCGCCCTGAAGGCGTGGATCGACCAGGTGACGTTCCCGCGCATGTCGCTCAAGGGCAAAGCGTTCGTCATCGCCGGCGCCCGCGGCGGCACCTATGCCGAGGGCACGTCGCGAGCGCCGTTCGACCACCACGAGCGCTACCTGCGGGACTTCATCGCCGGGCACTACGACGTCGACGACGTCCGGTTCGTGCACGCCGAGCTGACCAACGCCCTGGTCGACCCGCACCTCGCCGCTCGCGACGGCGAGCGGAGAAGGTCGCTCGAAGCGGCCCGGGCGGCGTTCTGATGGGCTGGGTGACGCTCGTCCTCGCCGGGCTCGTCGAAGTCGCCTGGTCGCAGAGCATCAAGCCGACGGAGAACTTCACGCGGCCGTGGCCGACGCTCCTGTGCTTCGTGCTCGGCGCCGCCGCGGTCTACCTGCTCTCGCGCGCGATGGACACCGTCCCGGTGGGCACCGCCTACGCGGTGTTCACCGGGATCGGTGCCGTCGGCGCGATCGTGCTCGGCGTCGTCGTGACCAAGGACCCGCTGAGCGTCGGCCGGGTGGCCGCGCTGGCCCTGATCGTCGGCGGCGTCGTGCTCGCGCGGATCACCGCGTGAGCTGCTCCCACAGGAACTCGAACACCAGCGCCCACTTGAACGCCAGCTGCTCGTTGTCCGCCGCGGCACCGTGGCCGCCTTCGATGTTCTCGTGGTAGCGGACGTCGTGCCCCTGCTCGCGCATCCGCGCCACCATCTTGCGGGCGTGGGCGGGGTGCACGCGGTCGTCGCGCGTCGACGTCACGAACAGCGAAGGCGGGTACGCGCGTCCACTGTGGACGTTCTGGTACGGCGAGTACTTCGAGATGTAGTCCCATTCCGCGGCGTCGTCCGGGTCGCCGTATTCGGCCATCCAGGACGCGCCGGCCAGCAGCAGGTGGTAGCGGCGCATGTCCAGCAGCGGCACCTGGCTGACGATCGCGCCGAACCGGTCCGGGTAGCGGGTCAGCATGACGCCCATCAGCAGGCCGCCGTTGCTGCCGCCCTGGATGCCGAGCTTCGCCGGCGTCGTGATGCCCCGCGAAACCAGGTCCGACGCCACCGCGGCGAAGTCCTCGTACACGCGGTGGCGCTCGGCCTTGATGGCCTGGGTGTGCCAGCCGGGCCCGTACTCACCGCCGCCGCGGATGTTCGCGACGACGTACGTGCCGCCGCGCGCGAGCCAGCCGCGGCCGATCATCCCGCTGTAGGACGGCGTCAGCGAGACCTCGAAGCCGCCGTAGCCGGTCAGCAGCGTCGGGCCGCCTTCGGCGCCGGACGGCCGGACGACGAAGTACGGGATCTTCGTGCCGTCCTCCGACGTCGCGAAGTACTGCGCCACGCTCATACCCGAAGCGTCGAAGAACGCCGGAGCCTGCTTGAGGATCTCCGGCTCTTCGCCGACGTGGCCGTAGCTCAGCGTCGACGGCTGGAGGAAGCCGCTGGAGTCGATCAGGTACTCGTCGCTGACGTCGGGGTCGGTGTCGAAGATGTCCGCGCTGCCGAACTCCGGGCCGCCGGCCAGCGGCTCGTCGGCCCAGCCGTCCGGGCCGGGCGTCAGGGTGCGCAGCTCGCTGCGGACGTCGCGCAGGGTGCCGAGCAGCAGGTGGTTGCGCGTCCAGGCCCAGTACTCGAGCGAGGTGTGGTCGTCGGGCGTGAACAGCGTCGTGAAGTTCCGGTCGCCGGCCATGAAGGCGTCGAAGAGGATGGCGATCAGCGAGCCCGCCGGGTGTTCCGCGCCGCCGGTGGTCCACGCCGTCCGCGGCCGCACCAGCAGCCATTCGCGGTGCACGGACGCGCTCGCGTCGTCCGGGACGTCGATCTTGACCAGCCCGTCCGGCGTCCTCAGGTGCAGTTCCGAGCGGTAGAAGTCGATCGCGCGGCTGACGAAGTCGCGCTCGAAGCCTTCGGTCGGGTCGTGCGACGCGCCGATCGAGACGTCGTCGGGCTTGCCTTCGAAGACCGTGACGGCTTCTTCGATCGGGGTGCCGCGGCGCCACTCCTTGGCCAGCCGCGGGTACCCCGAACTGGTCAGCGAGCCCGGCCCGAAGTCCGTCCCGAGGTAGACGCGGTCCTCGTCGATCCAGCCGATCCGCGTCTTCGCCTCCGGGACCGTGAAGCCGTCCGCGACGAACTCGTGCGCGTCGAGGTCGAACTCGCGGACGACGGTGGCGTCCGCGCCGCCGCGCGACAGCTCGACCAGGCCGCGCCGGTAGCCCGGCCGCAGCACGGCCGCGCCCTGCCAGACCCAGTTCTCGCCCTCGGCCTCGGCCAGCGCGTCGACGTCGAGCAGCAGCTCCCACTCGGGCTCGGCCTGCCGGTAGGACTCCAGCGTCGTCCGCCGCCACAGGCCGCGCGGGTGGCTCGCGTCCTGCCAGAAGTTGTAGAGGAATTCGCCGCGGCGGCGCACGTACGGGATCCGGTCGTCGGCGTCGAGCACTTCGCGCAGCTGGTCACGCAGTTCGGCGAATCGCGCGCCGGTGGTCAGCTCGGCCAGCGTCTCGTCGTTGCGGGCGCGCACCCAGCCGAGCGCGTCTTCGCCGGTCACGTCTTCCAGCCACAGGTAAGGATCCTCGACACTCATAGCGACAGTCTCGCCTGGTCGAAGGCCCGGCGGCTACCGGGTGGCGTTTTCGTTTCGTGATCCCTGCCTCCCTGGTCGTCCGTATGCTGGAGCCACACAGCAGGGGGAGAACGTGAGCGACGCCGAACCGTCGTGGCCGGGGTCGGCCCGGCCACCGGAACCCGCGTGGGCGCCGGAGCCGAACCCGTGGGCGCCCAACTGGGCCGCCGCGCCGCCGGTCCCGATCGCGCCGCCGCGCACCCGGTTTTGGGGAGCGGTCACCGGCGTCCTCATCGTGGTCGTCTCCATCTCCTTGATCGCGGCCACCATCCCGCGCCGGGTGGACGGCCGTGCGCTCGCCGCGCAGGGCACCGATCCCGGCCGGGCGTACGGCGGCACCGGGAAGCCCCCGAAGGCCGTGCCGGAGCTGGCGCGCAACCCCCTGCTCGGCGACGGCGTCAGCCCCGGGCCCGCCACCTGCACCCTGCCCGAACTCGGCCGGTCGGCCGACCAGCTCAAGGCCTACTACCAGGCGCTCGTCACCTGCCTGGAGCAGTCGTGGCGCCCGGCGCTGGAGAAGGCGAACGAGCCGACGCTCACCGCCACCGTGTCGGTGACGCTGCCGGAGCACAGCTCGTGCGGCGCGGCGCCGACGGAGAACGAAGCCGTCGCCTACTACTGCGGCGGCGACACGACGATCTACGCCCCGACCGACTGGATGCTGGCGGACGCCGGGCTCAACAAGGCCCGGCACATCGCGACCATCGCCCACGAGTACGGCCACCACGTGCAGCGCGCGAGCGGCATCCTCTCCGCGGCGTCGGACAAGATGACCTCGCCGGACGAGGACAGCGCGGCCGACAAGGAGGTCGTGCGCCGGATCGAACTGCAGGCGAACTGCTTCGGCGCGCTGTTCCTGACCGCCGTCGCCGGATCGGGCTCGATCAGCCGGTCGCTGGCGAACGCCGCGGTCGCCGACTACGGCCGGGCCAACAACAGCGACACCCACGGCTCGCGCGAGCACCAGCTGTCCTGGGCGAAAGCGGGCTACGACGGCAAGGCCACGAAGGCGTGCGACACGTGGAGCGTCCCGGCCGGCGAGGTCAGCTGAGCGTCCAGGCGGGGTCGCGGCCGAGGAAAGCGAGGAACCGGTCGAGCCCGCTCGCGTCCGCGGGCACTTCGACGCTGCGGGCGAACGAGCCGTTCTTCTCGCGGCCTTCGTCCGGGATCCGCTCGGCCAGCTTCGTGGCGATGTACACGGCTTCGGCGGCCGGCTCGTAGGGCAGGTCGAGCGTGCGGGCCAGGTCCCAGCCGTGCGCGACCGTGTCGACCAGGTGCATGTGCGCGGCGATCGAGCCGGGGAACGTGCCGAAGTGGTTGATGGTGAGCTGCCGCTCCAGCACGGCGTCGCCGGCGAAGGCGTCGAGGAAGTCTTCGACGGACGCCCGGTACGCGGCGCAGGCGTCGTCGCCGAGGACACCGGCGTCCCAGTCGGACGCCGAGCCTTGCCGGGCCGCCGTCGCGAAGGCGTGGTTCTCGCTGACCTGGTGCCGGAGCAGATCGGCGAGCGTCCAGCCGGCGCACGGGGTGGGGCGGGCGAGGTCGGCCGGCGTCACGCCGTCGACGAGCTCGTCGAGCAGGAGCAGGGTGCGGCGGTCGAGTTCGCGGAGGTCCATGCCGGCCACGCTAGGCGCGGAAGCGGACCACGAACAGTGCCAAAACCGACGGAACCTTCGTGGGCCAATCTAGACTGGTGCCGGTGGAGATCCACATCGACCTGACCGGGACGCGTGGCCACCGCGACGCGATCTACCGGCAGCTGCGCGCGGCGATCCTGGCCGGCCGGATCCGCCCCGGCGAGGCCCTGCCGCCGAGCCGCGAGCTCGCGCAGCGGCTGGCGGTCTCCCGGACGACGGTCAGCGCGGCCTACGACCGGCTCACCGCCGAGGGGTTCCTCGCCGGGCGCGTCGGCGCGGGCACGTTCGTCACGGCTTCGCCGGTCTCCGCCAAGCCGGTGCCGGACGGCTCCGGCGTGCGGCCGCTGCCGGAGTGGGACGCCGTCCCGCCGCCGCCCGCGCCCTTCGCCCCGGCACCGGAGTTCGACTTCCGGCCGGGCGTCCCCGACCTCACGCTGTTCCCGTTCGACACCTGGCGGCGGCTGATCACCCAGCGGCTGCGCGCCGGCCAGGCCGACCTGATGACCTACGGCGACCCGCAGGGGCACCCCGCGTTGCGCGCCGAAATCGCCCGCCACGTGGGCGTCTCGCGGGACGTCCGCGCGAGCGCGGCGCAGGTCGTCGTCACCGCCGGCGCCCAGCAGACGACCGACCTCCTCGCGCGGGTGCTGCTGCGGGCCGGTGACGTCGCCGCCGTCGAGGACCCCGGCTACCCGCCGCCGCGGCTGGTGCTCGGCGCGCGCGGGGTGCGGGTCGCGCCGGTGCCGGTGGACGCGTCCGGGATCGTCGTCGACGCCATCCCGGCGGGCACGCGGCTGGTGTACGTGACGCCGTCGCACCAGTACCCGCTCGGCCTGTCGATGTCGCTGGACCGGCGGCTGGAGCTGCTCGACTGGGCCGAGCGCAACGACGCCGTGCTCGTCGAGGACGACTACGACACCGAGTTCCGCTACACCGGGCGGCCCCTGGAACCGTTGCACAGCCTGGATTCCCGCGGCCGGGTCGGGTACGTCGGCTCGTTTTCGAAGGTGCTTTCGCCGGCGCTGCGGCTGGGGTACCTCATCGCGCCGCCGTCGTTGGTGCCCGCGTTGGTCAAGGCCCGCTACCTCACGGACTGGCACGCGCCGAACGTCGAGCAGGCGGCGCTGGCGGCGTTCATGGCCGAAGGCGGCTTCGCCCGGCACGTCCGGCGGATGCGGAAGATCTATCGCGCGCGGCACGAGCTCGTCTCCGCGGTGCTCGCCCGGGACTTCGCGGACTTCCTGACGCCGCTGCCGTCGACCGCGGGCCTGCACCTGAGCGCGGTCACGCCGGCGGACTGCGGCCCGCTGGTCCGCGCCGCCCGCCGCCGGGGCGTACGGCTGTACTCCTTGGGGGACTTCGGGGTGGGGGAGCGGCGGCACGGGCTCGTGTTCGGTTACGGTGCGGTCGCGGCCGGGCGGATCGAACCCGGACTGGCCCGGCTGCGGGCGCTGGCGGACGAAGGAGCGGCATGACCGACGACGTGATGGTGGCGATCGACGCCGGTCTGCGGCAGCACATCGGCGGCGACCGCGCCGGCGCGTACGCGACCTTCGCGCAGCTGTGGGCGTCGATCGGCGAAGACGGCGACCCGCTGCACCGCGTCGCGCTGGCCCACCACATGGCCGACGTCTGCGACGACCCGGCCGAGGAACTCGAGTGGGACCTGCGCGCGCTGGCCGCGGCGGATTCGCTGACCGACTCGCGGGCCCAGGAGTACCACTCGTCCCTGGCCGTCCGCGGCTTCTACCCGTCCCTGCACCTGAACCTGGGCGAGGACTACCGCAAGCTCGGCGACCTGCCCGCGGCGCGCGAGCAGCTGGCGCTGGCCCGCGCCCGCCTGGACGCCCTCGGCGACGACGACTACGCGGCCGGGATCCGGCTGGCCCTCGACGGCCTGGCCGAACGCCTCGGCTGAATCGGTACCAATACCACGAAGACGCCCCGTTTGCCGGACTTTCGCGGGGCGCCAAGGGGCCCTAACCTGTGGTGATCCAGCTCACCGACGGGAAGGATCGCCATGCGGATTGCGGATCTGCTGCGCACGAAGGGGTCGGCGGTCGCGACGGTCACCCCCGAGACCACGGTGACCACACTGCTGGCCGGACTGGCCGAACACAACGTCGGCGCGATGGTGGTCGTCGCCCCGGACGGGTCGATCGCGGGCATCGTCTCGGAACGCGACGTCGTGCGGCGCCTGAACGAACACGGCCCGGGCCTCCTGGACGGGCCGGTGTCGGAGATCATGACGAAACTGGTGGCGAGCTGCACCCCGGACGATTCGGTGGACCAGCTGTCGGTGCTGATGACCGAACGCCGCATCCGGCACGTCCCGGTGCTCGCGGACGGACGGCTGGCCGGGATCGTGTCCATCGGGGACGTCGTGAAGAACCGGATGGAACAGCTGGAGCAGAGCCAGGAACAGCTGCAGGCCTACATTTCCCAGGGTTAGCGCGCACACCGGCTCGCCTCCGGGCGAGCCGGTGCCACCGCGCTATTCCCGCCAGCCCGACAACTCCACACCCTTCGCGACATCGACCCGGTAGGACAGCGTCACGTCCCTGGTCTCCCCGGGAGCCAGCGTCAGCTTCCACGTGAACTCGCCCAGCGCCGACGTCTCCACCGGGTCCGGTGAGGTCTTCACGTCCTTCACCGTGATCGTGTCGTCCCGCGAAACCGGCGCCTGGTCCAGCACCGTCACCACGGCTTCCCGCGGCCCGTGGTTGCCGACCGAAATCCGGTACTCCGCCTCGCGCCGCTTCTGGCCGGACAGCGTCGCCTTCGAAGCCGTCCGCCGCACCAGTTCCCGCTCCACCCGGATGCGGTCGTCGACCCCCAGCGCCAGTTCCAGCTCTTCGCCGGGCGCCCACGGATCGAGCACCGTCGTCCCGACGAACTCCGCGTCGTGGAACACCGAAGCACGTCCCGGCCGCAGGGCCTGTTCCGACGCATTCACCACCGTGGCGCGCAAGTACGCCTCCTCCGCCAGTACCGGCGCGGTGACATAGCCGAGTGAAGCCGTCAGCGAAAGCTGCGCCAGCGTGGTCCGGTGGCCGGAAGCCCCCGAAGGCACCGCCACCGGTCGCGAAGGCCGGTAGGTGACCGCCGTCGCGCCCTGCTCGACCGAAGCCAGCTTCGGGGCCATTGCCGGAGCCGCCGGGGCGAACTGCCGTGCGCGTTCCGGCATTCCGCCACCCGCGCCGCCGTACGCCGCCGAGGCCATGTACGTGTCCTGCGCCGGGTGCACGCGGTCGAGGTACCACGGCTGCAGTTCCGGCACCACCACCGACACCGCCGGCCGGGCCGTCGACAGCGCCAGCTCGCACTCCGGCCAGTCCTCGCCCGTCTGCTGGCTGACCAGCCCGTACGACACCACGGTGACGTCGGTGCCGCGCACCCGGATGTCGTAGCCCGGTTCCCAGCTCGCGCCGGGGACCACATAGGACAGTTCCAGCTCGGCTTCCGCGGCGGGGTCGGAGATCTCCAGCTCGACGAGCACCGAGGTGCTGTCCCGGCCGGGCCGCGAGTTCTGCGCTTCGATCCGCCGGTCGAGCGCGGCGAGGTCCTCGCGCAGCCGGGCGATCCGCTCGCTCAGCACCCGGCGCGCCTTCAACGCCGACGCCAGCCGCGAACTCAGCGCGTCGGTGACTTCGGCGACGCGCGAAGGTTCGGCGGTGCCGGCCGCCAGGGCCTTCGCGAAGCTGCCGCCGCTGCGCTTCGCGAGCGAAGTCAGCAGATCCACCTTCATCGTTTCGGCCGCCTCGTCGTCCAGGACCCCGTCGAGCGTGGCCTGGTCGGCGCGCCGTTGCTCGACGAGGGCCTGCACCGCCGGGTCGGCCGGGTCGGCGTGCCACTCGGTGCGCACGTCGACGCCGGTGATCAGCGCGGGCCCGGTGCCGGTGACGCGCACCGAGCCCGGGTCGAGCGCCGGGGGCAGCCCGGCGAACGTCAGGCGCGGTCCGCCGTCGAGCGGAGCCTTGCCCCGGCGGGTGATCCGCGCCTGCTGCGGGTAGACGGTCACGGCGGCGATCGGCGCTTCCACGGTCGGCATGCCTCCGACGTTAGTCTCTTGACACCCCCGCGGGCGGACCGGAAGTGTCTTCAGTCGTCCGCTTCGCCCGGCTTGGGGGTTTGAGTGAAAGCCGCAGTCCTGCTCGCCGCTGTCCTCGCACTGCCGCTGACCGGGGGCCTCGCCGAAGCCGCGCCACCGGCCCCGGTGTTCACCGGCGGCCAGGCCCAGCCGGTGTTCGATCCCGCCGACGTCGTCCGCGAAGACGTCTGGGTCACCGCGCCCGTCGACAGCGACCACGACGGCCAGGACGACCTCGTGCACGCCCAGGTGGTGCGCCCCCGCGCGACCCAGCAGGGGCTGAAGGTGCCGGTGGTCTACCAGGCCAGCCCGTACTACGCCGGCGGCAACGACGTCGCGAACCACGACGTCGACGTCGAGCTGTCCGCGCCGGGGTACGCCCGCGGCCCGGAAGGCCCGCGCGTCGCCGCGCACGGCGTCGGCCCGGCCGCCCCGATCACCTGGCGCTACCAGGACTACTTCACCGCGCGCGGGTTCGCCGTGGTCTACGGCGAGTCGCTCGGCAGCGGGCTGTCGACCGGCTGCCCGACCACCGGCGACGTCAACGAGACGATCGGCGCCCGCTCGGTCGTCGACTGGCTCAACGGCCGGACGTCGGCGAAGGACGCGAACGGCGCCGCCGCGACGGCGGACTGGACGACCGGCAAGACCGGCATGATGGGCGTCTCCTACAACGGGACGCTGCCCAACGCCGTCGCGAGCACCGGCGTCGAAGGCCTCGAGACGATCGTGCCGATCGCGGCCATCTCCAGCTGGTACGAGTACTACCGCCACGACGGCGCGGTCGTCGCGGCCGGCGGGTTCCAGGGCGAGGACGCCGACGTGCTCGCCGAGTACGTCTACACCCGCGCCGACCGGCAGGTCTGCCGTCCGGTGATCGACGGCTTGACCCGGGACCAGGACCGGGTCACCGGCGACTACACGCCGTTCTGGGACGTCCGGAACTACCGCAACGACGTCGGCAAGGTGCGCGCGTCGGTGCTCGCGGTGCACGGCCTCAACGACTGGAACGTCAAGACCGAGCAGGTCGCCACCTGGTACGAGGCGCTGAAGGCCCGCGGCGTCGAGCACAAGATCTGGCTGCACCAGTCCGGGCACGCCGACCCGTACTCGCTGCGCCGCGACGTCTGGCTCGCGACGCTGAACAAGTGGATGTCGCACTACCTCTACGGCATCGACAACGGCATCCAGAACGAGCCGAAGGCGACGATCCAGCGCGAGGACAAGTCGTGGACCGACGAGGCCGACTGGCCGGCGCCGGGCACCGCCGACGTCCGCGTGTACCCGTGGCCGGGCGGCCGCTCGAAGGGCACGATCGATACCCGCAACCCGGTGCCGGGCACCGCGGCCGCCGAGACCCTCGCCGACGACTCGTCGAAGACGATCGAGCAGCTGGCCGGCCTCGCCTCCTCCGGCAACCGCCTGCTGTACGCGACTCCGGCGGCGAAGCAGGCCGTACGCCTTTCCGGCACGGCTCACGCCGACCTGGCGCTGGCGTTCGACCGGCCGGCCGCGAACGTCACGACGATCCTGCTCGACCGCGCGCCCGACGGCACGTCCCACGTCATCACCCGAGGCTGGACCGACCCGCAGAACCGCACGTCACCGGCCCGCACCGAGCCGATCACGCCGGGACAGACCTACCGGATCGGCGTCGACCTGATGCCGAAGGACTACGTCCTCGCGGCCGGGCACCGGCTGGAGGTCCTGGTCGCCTCCAGCGACCACGACTACACGCTGCGGCCGAAGCCGGGCGCGGGGCTCGCGCTCGACCTCACGAAGACGTCGGTCACGTTGCCGGTCACGGGCGGCAAGCCGGCGCTGCGGGCCGCGTTCGGCTGATGCTGCCGGAGCACCTCCGGGCCGACGTCCGCACGTTGTGGGACTACCACCACCTGCGGCACGAGCCCCGGCGCTCGGACGTCGGGATCGGGCTCGGCAGCCGCGATCCCGGCGTGGCCGCGCACGCGGCGGAGCTGTTCCACGCCGGGTGCTTCCCGCTGCTCGTCTTCACCGGGGCCAACGCCCCGACGACGGTGGACCGCTTCCCCCGCGGCGAAGCGGTCCACTACCGCGAGATCGCCCTGGACCTCGGCGTGCCGGACGAGGTGATCCTGGTCGAGCCGGCGGCCCGCAACACGGGGGAGAACATCGTGTTCACCCGGCGGCTGCTCGCCGGGCGGGGGATCGCGGTCCGGACCGTGACGCTCGTTTCGCGGCCCTACCAGCAGCGCCGGGCGTACGCGACAGCCAAGCGGCTGTGGCCCGAGGCCGACGTCGTCTGCGCGGCGAAGGGCGTCCCGCTGGAGGACTACGTCGACGGCTGCGAGGAGGCCGAGCGCGTGATCGGCATGCTCGTCGGCGAGACCCAGCGGATCACCGAGTACGCCGAGCGGGGCTTCGCCATCCCGCAGCGCGTCCCCGCCGAGGTCGAGCGGGCGTACGGACGGCTGGTCGCGGCCGGGTTCACGCAGCGGCTCGTCGCTTTCCGTGGCGAGGGTGACTGAATGTAACGATTTCCGCAGGTCAGGCGACTTACCGGCACCCACGAGAGGAGCCGCCATGACCTCGACCGCCCACCCTGCCGTGGAGAGCCTGCGCACCCGGCTGTCCGGAGCCGCACTGACCGACGGCGACCCCGGCTACGACGTCGCCCGGTCGGTCTGGAACGGCGAGATCGACCGCCGGCCCGCGGTGGTGGTGCGGCCCGCCGGGCCCGAGGATGTTGCGGCGGCGCTCGCGTACGCGCGTGAAGCCGGCCTCGACGTCTCGGTGCGCGGCGGCGGGCACAACTACGGCGGCGCCGCGGTCGTCGACGGCGGTCTCTGCCTCGACCTGAGCTCGCTCGACGCGATCAGCGTCGACCCGGACGCCCGGACCGCGCGCTGCGGCGGCGGAACGACGTGGGCCCAGCTCGACGCGGCCACCCAGGAGTACGCGCTCGCCGTGCCGGGCGGCACGATCAGCCACACCGGTGTCGGCGGGCTGACCCTCGGCGGCGGCTTCGGCTGGCTGACCGGCAAGCACGGCCTGTCCTGCGACAACCTGCTCTCCGCCGAGCTCGTCACCGCCGACGGCGAGATCCTGCGCGTCTCCGCGGAGGAGCACCCCGACCTGTTCTGGGCGCTGCGCGGGGGCGGCGGCAACTTCGGCGTCGTCACCGAGTTCGAGTTCCGGCTGCACCCGGTCGGCCCGATCGTCCACTTCGGCCTGTTCTTCCACGGTCTCGACGACGGCGCGGCCGTGCTGCGGCACGCCCGGGAGCTGCTCCGGACGTTGCCGGGCGAACTGGGCGTGCTCGTGGCCGGGCTCAACGCGCCACCCGCGCCGTTCGTCCCGGAGGCGTTCCACTTCCGGCCGGGTTACGCCGTGCTGATCGCCGGCTTCGACGGGGAGGAGCAGCACGCCGAGGCGGTCGAGGCGGCGCGATCCGGGCCGGCGCCGCTGTTCGAGTTCGTCTCGCCGATCCCGTACGTCGAGCTGCAGCGGATGATCGACGACGCCGCGCCGTGGGGCATCCTGGCCTACGAGAAGGCTGCCTACGCCGACGGCTTCACCGACGAGGTCATCGAGGTGATCGCGGACTTCCTGCCGCGCAAGACGTCGCCGTTGTCGATCATGCCGATCTTCGCGATGCGCGGCGCCTTCACGGAGGTTGCCGACGAGGCGACGGCGTTCGGCGGCCCGCGGCGCGAGAGCATCCTGATCAACATCGACTCGCTCGCGGCCGAACCGGAGCCGTACGCGGTGGACCGCGCGTGGGTGCGCGAGTTCTGGGAAGCGCTGGTGCCGGTCTCGTCCAACTCGGCGGGCTACGTCAACTTCATGGCCGAGTACGAAGCGGACCGCGTCCGGACGTCTTACGGCCCGGAGAAGTACGCGCGGCTGGCCCGGATCAAGGCGGCGTACGACCCGCGGAACGTGTTCCACCACAACGCGAACATCCCACCCGCGCCGTGACGGGTCAGCCGGCGATGCCCGCCCGGTAGGCGAAGGCGACGGCCTGCGCGCGGTCGCGCAGGCCGGCCTTGGCGAACAGGTGGTTCACGTGGGTCTTCACGGTCGCCTCGCTGACCACCAGGGTGCGGGCGATCTCGGTGTTCGACAGGCCCGCCGCGATCAGCCGCAGCACCTCGACCTCGCGGGCGGTCAGGCCGTCGACCGCCTTGCCGCGCGGCGGGGTGCTGCGGGCGGCGGCTTCGACGAGCCGCCGCTGCAGCTCGCCGTCCACTGTGGACTGCCCGGCGGCGGCCGAGCGCAGTGCCCGCGCGATGGACTCGGCGTCGGCGTCCTTGGTGAGGAACCCGCGGGCGCCGGCGCGCAGCGCGGCCAGCAGCGACTCGTCGTCGGCGTACGTGGTGAGCACGACGACCTCGGTGCCCGGGTGCTCGGCGCGGATGCGTTCGGTGGTCTCCACGCCGTCGCAGCGCGGCATCCGCAGGTCCACCAGCACGACGTCGGGGCGGTGCGCGGCAACGAGCTCGAGCGCGGTCAGGCCGTCGGCGGCGGCGCCGACCACCTCGACGCCGGGCAGCAGCCCGAGCAGGGTGACCAGGCCCTCCCGGACCACGGCCTGGTCGTCGGCCAGCACGACGCGCAACGTCACGCCGGCACCGTCAGGTGAATCCGCCATCCGTCCTCCCCCGGCCCGCTCTCCAGGCGCCCGTCGAGCAGCGCGACCCGTTCGCCCATCCCGCGCAAACCGTAGCCTGCCGCCGCCGCGTCGGGTGGGCGCCTGCCATGCAGGTCGGCCACGGTCAGTGCCACCGACCCGTCGCGGTAGTCCAGGGTGACGTCCACTTCGGCGTTCGGCGCGTGCTTGCGGGTGTTGGCCAGGGCCTCCTGCACCGCGCGGACCAGCGCGGTGCCGACCGCCGGGTCGAGCTCACGCGGTTCGCCGCCGACCTCGAGGTCCGCGCGGGCGCCGCTGTCGAGCCGGTACGCGGCGAGCAGGTCCGCGATCGCGCGTTCGACGCCGACGGCGTCTTCGCGCAGCGCGGCCACGGCCTTCCGGGCCTCGGCGAGGCCGTCCGCCGCCAGCGTCTGCGCCCGTTCGATCTGGGCGACGGCGTCCGGGCTCGCCCCGTCGCGCACCAGCATCAGCCGGGCCCCCTGCAGGTTCAGCGCCAGCCCGGCCAGGGAATGCGCGAGGACGTCGTGCAGCTCGCGGGCGATGCGCGCGCGTTCGGCGAGGGCGGCCGCGCGGGCGTGTTCTTCGTTGGCGGTCTGCGCGCGGGCCAGCGCCAGTTCGGTCTGCTCGATGCGGGCGAGGCGGGCCCGCCGGTTCAGGCCCATCAGCACGACCACGGCGAGCACCGCGTACGTCGACAGCGCGCCTTCCCACACGTGGTAGCGGGTCGCCCCGGCCGTGATCGCCGCGACGTCGAGCCCGACGGCCAGCACGATCGGCACCGTGGATTGCCGCAGCACCACGAAGAACGTGGTGCTGAACATCGCGACCGACAGCCAGCTGCTCGGCAGGAGCACCCAGAGCGCGCCGGTGGTCGCGAGCACGGTGAGGGGCACGGCCGTCGTCAGCGGGCGGACGCGTGCCTCGTGGATCCACAGCAACGGGACCGACAGCACGAGGGTGAACCCGATCAGGAACGAGGCTCGCAGGTCCGCGCGGGGCATGGCGGCGGCCATCGGCACGGCGACGAGCGCCCAGCGCAACCAGCCCTGAGCCCGGGGGAACCTGGCTGGTCGGGTCGTCATCCGGCAGTCCTCCGCGGGTGCTTGTACGGAAAATGTACCGGCGGGGACTTCCCTTCGTGGGGTCAACTTGTCCCGTTTGTACAGGAGGTTCCCCCATGTCCCGGTTGCGACGGCTCGCCCTCATCGCCGCCGCCGCGGCGCTGCCCGCGCTCGGCCTTTCCCTCGCCGGCCAGACGACGGCGTCGGCCGCGCCCAACTTCCAGGTGCCGTTCAAGTGCGGCGTCACCGTGACCGCCGCGACGTTCAGCGGACACAGCCCCGAGAACTCGGTGGACTTCCAGAAGGACGGCATCACCGGCATGCCGGTGCTCGCCGCGGCGTCCGGCACCGTCACCCGGGTGGAGGACAAGGGTGCCACCAGCTACGGCAAGTGGATCGAGGTCGACCACGGTGGCGGCTGGAAGACCCGGTACGCGCACCTGTCGGCCCAGGAAGTGTCCGTCGGCGCGTCCGTGACCGGTGGCAAGGAGATCGGCAAGGCCGGGGCGACCGGCGGCGTCACCGGTCCGCACCTGCACTTCGAGGAGATCCTCAACGGCGCGGTGCAGAAGGCGAAGCTGAACGGTGTCGCGGTGCCGTACTACGCCAAGACGAACTTCACGAGCAAGAACGGCTGCGGCGGCAACCCGTACTCGGCCGACGAGGTGTGCGGCGACGGCTTCGACGTCGTGGACCAGCAGGCGCTGGCCAACTCCTCGGGCACGGCCTACCTGCTGTACAACGCTTCCACCAAGGCGAACTGCGTGACCACGCTGAAGGCCACCTCGCTCGGCACGGCCAGCGACGTCTCGGCGTTCCTGGAGGTCCAGGGTTCGGCGCGGGTGACCGATTCCGGCAGCTTCACCTACTACGCCGGGCCGGTCAAGAAGACCGCCGACTCGACCTGCGTGAAGTGGGGCGGCTCGGTGGGCGCCAACAGCTACGAGAGCGGGTTCGAGCACTGCGACTGACCCTGTGACATCCGCGGAGATCTCCTCAAGGTGATCAGCGTTCGGCCGGTGGGGCCGGGCAGCATAGCCCGCCCCACCGACAGGAACGCCCCGCCCGGCCACCGCCGGGCGGATTCCGTCCACATCGGCCCCCGCCATCCACAGATTTCGGCCCGGCGCCCCATCCGGCCCCGTCCTGCCCCACTGTGGAGGCATGACCACAACCACCACGCCCGACCTCCGCGACCCGGCGCAGCTGCTGGCCGCGCTCCCGTACCTGATCGGCTTCCGGCCCGCGAAGTCCGTGGTCCTGCTCGGCCACCGGTACCCGGGCGACTGCCCAGGCCTGGTACTGCGCGGCGACCTCCCGCGCCGCGAACACCGCACCCGCCAAGCGCGGGCGATGTCCCACCGGTTCGCCGCGAGCGGCCACGTCGGCGTCACCCTGGTGATCGTCGGCGGGCGGCGAAGACCGGAAAAGCCGCCGCCCCACGCGGGTTTCGTCGCCGACCTGGCGCGGGAGCTGGAGGAGTGCGGCCTCCCGGTGCTGCACGCCCTGTGGACGCCCACGATCGAGGCGGGTGCCCCCTGGGCGTGCTACCGGATGGAAGACTGCGCAGGCACCTTGCCGGACCCCCGTGCCACGGTCGCGGCGGCGGCCGCGACGGAGATCGGAACGGTGGCGTTCGACAGCCGCGAAGAGCTGGAAGCACTGCTGGCCCCGAGATCCCCGGAAGCCCTCGCCCGCCGCGCGGACCACTTGTCCGGCTTGACATCGTCGCTGTGGCCGGAGGCAACCCGCATCAACGACGCGGCCTCGGTGGTCCGCGCGGCGTTCGAGCGCCACCGCCGAGGCGAGGGGCCACCGACGGACGAGGAAGCGGTCCTGCTGGCAAGCGCGTTGAAGCTGCCGGAAATCCGCGACCTGTGCCTGGCCATGGCGGTCCCACCGGCGACGGCGCAGGCCCGCGAAGCCGAGCACCTCTGGCTGGCGCTGGTCCGGGAGATCCCACCCCCGCACCGAGCGGAACCGGCGGCCCTCCTGGGCTTCACGGCCTACCTCCGCGGCGACGGAGCCTTCGCGGGAATGGCACTGGACAACGCCCTGGAGGCCGCACCGGGCCACGTGCTGGCGTCACTGCTGAGGAAGGTCCTGGACACCGGAACACCCCCGGAGGTGATCCGCGGCCTGGCAACAGCGGCAGCAGGCCCCCTCGTCGGCTTCGGCTTGGAGCCGGCGGATTTCGCCGCAGACGAGGCGGCCTGAGAAATTGCGGCTTCGTGTGCCCGACGTCCACTATGGACACCGGCGGTCGCCCCTGTGAGCGCCGGGGCGAGGAAACCCGTGCCGGCGGCGGCCCGCCAGGGTCGCAGCACGCGAGCCGGGGACGTCGAGGCATCAGCTCTTCACGCGCCCGATTGCCGGCGACCACGAGCACTGAAGGGGTCCGCCCGCTCACCCGCGGCCACGAGTAGCGAAGGGAGTGGCCCGCTGGCGGCCCCGAGTACCGAAGCGGGTCCGCCCGCTTACCCGCGGCCAGGAGTAGCGAAGAGAGCAGCCCGCTGGCGGCCACGAGTACCAAAGCGAGCCCGGCCGCCTAACCGCGGCTACGAGTCGCGAAGGGGGTCGCCCACCCGCGGTCACGAGTACCGAAGCGGGTCCGCCCGCCTAACCGCGGCCAGGAGTAGCGAAGGGAGCAGCCCGCCGGCGACCACGAGTACTGAAGGGTGCCCGCCCGTCGCGGAGCCACCGCCGCCCACCAGGTACCGGCCGCGGCTTTCGGCTGGGCGGTGGCCCGGGCGGGCCGAGGTGCGGAGCGCCAACCCGCGGTCGGCGGCCGCCCTCCATCCGCTGACCAGCGGGCCGGGCGTAGCGCCCGAGCCCGCCGTCAGCGAGCACAGCGGCGGTCAGCCCCGCCGCGACTGGGTGAATTCCCAGGCGTCCCGGACGATCCCGGCGAGCTCGGTCCGCTCCGGCTTCCACCCCAGCTCCTCGCGCGCCCGGTCACTCGCCGCCACGAGGACCGAAGGGTCGCCCGCCCGGCGCGGAGCCACCGCGGCCGGCACCGGGTGGCCGGTCACCTCACGACAGGCCTCGATCACCTCGAGAACGGAGAATCCCGTGCCATTGCCCAGGTTGTAGATCCGGTGCTCGCCCGCAGTGGCGTGCTGCAGCGCCAGCAGGTGCGCGTCCGCGAGGTCCACGACGTGGATGTAGTCGCGCACCGCCGTGTGGTCCGGCGTCGGGTAGTCGTCGCCGTAGATCTGGATGCGCTCGCGGTCGCCCGTGGCGACCTGCAGAACGAGAGGGATGAGATGGGTTTCCGTGGTGTGGCGCTCACCGAAGGCGCCGTACGCACCCGCGACGTTGAAGTAGCGCAGGCTCACCGCCGCCAGGCCGTGCGCGCCGGCGAAGCTGGTGATCGCGGCGTCGATGGCGAGCTTCGTGGCGCCGTAGGTGTTGGTCGGGCGCGTCGGCGCCGTCTCCGGGATCGGCGACTGCTCCGGCTCGCCGTAGGTCGCCGCCGTCGAAGAGAACACCAGCCGGGGCGTGCCGTGCTCCTGCATGGCCTCGAGCAGCCGCAGGGAGGTGACGACGTTGCCTTCCCAGTACTTCGCCGGCTCCGTCATCGACTCGCCGACCAGCGACTTGGCCGCGAAGTGCAGCACGCCGTCGAAGCCCTCGCGCAGCAGGCTGCCCGCCACTTCGGCGGCGTCGCCTTCGATGAACCGCGCGTCCGGGTGCACGGCGTCGGCGTGCCCGGTGGACAGGTCGTCGACGACGGTGACCTGATGCCCGGCTTCGACCAGCCGCGCGGCGCACACACTTCCGACGTACCCGGCTCCGCCCGTCACGACCAGCTTCAGGGCGTTGCTCTGCTCCGACACATCCAGGCCTTCCTGCCGAGGGTGACTGTGCTGCACAGTCTTCCCCCTAGGCGACGCGCGGGTCCGCGCGGGGGTTGCCCCGGGCGGACCCGCGCGGCGTCAGAGCTCGTCGCGGCCGGCGCCGCGGGAGGGCACCGCGGTGAACATCCGCGGCCGCCGGTAGCCGGCCTTCTCGTACGCCGCCTCGACGGCGTCCTTGACCCGCTCCAGGTCGGCGTCGCGGACCAGCGCGATCGCCGAGCCGCCGAAGCCGCCGCCGGTCATCCGCGAGCCGAGCGCGCCGGCCGCCCGCGCCGAGTCGACCGCGAGGTCCAGCTCGGCCGTGGAGATCCGGTAGTCGTCGCGCATGCTGACGTGCGAGGCGTCCAGGTACGGCCCGATCTCGGCCAGCCGCCCGGCCCGCAGCAGCTCGACCGTCTCGAGCACCCGCTGGTTCTCGGTGACGACGTGCCGCACCAGCGGCACGAGGTCCGCCGGCAGCCGGTCGAGGGCGTCGGCGAGACCTTCGGGGGTGATGTCGCGCAGCGCCTTCACCCCGAGCAGTTCCGCGGCGCGTTCGGTGCCGCGGCGGCGCTCGCCGTAGCCGCCTTCGGCGTGCGAGTGCTTCGTGCGGGTGTCCATGATCAGCACCTGCAGCCCGGCTTCGGCGAGGCCGAACGGCACCTGCTCCTGCTCGCCCGACCGCACGTCGAGGAACAGCACGTGGGACTCGGTGCAGCAGAGGGACGCCGTCTGGTCGAGCAGGCCGGTGGGGGCGCCGACGAAGTCGTTCTCCGACCGCTGCACCCACCGCGCGACCTGGGGCCGCGTCGGGACGTCGGTACGGCTGCCGTCCAGCTCCAGGCCGGCCAGCCCGAGCAGCGCCAGCGACACCGCGCACTCGAGCGCGTGGGAGGAGGAGAGGCCCGCCCCGGACGGCACGTCCCCGGCGATCACCAGGTCGGCCCCGTTCGCGAAGCCCTGGTCGCGCAGCACCCAGGCGACTCCGGCCGGGTACGCGGCCCACCCGTCGACACTGCCCGGCGCCAGCTCGGCGATCTTGAGCTCGCCGGAGCGCTGGAGCTGGCCGTCGTCACCCAGGGTGGCCACGGACAGCACGCCGTCCTCGCGGGGTGAAGCGGCCGCGGCCAGCCGGTGGGGCAGGGCGAACGGCAGCACGAAGCCGTCGTTGTAGTCGGTGTGCTCGCCGATCAGGTTGACGCGGCCGGGCGCCGACCAGACGCCGGCCGGCGTCGTGCCGTGGACCGTGCGGAACGCCGCCACGGCGTCCGAAGCGGGGCTCATCGAGCCTGCGCCAGGACGGCGTGCAGCGCGGAGCTGGCGACCTGGGCGGTGGTGTCCCCGCCGGTGACCTCGATGGTGCCGCCGTTGGCCTTGCCGACGGTGACGGTGCCGCCGGGCACGATGCCGACGGACTTGAGCTCGGTCATCAGCGACTCGTCCAGCTGGACGTGCTCGGCGATGCGCCGGATCTCGACGCGGCCGCCGCCGGTGCGGGCGAACTCGTCGAGCCGGACCAGGTCGGCCTCCGCGGGCGGCGCGGGGTCGCCGTCGCCCAGCTTGTCCAGGCCGGGGATCGGGTTGCCGTACGGGGAGGTGGTCGGGTGGTCGAGCAGCTTGACCAGCTTGCGCTCGACGGCCTCGCTCATCACGTGCTCCCACCGGCACGCCTCGTTGTGCACGTGCTCCCACTCGAGCCCGATCACGTCGACGAGGAGGCGTTCGGCGAGGCGGTGCTTGCGCATCACCGCGATGGCCAGCTCCCGGCCGTGGTCGGTCAGCTGGAGGTGCCGGTCGTCGGCGACCACGACCAGCCCGTCACGCTCCATCCGGGCGACGGTCTGGCTCACGGTCGGGCCGCTCTGCTGCAGGCGCTCGGCGATGCGGGCGCGCAGCGGAACGACACCTTCTTCTTCGAGCTCGTAAATCGTACGCAAGTACATCTCGGTGGTGTCGATGAGATCGTTCACGCTGTCCCCTTCGTCCGCGTTGCTCATCGTAGTCGTTGACCCGGGCAGCGGCGGCGGGCCTCGGGGGTAACAACTCGCCGGTGGGGGGATATGTCCGCACCCCGGCGCGGCCGGGTGGCCGGCCGCTGGAAGATGGGAGGCATGCGCCCGCTGATCAGCACCACCGACCTCGCCGCCGCACTGGCCGGCCCGGCCGGGGACCGTCCCGTGGTCCTCGACGTCCGCTGGCGGCTCGCCGGCCCGCCCGGCGCCGAGTCCTACCGCGAGGGGCACCTGCCCGGCGCGGTGTTCACCGACCTCGACAGCGTGTTCGCCGGCGAGCCGGGCGAGGGCGGCCGGCACCCCCTGCCCGACCCGGCCGACCTGCAGCGCGACCTGCGCGCGGCGGGGGTGCGGGCGGGCGTCCCGGTGGTGGCCTACGACGACGCGGACGGCTCGGTGGCGGCCCGGGCGTGGTGGCTCCTGCGCTGGGCGGGCCACGACGAGGTGGCGGTCCTCGACGGCGGTTACGCGGCGTGGACGGCCGAGGGGCGCCCGGTGAGCACGGACGAGGTGCGGCCGGAGCCGGGCGACATCACGGTCCACCCGGGAGGCATGCCGGTCCTGGACGCGGACGAAGCGGCGGCCCTGGCCCGCGACGGCTTGCTCCTCGACGCCCGCGCAACCCCGCGCTACGCGGGCGAGACGGAACCGGTGGACCCCCGGGCAGGCCACATCCCGGGAGCGGTGAACGCCCCGTTCGCGGCCCACATCGGAGAGGACGGCCGCTGGCGGCCTCCGGCCGAGCTGGCGGAGCGGTTCGCGGACCTGGGCCTGCGCCCGGGCGAGCCGGTGGCCGCGTACTGCGGCTCGGGGGTGACGGCCAGCTCGGTGGTCCTGGCCCTGGAGCTGGCGGGCCACCCGGGCGCGGGCCTGTACGCGGGCTCGTGGTCGCACTGGTCCCGAGACCCCCAACGCCCGGCAGCGACGGGCAACCACCCCGGCTGACCCCAGCCGCGCCCGGCCGGAGGGGCGCCCGGCTTGGAGGGGCGGCGGGCCGAGCCGCGCCGACCCGACCGGAGCCGCGCCGACCCGACCGGAGCCGCGCCGACCCGAGCCGAGCCGAGCCGCGCCGACCGAGCCGACCCGACCCGAGCCGACCTGGGCCGGGCCGCGCCAAGTCGGGTCGAAGCGAGCCGGGCCGCACCGACCCGCGCCATGCCGGGCCGCACCGGGCCGACCGACCCGAGCCGGGCCGACCCAGCCGAGCCCAGCCAGCCTGCGCCGGCCGCGCCGTGCCCGGCCACACCGACCCCGCACCCACCCCGGCCCGCTCAAGCCGTGCCGGATCGTTCCACTCCACGTATCTCCGCGATCGGCACTAGAGTCGACCGCATGTCGCCGGCCGTTGTTTGGGATCGTGCCCTTCTCGGTTATGACCTGGGCGGGGATCATCCCTTCAATCCCGTCCGCCTGGAGCTCACCGTTCGGCTGGCCACCGAGCTCGGCGTCCTGCAGGACGTCCCCCTGCTCGTCCCCACCGGGGCCGGGGACGAAGAACTCCTCCGGATCCACGCCCCCGAATACCTCGCCGCCGTGCGGGAGGCGCCGCTGGTCGGGTGGGATGTCGGGCATGGGCTCGGGACCTCCGACAACCCCGTCTTCTCCGACATGCACGATGCCTCCGCGCTCGTCGTCGGGTCCACGCTGCTCGCCGCCCGGCAGGTCGCCGAGGGCGCGGCGAACCGGGCCGTCAACATCGCCGGCGGCCTGCACCACGCCATGCGCGACCAGGCTGCCGGCTTCTGCGTCTACAACGACTGCGCCGTCGCCATCTCCTGGCTGCTCGACCACGGCTTCGAGCGCATCGCCTACATCGACACCGACGTCCACCACGGCGACGGCGTCCAGGCCGCCTTCTACGACGACCCCCGCGTCCTCACCATCTCGATGCACCAGCACCCCTTCACGCTCTGGCCCGGCACCGGCTACTCCGCCGAGACCGGCCGCGGGAAGGCCGACGGCACCTCCGTCAACGTCCCGCTGCCGCCGCGGACCAAAGACCCCGGGTGGCTGCGCGCGTTCCACGCCGTCGTCCCCTCCCTGCTCGCCGACTTCGAACCGCAGCTGCTGTTCACCCAGTGCGGGGTCGATTCCCACGAAGAAGACCCGCTGGCCGATCTCTCCCTCTCCGTCGACGGCCACCGCACCATCTACGCCACCCTCCGGGACCTTGCCGAGACCTACGCCGGCGGCAAGTGGATCGCCGTCGGCGGCGGGGGCTACCAGCTGATCCGGGTCGTCCCGCGATCGTGGACGCACCTGATGGCCACCGTCCTCGACCGGGACGTCGACCCCGCGACGCCGCTGCCGCCCGGCTGGGTCGAAACCGTCACCAAGGCCGCGCCGCACGCCGAGCTCCCGCGCACCATGTCCGACGACCGCGAAACCGGGTTCAAGCCGTGGGGCGACGGCGAGGACGATCCGGTCGACATCGCCGTCCGGGACACCCGCCGCGCCGTCTTCCCGCTGCACGGCCTCGACCCGGACGACCCCAGGGACTGACCATGGCCGGCCGGGATCCCTTCGACTACCCCCGCGACTGGGAGGCCGACGTCGTGCTGTCCGACGGCGGCACCGTCCACCTGCGCCCGATCGTGCCCACCGACGCCGACGGCCTCGTCGCCTTCCACGCGAAGCTCTCCGAGCGCACCCGCTACTTCCGCTACTTCGGCGCCTACCCCCGCATCCCCGAGAAGGACCTGAAGCGCTTCTCCACGGTCGACCACCACGACCGGGTCGCGTTCGCCGCGTTCCTGGGCGACGACATCGTGGCCGTCGGCCGGTACGAACGGCTCGACCACGGGCCGTCGGCGGAGGTCGCCTTCGTGGTCAGCGACGCCCACCAGGGCCGCGGGCTCGGCTCGATCCTCCTCGAACACCTCGCCGCGGCCGCGTCCGAATGCGGGCTGCGCCGGTTCGTCGCCGAGGTGCTCGCCGAGAACTCGGCCATGGTGCGGGTCTTCCGCGACGCCGGCTACCAGGTCAGCCGCGAATTCGAGGAAGGCGTGCTGCACCTGGAGTTCGACATCGACGCGACCGAGGAGTCCCTCGCCGTCGCGCGCTCCCGCGAGCAGGCCGCCGAGGCCCGCAGCGTGCACAACCTGCTGCACCCGGCCTCGGTCGCGGTGATCGGCGCGTCCACCGAGCCGGGCAAGGTCGGCCACGTCGCTTTCGCGAACCTCCTGGTCGCCGCGTTCACCGGCACCGTCTACCCGGTCAACGCGGAGCACCGCTCGGTGCGCGGCGTCCGCGCGTACCCGTCGGTGCTGGACATCCCGGACCCGGTCGACCTGGCCGTCGTCGCGGTGCCCGCCGAGTCCGTCGAGTCCGTTTTGGACGCTTGCCTGGCCAAGGGCGTCAAGACGCTGCTGATCCTGTCCAGCGGGTTCGCCGAGGCCGGACCGCACGGCCTGCACGCCGAACTGCGGCTGGTCGGCGAGGCGCGGGCGCACGGCATGCGCGTGGTCGGCCCGAACGCGCTCGGCGTCCTCAACACCGCGCCCGGGATCCGGCTGAACGCCACCCTCGCCCCGCGGCTGCCCGGCCGCGGGCGCACCGGCTTCTTCTGCCAGTCCGGTGCGCTGGGCACCGCGATCCTGGCCGACGCCGAAGCGCGCGGCCTCGGCCTGTCGACGTTCGTCTCGGCGGGCAACCGCGCCGACGTCTCCGGCAACGACCTGCTCCAGTACTGGGAAACCGACCCGGACACCGATCTGGTGCTGCTGTACCTCGAGTCCTTCGGCAACCCGCGCAAGTTCGCGCGGCTGGCGCGGCGGCTCGCGCGGACGAAACCGATCGTCGCGGTGAAGTCCGGGCGGCACGCGGTCCGGCCGCAGCTGGCGGCGACGTCGACGGAGATCGACGAGGCCAGCGTCCAGACGCTGTTCGAGCAGGCCGGCGTCGTGCGCGTGGAGTCGCTGGCGCAGCTGTTCGACACCGCGCTCGTGTTCGCCCACCAGCCGCTGCCCGCCGGGCCGCGGGTCGGCATCGTCGGCAACTCCAGCGCGATCGGGCTGCTGGCCGCGGACACCGCACGGATGCAGGGCCTGCGGCTGGCGTCGGACCCGGTGGACGTCGGCCCGCAGGCCGGGCCGGAGGAGTTCGCCAAGGCCGTCCGCGAGGCGCTCACCTCGCCGGAGACCGACGCGCTCGTCGTCGTGTTCGCCCCGCCGATCGCCATCCCCGGCACCGCGTACGCGCGCGCCCTGCGGGAGACCGTCGTCGAACTGGGGCTGCGGAAGCCGATCGTCTCGACGTTCCTCGCCGCCGAAGGTGTCCCGGACGAACTCGCGGTCCTGACAAAAGACGGCGTGCCGACGCGGGGCTCGATCCCGTCGTACCCGAGCCCCGAACGCGCGGTGAACTCCCTCGCCCGGGTCGTGCGGTACGCCGCGTGGCGGCAACGCCCCCAGGGCACGCTGATCCGGCCGTCGGGGATCCACACCGAACAGGCGCAGGGCATCGTGCGCGAGCTCCTCGAAGCCGGCAGCGGCAAGACGACGTTGCTCTCCGACGCCGAAGTCGTGCGGCTGCTGGACTGCTACGGCATCGACGTCGTGCCGTTCCGCATCGTGTCCACTGTGGACGAAGCGGTGGCGGCGGCGGGGGAGCTGGGCTACCCGGTGACGCTCAAGGCGGTCGACGAGCGGCTGCGCGGCCGCCCCGACCTGGCCGGCGTCCGGCTCGACCTGGCCTCGGAAGACTCGGTGCGAAACGCGTACGAGACGTTGCGCGAGGTCTCCGGCGACGACGAGGTGTACGTCCAGCGGATGGCGCCCAAGGGCCTTTCGTGCGTGATCGGGCTGCAGGACGACCCCTCGTTCGGCACGCTCGTGTCGTTCGGGCTCTCGGGGCTGGTCAGCACCCTGCTCGGCGACCGCGCCTACCGGGCCGTCCCGCTCACCGACGTCGACGCCGCGACCTTGCTGCGCGAGCCCCGGACGGCGCCGCTGCTCACCGGCTACCGCGGCGACGAGCCGGCCGACCTCGCCGCGCTGCAGGACATGGTGCTGCGCGTGGCCGCGCTGGCCGAGGACAACCCGGAGGTGCGGTCGCTGGTGCTGGACCCGATCCTGGCCTCGCCGGACGGCGCTTTCGTCGCCAACGCCCGCTTGGTGCTCGGGGCACCGCCGTCCCGGCCCGACACCGGCCCGCGCCGGCTGCGCGCGATCAACCCCCAGGACTGAACGTGGCCGTGCTGACCGAACTGCTCACCAAGCACGCCGCGGACCTGCCCGGCGCGGTGGCCCTGGTCGCCCGCGGCGAGCAGGTCGAAGCCGCCGCCGTCGGTTCGGCCGACGCCGAGGGCAGGGTGCCGATGGCGCGGGATTCCCTGTTCCGCATCGCGTCGCTCTCCAAGCCGATCACCGCCGCGGCGGTCCTCCTGCTCGTCGACGACGGCCAGCTGGCCCTCGACGACCCGATCGCGCGGTGGCTGCCGGAGCTGGCCACGCCGATGGTCGTCCGGACGCCGGACGGCCCGGTCGACGACGTCGTGCCGGCCGTCCGGCCGGTCACGGTGGCCGATCTGCTCACCTTCCGCTGCGGGTACGGCCTCACCGAGGGCGTGACCCCGCCCGCGGTCGACCTGCTGCTGCAGGTGCTGGGCCACCCGGCGGCGTCGCCGCGGGCGCTGTCGCCGGACGAGTGGCTGGCGGCACTGGCGCAGGTGTCGCTGCTGCACCAGCCCGGGGCGGGGTGGCTCTACGACACGGGTTCGGACCTCCAGGGCGTGCTGATCGCGCGGGTCTCCGGCCGCCCGCTGCCGGAGTTCCTCGCGGAGCGGCTGTTCGAGCCGCTCGGCATGGCCGACACCGGGTTCACCGTGCCGACCGCGGCGCTCGGCCGGTTCACCAGCGCCTACCGCCGCGGCGAGGACGGGCTGCGGCTGGTCGACTCGCCCGAGGGCCGGTGGAGTGCGCCGCCGCCGTTCCCGTCCGGAGCCGGTGGGCTGGTCTCGACGGCCGGCGACCTCCTGGCGTTCGCGAGGTTCCTGCGCGACGAGGGCACGGCGGGCGGCCACCGCCTGCTGACGCCGGAGTCGGTCCACCGGATGACGACCGACCACCTGACACGTGCCCAGCGGGAAGCGGCCCGGCCGTTCCTGCACGGCCAGGGCTGGGGCTTCGGCGGGTCGGTGGACGTCGACGCGAAGGAACCCTGGGAGGTCCCCGGCCGCTACGGCTGGATCGGCGGCGCGGGCACGTCCCTGCACCTGGTCCCGGCGACGGGCACGGTCTCGGTGCTGCTCACCCAGGTCGAGCTGACCAGCCCCGAGCCGACGCCGCTGATGAAGGAGTTCTGGACCTACGCGGCGAGCTAGCGGGGGCCCGCGAGGAGGTCGCCCAGGGCCAGCAGCTGGTGGGTGGCCGCGCCGAGCTGGAACTCCAGGCGTTTCGCCGCCGCGAAGTAGCGGTGCACCACGTGGTCGACGTCGATGCCGACGCCGCCGTGGACGTGCACCGCCGTGTGGGCCACCCGGTGGCCCGCCTCCGCCGCCCAGAACTTCGCCGTCGCCACCGCTTCCGCGGCCGGGACGGCCGAGGTCAGCTGCCACGCCGCCTGCAGCGTCGTCAGGCGGACCGCTTCGACGTCCAGGTACGCGTCCGCGAGGCGCTGACGAACCGCCTGGAACCCGCCGATCACGTGGTCGAACTGCTTGCGCTCGGCCGCGTACGCCGCGGTCAGCTCCAGCGCCCGCTCGACCACGCCGAGCTGTTGCGCGCACACCCCGACCGTCCCGCGCAGGCGCAGCCACTCGCCGATGTCGCCCAGCGACACTCCCGGCACGTCGGACAGTTCCAGAAGACAGGCGTCGGCGTGGTCGGTCGTCCGCTGCGGCTGCACCGTCACGCCCGGCGCGGCCGCGTCGACCAGGAAGACCTCGTCCGATGCGGCAACCAGGAATCCGTGCGCGAAGGCCCCGAAGGGCACGGCGGTCTGCGCGCCCGACACCCGGCCGTCCGAGGCCGTGAAGCCGGACAGTGCCACGGCCAGGACGCGCTCGCCGCGCAGCACGGGCAGCACCCAGCGGTCCACCAGTTCGGGCGTGCCGAACTCCGCCAGCGCCGAAGCCGCCATCGTGATCGACGGCAGGTAGGGGACCGCCGCCACCGCGCGGCCGATCTCGGTCAGCACCGCGCACTGCTCCGGCAGCCCGAACCCGCCGCCGCCGAGCGACGACGGCAGCGCCGCGTCCAGCACGCCGGCCTGGCCGAGCGCCGTCCACGCCACCGCGTCGAAGCCGCCGGTGCCGTGCGGCTCGTGGCTGGCCTTGTCGGCCAGCAGCCGCCGGGTCAGCGCGGCGAGGTCGGCCGACGCTTCGGAAAGGGTGAAGTCCATGGTCGCTCCTAGCGCGTGACGGGCAGGCCGAGGGCGGTGGCGGCGATCATGTCCCGCTGGATCTCGTTGGTGCCGCCGCCGAAGGTGAGGATCAGCGCCGACCGGTGCAGCCGCTCGATCCGCCCGGCCAGCAGCGCCCCCGGCGAGCCTTCGCGGACGACGGCGCCCGCGCCGAGCACCTCCATCAGCAGCCGGTAGGCCTCGATCGCGAACTCCGTGCCGAACACCTTCGTCGCCGACGCCTCCGCCGGGCCGAGTTCGCTGTTCGCGGCCGCCCAGGCGATCCGCCAGTTCCGCAGCTTCAGGTACTCCGCGCCCGCGTGCACCCGCGCCAGGTGCAGCCGCACCCATTCGTGGTCGATGGCGCCGGTCTCCTTCGCCCATGCCAGGACGTCGGCCAGCGCCTTGCGGATCGGTGCCGACGACGTCAGCGCGACGCGCTCGTGGTTGAGCTGGTTGGTGATCAGCGGCCAGCCCGCGTTTTCTTCGGCGACCCGCGCCGACACCGGCACGCGCACGCCGTCGTAGTAGGTCGCGCTGGTCCCGGCGCCCGCGACCGTGTGCACCTTGGTCCACGAGAAGCCCTCGGCGGACGTCGGCACGATGAGGATCGACAGCCCGCGGTGCTTCTTCGCGTCCGGGTCGGTCCGGACCGCGAGCCAGACGTAGTCGGCGTACTCGATCAGGCTCGTCCACATCTTCTGGCCGGTGACGACGTACTCGTCGCCGTCGCGCTCGGCGCGCGTCCGCAGCGACGCCAGGTCGGTGCCGGCCTCCGGCTCGGAGTAGCCGATCGAGAAGTGCAGCTCGCCGGCGGCGATCTTCGGCAGGTAGAACGCCTTCTGTTCTTCGGTGCCGTAGCGCATGATCGTCGGGCCCACGGTGTTCACCGTCAGGAACGGGACCGGCACCCCGGCGACGGCCGCTTCGTCGGTGAAGACGAGCTGGTCGAGCATCGACCGGCCCTGCCCGCCGTACTCGGGCGGCCAGCCCAGCGCGAGCCAGCCGTCCTTGCCCAGCTGCCGCACGATCTCCTTGTACGCCACGCCATCGCCGTACTCGCCGCCGCCGGAGCGGAGGCCCGCCCGCCGTTCGGGCGTCATCAGCTCGGCGAAGTACTCCCGAAGCTCGGCGGCCAGCGCCTGCTGCTGGAGCGTGTAGTCGATCCGCACCCGTCACCTCCACCCGGTCCGGCTCGTTGTGGTGCCGTACCGGCTCCCGGCATTACAGTAGAACCTGTTCTAGTTGTACCAGGGCTCGAGCGGCGGAGGAAGCATGGAGATCGGTGTCGACCGGCTGCTGTGCGAGGCGAACGCGGTGTGCGTGGGGCTCGCCCCGGACGTCTTCGACCTCGACGAGGAGGAAGAACTGGTGATCCAGCCCGGCCCGGTGCCGGAAGACCAGGTAGAACGCGTTATCAGTGCGATCAAGGGCTGCCCGAAGAACGCGCTGTTCATCGCCGGTTAGCGCTGTTCACTCAGGGGTTGCTCAGAACAAGAACAGATTCTACTGTAGGCGCGAGATCCAGGACTCGGCGAGGAGGTCCCGCGGTGAGCTTGACCGGCAGGACGGCGATCGTCACGGGTGCCGCCGCGGGATTGGGCCGGGCCGAAGCGCTCGCGCTCGCCGCCGGCGGCGCCACGGTCGTCGTCAACGACATCAGCGAGCCGAAGGACGTCGTCGCCGAGATCGAAGCGGCCGGCGGCCGGGCCGTCGCGGTCGCGGGCGACGTCGGTGACCGCGCCACGGCCGACGCGCTCACCGAAGCCGCGCTCGACCTCGGCGGGCTCGACATCGTGGTGAACAACGCGGGCGTGCTGCGCGACAAGATGCTGTTCTCGATGGCCGACGACGACTGGGACACCGTGCTGCGGGTCCACCTGCGCGGCCACTTCCTGTTGTCCCGCAACGCCGCGAAGCACTGGCGCGACAAGTCCAAAGCGGACGGCGAGCCGGTGTACGGGCGGCTGGTCAACACGGCGTCCGAAGCGTTCCTCATCGGCTCGCCGGGTCAGCCCAACTACGCCGCCGCGAAGGCGGGCATCACCGCGCTCACCATGTCGGCCGCCCGGAGCCTGGCCAAGTACGGCGTCCGCGCCAACGCGATCTGCCCGCGCGCACGGACGGCGATGACCGAGGGCGTGTTCGGCGCCGCCCCTGCCGAAGGCGCCGATCCGCTCTCGGTCGAGCACGTCGCGCCCTTCGTCGCCTACCTCGCCTCCCCGGCGGCCGAGCACGTCAACGGCCAGGTGTTCGTGGTCCACGGCGGCACGGTCGCGCTGGTCGAAGCCCCGAGGATCGAGCGGCGCTGGAGCCTCGGCGAGCTCGAGACGTCCATGAGCGCGTTCTTCGCCGAGCGGGACCCCGCCCGGATGTTCGCCGCCACCGAGATCCTGGGAGAGTCATGAGGCTGGACGGGAAGATCGCCCTGATCACCGGCGCCGCGCGCGGGCAGGGCGAGGCCGCCGCCCGCGCGTTCGTCGCCGAGGGCGCCAAGGTGGTGATCGCCGACATCCTCGACGAGGAGGGCAAGCAGCTGGCCGCCGACCTCGGCGAGCAGGCCGTCTACCAGCACCTCGACGTCGGCGACGAGGACGGCTGGGCCGCCGCGGTCGAGCGCGCGACCACGGAGTTCGGCAAGCCGAACGTGCTGGTCAACAACGCGGGCATCCTGCACTTCTCGGAACTCGGCAAGACGACGCTGGCCGACTACGAACGCGTGATCCGGGTGAACCAGATCGGGGCGTTTCTCGGCATGCGCTCGGTCGTTGAACCGATGACCGCCGCCGGCGGTGGCTCCATCGTCAACGTGTCCTCTGTGGAGGGTCTGGCCGGGATGCCCTACCTCGTCGCATACACCGCGAGCAAGTTCGCGATCCGCGGGATGACCAAGGTCGCGGCGATGGAACTCGGCAAGAAGCACATCCGCGTCAACTCGGTGCACCCCGGCGCGATCGACACGAAGATGGTCGAGACCGCGGCGGGCGGCCAGAAAGTCGACATGTCGTACGTCGGGAAGAAGGTCGCGCTGAAGCGGGTCGGGCAGCCGGAGGACGTCGCCAAGCTGGTGCTGTTCCTGGCCAGCGACGAGAGCGCGTACTGCACGGGTGCGGAGTTCGTCGCGGACGGCGGGGCGACGGCCACCCACGCCCTCAACTTCTGAAGGAGAACTGCCGAAGGGGAGAGTGAACACCGCTAACGAAATGCGGTGAGCGGGTGTGGAGAAGACTCGGAGGTCAATGACGATCTGCTGGGAGGTGTGGTGAGCGGAGGTACTGGCACGCTCCCGGGCGCCGCGGCGCTGACCCAGGTCGGCCGGCTCGCGACGCTGTCGTGGGAAGTCCTGCGCGCGATCTTCAAACGCCCCTTCCAGGCCCGCGAGTGGATCCAGCAGTGCTGGTTCTTCGCGAGTGTCACGATTCTCCCGACGGCGCTGGTGGCCATCCCGTTCGGCGCGGTGATCGCCCTGCAGCTCGGCTCGCTGACGGCGCAGATCGGGGCGCAGTCGTTCACCGGCGCGGCCAGCGCGCTGGCCATCGTGCAGCAGGCCAGCCCGCTGATCACCGCGTTGCTCGTCGCGGGCGCCGGCGGCAGTGCCGTCTGCGCGGACATCGGCGCGCGCAAGATCCGCGAAGAGATCGACGCGATGGAGGTCCTCGGCGTCAACCCGATCCAGCGGCTGATCGTGCCGCGCGTGCTGGCCGCGATGGTCGTTTCGGTGCTGCTGAACGGCTTGGTCAGCGTGGTCGGCGTGCTCGGCGGCTACTTCTTCAACGTCGTCCTGCAGGGCGGCACCCCCGGCGCGTACCTGGCCAGCTTCAACGCCCTCGCCCAGGTGCCGGACCTGTGGATCAGCGAGATCAAGGCGCTGCTGTACGGCTTCGTCGCCGGGGTCGTCGCCGCCTTCCGCGGGCTGAACCCGGCAGGCGGGCCGAAAGGTGTCGGTGACGCGGTCAACCAGGCCGTCGTCATCACGTTCCTGCTGCTGTTCCTGATCAACGTCGTGCTCACCGCGATCTACCTGCGGATCGTCCCGCCCAAGGCGATGTGATGACGGCCGTCGACACCGACCGGACGCTCGAATACATCGCGCGCCCGGGCCAGAGCCTGGAAGGGCTCGGCAAGCAGCTGGCGTTCGCGGCGAAAGCGCTCGCCTGGTCGCCGCGCACGATCCGCCGCTACAGCCGCGAGACCCTGCGGCTGCTGACCGAGGTCTGCTTCGGCACCGGCGGCCTCGCCGTCATTGGCGGCACGCTCGGCGTGATGATCGGGATGACCCTGTTCACCGGCCTGATCGTCGGCCTCCAGGGCTATTCCGCGCTGAATCAGCTCGGCACGGCCGCGCTCACCGGCTTCATCTCCGCCTACTTCAACACCCGCGAAGTCGCGCCGCTGTCGGCCGGGCTCGCGCTCTCCGCCACCGTCGGCTGCGGCTTCACCGCCCAGCTCGGTGCGATGCGGATCTCCGAGGAGATCGACGCCCTGGAAGTCATGGGCGTGCCGAGCATGCCGTACCTGGTGACGACCCGGGTGCTGGCCGGGGTCGCCGCGGTGATTCCGCTGTACGCGGTCGGCCTGCTCTCGAGCTACCTCGCCTCGCGGCAGATCACCATCTGGCTCTACGGCCAGTCCGCGGGCACCTACGACCACTACTTCACGCTCTTCCTGCCGCCCGGCGACGTCCTGTGGTCGTTCGGGAAGGTGATCGTGTTCAGCGTGCTGGTGATCCTGTCCCATTGCTATTACGGCTTCCACGCCAGCGGCGGCCCGGCCGGGGTGGGCGTGGCGGTGGGCCGCGCGGTGCGGACGTCGATCGTGCTGATCTCGGTGCTGGACTTCTTCCTGTCCCTCGCCATCTGGGGCGCCAACACCACGGTGAGGATCTCGGGATGAGGCGCGAGCTGTGGCAGCGGCTCCGGTACCAGGTGCTGGGGCTCGTCTTCCTGCTCGTCGCCGCCCTGTTCATCGCGCTCACCCTCGCCGTCTACAACAAGGCGTTCACGCCGGTCACGCTCGTGAAGCTGGAGACCGACCGCGTCGGCAGCCAGCTGCGCACCGGCGGCGACGTCAAGGTCCGCGGCATGCTCGTCGGCGAAGTCCGGTCGGTGCTGGCGAAGGGCGACCACGCCGAGCTGGAACTCGCGCTGGATCCGGACAAGACGCACGTCATCCCGAAGAACGTGGCCGCGCGGCTGCTGCCGAAGACGCTTTTCGGCGAGCGGTACGTGGCTCTGCAGCTGCCGGAGACATCCCAAGGCCCGATCGAGGCCGGTGACGTCATCCCGCAGGACCGCAGCAGCGCGGCGATCGAGCTGCAGAAGGTCCTCGACGACGTGATGCCGCTGCTGCAGGCCGTCCAGCCCGAAAAGCTGTCGAGCACCCTCACCGCGGTGGCGACCGCGCTCGACGGCCGGGGCAAGCAGCTCGGCGAAACGCTCGCCGGGCTGTCGGACTACCTCGGCAAGCTCAACCCGTCACTGCCGGACATCAAGGCCGACATCACCGGGCTGGCGAACGTCGCGAACACCTACGACAAGGCCGCGCCGGACATCCTGCAGGCGTTGTCGGACCTGACGACCACGACCCGGACCATTGTCGACCAGCGCGCGCAGCTGGCCGACCTCTACGCCACGGTCACCGCAGCCTCGGTGGATCTCACGAGCTTCCTGCAGGTCAACAAGGACAACCTGATCCGGCTCACCACGGCGATCCAGCCGACGCTGGACGTCCTCGCCAAGTACGCGCCCGAATACCCGTGCTTGATGCGGCAGCTCGCCGAGTCCGTGCCGCGGGCGGAGCTGGCGTTCGGCAAGGGCACCGCGCACCCCGAGGTCAGCCGGGTCACCATCGAGTTCGCCGCCAGCCGCGGCAAGTACCTGCCCGGCGTCGACGAGCCGAAGTACGAGGACAAGCGCGGCCCGCGCTGCTACCCGAGCGTGCCGCACCCGGGGGTGTGGCCGCAGTACCCGCCGGACGGCGCGATCAAGGACGGCTCCAGCAAGCCCCCGCCGCCGAAGTACCCGCCCGAGACGCTGCCCGCCGGCGGCGGCGCCATCGGCGGCGACGGCACGATCGTCGGCTCGGCCTACGAGAACGACCTGATCGACCTGCTCGCCTCGCCCGCGCTCGGCACCGCGCCGGGTGAGGTGCCGGGCTGGGCGGGCCTGCTCGTCGGGCCCCTCTACCGCGGGGCGGAGGTGGAGCTCAAGTGAGGAGTTTCCTCCCGTCGCTGATCAAGCTGGGGATCTTCGCGGTCGTCACCGTGCTGCTCACCGGGATCCTGGCGGCCACCATCGCGAACACGAACTTCGGCGAGACGGCGGGATATCTGGCCAAGTTCACCGACGCGTCCGGGCTCAAGGAAGGTGACGACGTCCGCATCGCCGGGGTCAAGGTCGGCCAGGTCGACACCATCGCGGTGGTCGAGGGCGAGCGGAATCTCGCCGAGGTCCGGTTCGACGTCGAGCACGCCTACCGGCTGCCGGAGACGGTGACCGCGACGATCAAGTACCGCAACCTCGTCGGCCAGCGCTACCTGGCGCTCGGCACCGACGTCCCGGGCGACAAGACGTTGCCGGACGGTGGCACGATCCCGCCCGAACGCACCAAACCCGCGTTGAATCTGACTGTGCTGTTCAACGGGTTCAAGCCGCTGTTCAAGGCGCTGAGCCCGAAGGACGTCAACCAGCTCTCGGCCGAGATCATCAGCGTCTTCCAGGGCGAGGGCGGCACGATCACCAGCCTGCTGCAGCACACCGCGTCGCTGACGACGGCGATCGCGAGCAAGGACCAGGTGATCGGCCAGGTCATCGCGAACCTCAACACGGTCCTCGGCACGGTCAACGCCCACGGCCCGCAGCTCGGCGACCTCATCGAGCAGACGCAGAAGCTGGTCAGCGGGCTGGCCGAGCAGCGCAAGCCGATCGGCGACGCGGTCAGCGCGCTCGGCGACCTCGCCGTCTCGACCACCGGGCTGCTCGCCGACGCGCGTCCGGCGCTCAAGGACGACGTCGCGCAGCTCGGCGTGCTGTCGCAGAACCTCGGCGACTCCGGCGTACTGCTCAACCACCTCCTCGAGGTGCTGCCGGGCAACCTGCAGAAGTTCACCCGGACGCTGAGCTACGGCAGCTGGTTCAACTACTACCTGTGCGGGATCACCGGCACCATCGGCATTTCCTCGCTCGACATCACCCTGCCGATCATCCCGATCCCCGGCACCCAGCGCGCGGAGAGGTGTGGTCCGTGAAGCCGCTGAAAGAACGCAACCAGGCCGCGGTCGGCGCGGTGGCGCTCGTGTTGATCGTGCTCGTCACGGCCACGACGTACTTCTCCGACCAGCTCCCGTTCTTCGGCAACGGCACGACGTACTCGGCGTACTTCGGCGAGTCCGCCGGGCTGGCGGCGGACAACGAGGTCGAGGTCGCCGGCGTCAAGGTCGGCACGGTGTCGTCGGTGAAACTCGTGGGCAAGCAGGTCCTGGTGAAGTTCCGGGTCAAGGACGTCCGGGTCGGGGACGCGACGACGGCGTCGATCGAGATCAAGACGCTGCTGGGGGAGAAGTACCTGGCGCTCGACCCGAAGGGCGGCGGCGCGCAGGAGCCCAACGACACCATCCCGCAGGCCCGCACGCGCACGCCGTTCCAGCTGCAGGACGCCTTCGAGCAGCTGTCGACGACGGTCGGCGACATCGACACGAAACAGCTCGCGGACAGCTTCAACGCCCTCTCGGACAGCCTCAAGGACAGCCCGCAGTACCTGAAGGACACGCTGACCGGGCTGTCGTCGCTGGCGAAAACGGTGTCCTCCCGGGACGCCGACCTGCACACGCTGCTGGCCAACACCAGCCAGGTGTCGAAGACGCTGTCCGATCGCAACGCCCAGCTCCAGCGCGTGATCAGCGACGGCAACCTGCTGCTCACCGAGCTACAGAACCGGAAGCAGGCCATCAACGCCCTGCTCACCGGCACCCAGCAGCTTTCGCAGCAGCTGACCGGGCTCGTCCAGGACAACCGCGACCAGCTCAAGCCGACGCTGGACAAGCTGAGCAAGGTCACCGACATCCTGCAGCGCAACCAGGGCAACCTCGACAAGAGCCTGCAGCTGATGGCGCCGTTCGCCCGCGTCGGCGCCAACGCCACCGGCAACGGCCGCTGGTTCGAGGGCTACCTGTGCGGGCTGCTGCCACCGACGATCACCGTGGGCGGGCTGCACATCAACCCCGAAGGCTGCACCCCGCCGATCGCGGCGCCGAACCAGGGGGTGGGCGGCCGATGACCATCCACACGACCCGAGGCCGCAGCCTGGTGACGTGGCTGGCGTTCGCCTGCGTCCTCGCGCTGCTCGTCACCGCGGGGCTGTACCTGGTGTTCCGGTCGTCGAACGGCACCAAGCTCTCGGCGTACTTCGGCAAGACCGTCGGGCTGTACGCGGGTTCGTCGGTGCGGGTGCTCGGCGTGCCGGTCGGCCAGGTCACCGACGTCACGCCCGAAGGTGACGCGGTCCGCGTGGACATGGAGGTCGACGGTGCCCAGCTGCCGGCCGACGTCGGCGCGGTCGTCGTCGCGCCGAGCCTGGTCAGCGACCGGTACGTCCAGCTGACCCCGGCCTACGACAGCGGTCCCGTGCTCGCTTCGGGCACGGTGCTCGCGAAGAACCGGACGGCGACCCCGGTCGAGCTGGACGACCTGTATTCGAGCCTCGACAAGCTGTCGACGGCGCTGGGCCCGAACGGGGCCAACAAGGACGGCGCCCTGTCCGGCGTCCTCGACACCGCGGCGAACACGCTGAAGGGCAACGGCGCTTCGCTGAACTCGACGGTCGGGCAGCTGGCCGAGCTGGCCAAGACCCTCGACGGCTCGAAGGACGACCTGTTCTCCACCGTGCAGAACCTGAACTCCTTCACCGGCGCCCTGGCCCAGAGCGACCAGCAGCTCAACGAGTTCTACGGCCGCGTCGCCGACGTCAGCCGGTTCCTCGCCGCCGACTCGAACGACGTCGGGGCGGCCCTGCAGTCCCTGGGTGGCGCCCTCGGCGACGTCCAGCAGTTCGTCAACGACAACAAGACGGCCCTGGAATCCAATGTGGACAAGCTGGCGTCGCTGTCGAAGGTCCTCGTCGACCAGCGCGCCGCGCTCGCCGAGGTGCTCGACATCGCGCCGACCGGCGCCACGAACTTCATCAACTCCTACGACGCCGCTTCAGGCACCATCGCCGTCCGCGACAACCTGAACGAGCTGACCAACCCGCCGATCCTCACGGTGTGCCGGCTGATCAGCTCGTTCACGCCGAAGGAAGTTCCCGACACGCTGGGAAACATCTGCAAGCAGCTGGCGCCGGTCCTGGACGGCGCCTTGAAGCTGCCGTCGATCCCGCAGGTGCTCAACTCGCTGCAGAACGGGACGCTGCCGCCGTTGCCGCTCCCGCTCGTCGACGTCATGGAACAGCTGTCCGGCGGTGCGAAGTGAAGGGGCGCAGGCGGATCGCCGGGGCACTGGCCGGGGTGCTCGTGCTGGCCGGCTGCAGCGACGGCGGGTTCAACGGCCTCTACGGCACGCCGCTGCCGGGCGGCGCGGACGTCGGCGACCACCCGTACCACGTCACCGCTTTGTTCACCGACGTCCTGGACCTCGTGCCGCAGTCCAGCGTCAAGGTGAACGACGTCGCCGTCGGGCGGGTCGACAAGATCACCCTGACCCCGGACACGCGCTCGGCGCTGGTGGCGATGACCGTCAACGGCGACATCGCGCTGCCCGCCAACGCGCGTGCCGAGCTGAAGCAGTCGTCACTGCTGGGGGAGAAGTTCGTCGAGCTGAGCGTGCCGACCGCCGAACCCGCATCGGGGAAGCTCGCCGAAGGCGGGCAGATCCCGCTCGGGCGCACCAACCGCAACCCCGAGGTCGAGGAGGTGCTCGGCGCGCTTTCGCTGCTGCTCAACGGCGGCGGTGTCGAGCAGATCCAGAAGATCAGCCACGAGCTCAACGACGCACTGTCCGGCAACGAGCCGGAAATCCGCGCGTTACTGTCCAGAGTGGACGAACTGGCCACCCAGCTCGACGGGCACAAGACCGAGATCCTGCGGGCGATCGACGGCCTCGCGAAGCTCTCGCACACCTTGACCGGCCAGACCCAGAACCTGACGAACGCGCTGGACAATCTCGCGCCGGGCCTGAAGGTCGTCACGGACCAGCGTGACCAGCTCGTGGGCATGCTGAACGCCCTCAACACCTTGTCCGAGGTCGCGGTGGACACCGTGACGAAGAGCCGGGACCACCTAGTAGCGAACCTCAAGGCCCTGCAGCCGACGCTGACCAAGCTCGGCGAGGCGGGCCAGAACCTGCCGAACGCGCTGCAGATCCTGCTCACCTACCCGTTCCCGGACTACGCGGGCAACGTGATCAAGGGCGACTACGCGAACGTCGAGGCGAACGTGAACCTCGACCTGGACGTGCTGATCTCCAACTTCGCGAACTCGTCGCAGCCGCCGATCGCGCTGCCGTCCGGGCAGCCGTCCGCGGTCGCGCCGCCGCTGCCGCTGCCCGACCTGGGGACCGTCCCGCCGGCCGCCGGGCCGAACCTGCTGGGCGGGCTGCTCGGCCTGATCGGGGGCGGCCGGTGACCCGCAAGATCCGGATCCAGCTGTTCGCGTTCGTCGTCATCGCCGTGGTGTCGGTGGTGTACGCCGGCGGCCGGTACGCCGGGCTGGACCGGCTCTTCGGCAACCGCGGCTACGTCGTCACGGCCCAGCTGACCGATTCCGGCGGCATCTTCGTCAACTCCGAGGTCGCCTACCGCGGGGTCACGGTCGGCCGGGTGACGTCGATGACGCTGACCGAGCACGGCGTCGACGTCGCCCTCGACATCGACGCGGGCGCCCCGGACATCCCGGCCGACGCGCAGGCGCAGGTGGCCAACCGCTCGGCGGTGGGGGAGCAGTTCGTCGACCTGCTGCCCCTGCACAACGGCGGCCCCTTCCTGAAGGACGGCTCGGTGATCACGGCGGACAAGACGTCGCTGCCGCCCTCGCCCGACACGGTGCTCACCCACCTCGACGACCTGGTCGCGAGCGTGCACCCGGAGTCGCTGCGGACAGTCGTCGACGAGACGTACAACGCGTTCGCGGGGGCGGGGCCGGAACTGCAGCAGCTGCTCGACAGCACGGGCTCGCTGACGGCCGTGGCCGCGCAGTACGTGCCGCAGACACAGGGGCTGCTGGCGAACTCGCGGATCGTGCTCGGCACCCAGGAGCGCCAGGCGGCGAACATCACCGACTTCGCGTCGGGTCTTCGAACGATCGCCGGTCAGCTCAAGAAGTCCGATCCGGACCTGCGGCGCGTGATCGCGCAGGCCCCTCAGCTGAGCCGCCAGATTTCCGACGTGCTGGCGGCGTCCGGCACCGACCTGGGCGTGCTGTTCGCCAACCTGCTGACCACGGCCCAGATCACGACGTCCCGGAAGGACTCGATCGAGGAGCTGCTGGTCGCGTACCCGATCATTTCGGCCTTCTCGCCGTCGACCTCCCCGGACGGCACGGGCCACCTGGGCGTGGTGTTCAACTTCTTCGACCCGGCTTCGTGCACCAAGGGGTACGAGGGGACGAAGCAGCGTCCGGCGAACGACGAGACGGAAGCCCCGGTCAACATGAACGCGTACTGCGCCGAGCCGCCGGGCAGCCCGACCGGGGTGCGCGGAGCGCAGAACGCGCCCTACGCGGGGAAGCCGCCCGCCATCCCGGCGGCGCCCCAGCAGCAGGCTGCCGCTTCTTCGCCGGCGCAGCTGCCGGGGATGCTGAGCCTGCTCACGGGGCCGTCGTCCGGTGGGCTCGGCCGGTTGCTGGGCGCGCCGTGAAGCTGCGTCTCCTGGCGGTCCTGGCGTTCTTGTCGGTCCTGGCCGCGGCGTTCGCGGGCTGGTCCTGGTGGCGCGCGGCTTCGGACGATTCCTCGGCACGCGGCCGTGAGCGCGACGCGGTGCTCGCCGCGGCTGGGCCTTTTCTGGTCACGTTGAACACGATCGACTACCGCACGGCGGCGGCGGACGTCGACCGCTGGACAGCGGCGACGACGGGCCAGTACGGAAAGGACCTGGCGGGCGACCGCCAGCTGCAGATCGACCGGGCTTCGTCCTCCCGCACCGTCTCATCCGCCTCTCTGGTCCAAGCGGCGGTGACGGAGATCGACCCCGCTCGCGGGACGGCGCGTCTCCTGGCGGTGCTGGACGTCCGCGTGTCGACGGCAGGGGCGCCCGCTGCGCAGCGCTTGAACCGCCTGACGGTGGACGTGTCCCGCTCCCCGGACGGCTGGAAGATTTCCGGAGTCCAGGCGGCGGGCTCATGACCCGGCTGCTGGTCCTGGTGGTGGCGCTGGCCCTGGGCTGCACGGCGTGGTTCGGCATCGAGGCGGCTTCGCTGTCTCCGGGCGACAACCAGGCTTTGGTGGACCTTTCCGCCACTTCGGACGTTTCGTCTTCGGTCAGTGACGCGGTGAAGGCGGTGTTCTCGTACGACTACGCGAACCTGCCCCGCACCGAGCGGGCGGCCGAGGAGGTCCTGACGGGCGACGCGGTGCGGCAGTACCAGACCCAGTTCGCTTCGGCCCGGACCCGGGCGACCTCGGAGAAACTGATCCGCACGACGACGGTCCGCGCGATCGGGGTCCGGTCGTTGCGCGGGGACTCGGCGGACTTGCTGCTGTTCCTGGACCAGCAGACGGTGGCCCAGGGCGGGGGAGCGCCGACGTCGTCGGTGGCCCAGCTGGCGGTGACGGCGAAGCGCGTGGACGGCCGCTGGAAACTGGCGAACCTGACGGCGCTCTAGCCGTCCCAGACCGCCGCGCCCTGGCGGAGAACCTCCACATCGGACCGATCCGCGACCGGCCACAGCTCCACCACGTACCGGTAGTGTTCCCCGAACTCGTGCTCGTTCCACGTCACCGCAGGCGGCTCGGCCGGGACATACGACACCCGCGCCCGGTACAACCCGGGCAGGACCGAAAAGAACTTTTCCTGCGACGGGTAGTCAGCCGGTCCGGAAATCACGAGTTTGCCGCTCGGAACCGGAAGATCCGCTTCCACCACGTGCTCGGCGGAAGGCGACAACGCCGGCGGCGAGGGCAGCAGCGTCACCGAAGACTCCACCACGTCCGAGCGTGCCGTCGCGATGGCGAGACCGCCCGGCTCCGCCCCGATCCGGTGAAGCTCCACCGCTTCCGACGTCCAGCCGCTGCCCGTCAGCCGCGACCCGGAATCCCGGACGGTGAACTGGCGCTGGTCGGCGTGGACGACGAGATGCACACCAACCACCCTAGCCAGGACCCGCCCCGAAATGGTATCGACGGCGGGTTTAGCGTTGACGCCATGACCACTGCTTCCGTCGACGTCGACACGGCCCGCAGCGACTACGCGGCCCTGGTCGGCCGAGGCCTCTCCCTGGACATCACCCGCGGCAAGCCGTCCCCCGAACAGCTCGATCTTTCGAACGCGCTGCTCTCCCTTCCGGGCGACGGCACCTTCAAGGCCGAGGACGGCACCGACGTCCGCAACTACGGCGGCCTCAACGGCCTGCCCGAGCTGCGCCGCATCTTCGCCGCCGCGCTGCAGGTGCCCGCCGGGCAGCTGCTCGCCGCCGGCAACTCGAGCCTCGAGCTGATGCACGACGCCGTCGTCCAGGCCCTGCTGAGCAAGCTGCCCGGCGCCGAGCGGCGCTGGGCCGACGAGCCGCAGGTGAAGTTCCTCGCCCCCGTCCCGGGCTACGACCGCCACTTCGCGCTCACCCAGCGCTTCGGCATCGAGCTCGTCCCGGTCGACATGACCGACGAGGGCCCGGACATGGACGTCGTCGAGACGCTGGTCGCCGAGGACCCGGCCGTCAAGGGCATCTGGTGCGTCCCGAAGTACAGCAACCCCACCGGGGTCACGTTCAGTGACGACGTCGTCAAGCGGCTCGCCACCATGCGCACCGCGGCGGGCGACTTCCGGATCTTCTGGGACAACGCCTACGCCGTGCACCACCTCACCGACGACGAGCCGGAGCTGGCCGACCTCCTGGCCCTGGCCACCGAGGCGGGCAACGCCGACCGCGTGTTCGTCTTCGGCTCCACCTCCAAGATCACCCTCGCCGGTGCCGGCGTCGGCTTCTTCGGCGCCTCCGAGGCCAACCTCGCCTGGTGGACCGGCAACACCGGCAAGCGCACCATCGGCCCGGACAAGGTCAACCAGCTGCGCCACGCGCACTTCCTCAAGGACGAGGCCGGTGTGCGCGCCCACATGCGCAAGCATGCCGAGATCATCGGCCCGAAGTTCGCGGCCGTCGACCGGATCCTCACCGAGGAGCTGGCCGACCTGGCGTCCTGGACCAAGCCGACCGGCGGGTACTTCATCACGCTGACCGTCCCGCAGGGCACCGCGAAGGAGGTCGTGCGGCTGGCGAAGGAAGCCGGGGTCGCGCTGACCCCCGCCGGGGCGACCCACCCGCACGGGAACGACCCGGCCGACGCCGTCATCCGGATCGCGCCGACCTTCCCGAAGCTCGAAGAGGTCGAAGAGGCCGTCCGCGCGCTCGCCGTGTGCGTCCGGCTCGCCGTCGCGCAGCGCGGCTGACCTGGGGAAACGCAAGTCGATCAAAATTTTTCCCGTTTTGACCGAGCCGGGGGACGCCCAGGTACGTATGACCGGTGGGTGAGGTGGACGAACTCGTCACGAGAGGACGTCCCCCGGTGTTCGGAAAACGCTACACGGAGCAGCTGATCGAGCGCAGCGCGGAGAACGCGACCGACCGCCGCCGCTTCCTCAAGGCTGCGGGAGCGGCGGGGCTCGGCGTCGCGGGTGCCGGTGCGCTCGGCACGGCGCTGTCGCTGGGTCTCGGCTCGGCAGGTGCCACACAGCAGTACGGAGCTCAGGGAGGTGACAAGGGGAAGGAGGCGGCGAGCGACGCCGCGGTGCTGAACTTCGCGCTGAACCTCGAGTACCTCGAGGCGAACCTCTACTCCTTCGCCGCCTACGGCTACGGGCTGAACGAGAAGTACGTCAACGGCGTCGGCAACCTCGGCAAGGTCTCCGGCGGGCACGGGGTGCAGTTCAAGAGCGAGCACACCAAGCAGATCGTCCAGGAGATCGCCGGCGACGAGGTCGCCCACGTCAACTTCCTGCGGAAGGCGCTCGGCAAGGGCGCGGTCGCCCAGCCGGAGATCGACTTCCAGAACAGCTTCACCGCGGCCATGCAGGCCGCGGGGGTGATCAAGCAGGGCCAGACGTTCGACCCGTTCGGCAGCGAGAACAACTTCCTGCTCGCCGCCTACCTGTTCGAGGACGTCGGCGTGTCCGCCTACAAGGGCGCGGCTCCGCTGGTGAACAACAAGACGTTCCTCGACGCGGCGGCGGGCATCCTCGCGGTCGAGGCGTACCACGCGGGCATCATCCGCTCGGCGCTGTTCGAGCGCGGCCTCGGCGACATCACCAACAAGATGTCCGACGCCCGCGACAGCCTCGACGGCAAGGCCGACGACGACGAAGGCGTGATCAAGGACGGCAAGGCGAACCTCGTCCCGACGGACGCGAACGGCATCGCGTTCGGGCGCTCCGCCGAGCGCGTGCTCAACATCGCCTACCTCAACCCGGACAAGGTGTCTTCGGGTGGCTTCTACCCGCGCGGCCTGAACGGCGACATCGCCACCAGTGGTGCGAAGGAGAAGTAGGCCCCGCGTGCCGCCGCCGCGGTAACGTCACCGGCGGCGGCACGGGGAGTCGAGGGGGCGCGAAGTGCGGGTACTGGTCGCGGGTGGCGGGATCTCGGGCACGGTCACGGCGATGGCGCTGAAACTCGCCGGGCACGAGCCGGTCGTGTACGAGGCCCACCCCACAGGCGGGGACGACGTCGGCGCGTTCCTCACGATCATGCACAACGGCATGGACGCCCTGCGCGCGATCGGTGCCGACCGGCCGGTGATCGGCAGTTCGTTCGCGGCGTACGGCGTCGAGCTCGTCGCCCCGGACGGGGAGACCATCGGACGGCAGGAGTTCGACACCGAAGGCCTCGACGGGCCGCGCACCCTGACCCGCGCGACGCTCTACCGCGTCCTGCAGGACGAGGCCGCGCGCCGCGGTGTCCCGCTGGAGCGCGGTCGCCGCCTGGTGAACGCGCGGCCCGGCCCGGACGGCGTCACGGCGGAGTTCGCCGACGGCACCACCGAAACGGGTGACGTGTTGGTCGGCGCGGACGGCTTGCGGTCGGTGGTCCGGCGGCTGATCGACCCGGCCGCAGAGGAACCCCGCTACACCGGGCTGACCGTCGTGTACGGCTACACGCGCGCGGGCGGCCTGCCCGCCGCGCCCGGGATCTACCGGATGATCCGCGGCAGCCGGGCCGCCTTCGGGTTCACCACGGATCCGGACGGCGCCACGTTCTGGTTCGCCCGCATCCCGGACGCCGAGCGGCCCCGCGAGGAGATCGCGTCGGTCACGCCGGCGGGCTGGCGCGAGTTCGCGCACGCGGCGTTCGACGGCGATCCGTTGCCCTGCACGGACATCGTCGCGGCCACCGGCGACGAGGTCTTCGGCGGCCACTCCTACGACGTCCCGGAGACCCGGACCTGGTCGACACCGGCGATGGTCCTCGTCGGCGACGCCGCCCACGCCGCGTCTCCGGCCGCGGGCCAGGGCGCGTCGATGGCGCTGGAGGACAGCGTCGTGCTGGCGCAGTGCCTGCGCGACCTGCCGGACCCGGCCTCGGCTTTTGCCGCGTACGAGGGGTTGCGGCGGGAGCGGGTGGAGAAGCTGGTGAAGGCGAGCGCGGGCGGGGACGTCGGCGAGGAGCGCGGCTGGCTGTACTCGCACCACATCGACTGGGAATCGAAGATCACCGTTTAGGAGTCTGCCGCGGCTTGTCGTGAGTGGTAATTAGGGTTCTAACCCGAATTACCACTCACGAGCGGGAGCCGCAGGAGTCGCGGACGACCAGTTTCGTGGGCAGCAGCACCGGTTCCGGGGCCGTCGCCGACTCGAGCATCGCCATGAGCGCGCCCGCCGCCGCGGTGCCGAAGCCCGGCTTGTCCTGGGCGACCGTCGTCAGCGCCGGGTCCACCAGTGACGCCACTTCGATGTCGTCGAACCCCACCACCGCCAGGTCCGCCGGCACCCGCAGCCCGGCCGCGCGGGCCGCCAGCAGCGCGCCGACCGCCATCTCGTCGCTGGCCGCGAACACCGCCGTCGGCGGCTCCTTGCGGGCCAGCAGCCGGCGCATGCCGACGAAGCCGCTCTCGCGGTAGAAGTCGCCGCCGACCACCAGGTCCTCCGACACCGGCAGCCCGGCTTCGGCCAGCCCGCGGCGGTAACCCTCGGTGCGGGCGGCCGCGGGCGCGTTTCCGCGGGGGCCGGTGATCGTCGCGATCCGGCGGTGGCCCAGCGCCGCCAGGTGCCGGACGGCCTCCGCCGCGCCCCCCGCGTTGTCCGACGTCACGTGCGTGGCCCGCGGCCCGGAGAGCGCGACGTCCAGTGCGACGCACGGCAACCCGGACTGGGCGAACGCGGTGAACGCGTCGGCGTCCGTCCCGCTGTCGATGAGCACCAGCCCGGCCAGGTGGTGCCGGCGGGTCATGCTCACGTAGCCGATCGGGTCGGCCAGCGACACGCCCGGGTGGCGGTCCCGGGCGTCGTCGCTCGTCGCGAGCAGCAGCAGGTGGTAGCCGTGCGAGCTCAGCGCGGATTTGAGGCCCAGCAACAGGTCCTGCAGGAACGGGTGCCGCCAGCCGGGCCGCCGGTGGTCGGTGTCCCAGACCAGCCCGACCATCGCCGACTGCTGCCGCGACAGCGCGCGCGCCGACTCGTTCGGCGAGAAATCGAGGTCCCGCGCCACGCGTTCGACGCGTTCGCGCGTCGTCGCGCTGACCGTGGCGGGGCGGTTGAACACCCTCGACACGGTGGCGACGGAAACCCCGCAGAGCTGCGCGACCTCGCGGGCGGTAACCATGGCGACCTCCGGTTCTTGTAACCGGTTACATCTGTAGCACACGACCTCTGACTGCGTAAACGCTGCCACGCTTTATCATTTCGTTACTTGACGGAAGGGTGCTGGGAGCGCTCTCATGGGACCCGCGTTTTCCGACCGCTAGAACAACGGAGATCTCATGCGCCCGAAAACGACAAACCGCCGGATCCGCCTGCTCGCCGGGGTGGGTGCCACCCTGGTCGCGCTCACCGCGCTGAGCGCCTGCGGGGACAGCGGTGCCGCCGGTGGCAAGATCAAGCTGAGCCTCGGCCTGTTCGGCAACTTCGGCTACACCGACCTGATCAAGGAGTACCAGGCGGCGCACCCGGACATCGAGATCACCGAACGGACCGCCGCCTACTCCGACCACCACAAGAACCTCGCCGCGCACCTGGCCACCGGCGCCGGCGCCGCGGACGTCGAGGCCATCGACACCGGCTACGTCGCCCAGTTCAAGGCGACGCCGGACAAGTTCGTCGACCTCAACACCGTCGGCGGCGACAAGCTCAAGGACCGCTGGCTGGCCTGGAAGTGGGCCGCGTCGCTGGGCAAGGGCGGGCAGCAGATCGGCTACGGCACCGACGTCGGCGGCCTGGCCATCTGCTACCGCCGCGACCTCTTCGAGCAGGCCCAGCTGCCCGCCGACCGCGACGCCGTCTCCGCGCTCTGGCCCACCTGGCAGGCGTTCTTCGAGACCGGCAAGCGGTTCCAGGCGAAGGCGCCGAACGGCGTGAAGTTCATGGACGGCGGCCCGACCGTGCTCAACGCGATCGTCGGCCAGGCGCCGCAGGGCTACTACGACCAGAACGACCAGGTCATCGTGGGCAGCAACCCGGCGCTGCGCCAGGGCTGGGACCTCGTGGTCGACGCGGTCAAGGCGAACCTGAGCGCCGGCCTGCTCTACAGCACGCCGCAGTGGAACACCGGCTTCACCCAGGGCCAGTTCGCCACCGTGACGTGCCCGGCGTGGATGATGACGAAGATCAAGGACCAGGCGCCGGACACCGCGGGCAAGTGGGACGTCGCGGCCGTGCCGGGTGGCGGCGGCAACTGGGGCGGCTCGTACCTGACCGTGCCGAAGTCGGGCAAGCACACCAAGGAAGCCGCCGAGCTGGCCGCCTGGCTGACCGCGCCCGAGCAGCAGGCGAAGGTGTTCACCAGCAAGGGCCTGCTGCCGTCGGCGCCGTCGCTCTACGACGACCCGAAGATCACCGGCTACACCAACCCCTTCTTCAACAACGCGCCCGTCGGCAAGGTGTTCACCGACGCGGCGAAGAAGCTGAACCCGCAGTACCAGGGCCCGAAGGCGGGCGACGTGCAGACCGAGTTCGGCAACGCGATGCAGCGCGTCGAGCAGGGCAAGCAGGACGGCCCGGCGGCGTGGGACCAGCTGGTCGGCGACGTCTCGAAGATCAAGTAATGGCGCTGACCTTCGCCGAGCGGCGGCAGAAGTGGGACGTCAAGCTGTCGCCGTTCGGCTTCATCAGCCCGTACTTTCTGATCTTCGGCGTCTTCGGGCTGTTCCCGCTGCTGTACACGGCGTTCGTGTCGCTGCAGAAGCGGAACCTCATCGACGCCGAGGGTGCGACGTTCATCGGGTTCGGCAACTACGAGCAGCTGCTGTTCCACGACCCGTACTTCTGGAACGCGATGGGGAACACGGTCAGCCTGTGGCTGCTGACCACGGTCCCGCAGATCCTGTTCGCGCTCGGCATCGCGCACCTGCTCAACCGGCGGCTGCGCGGGCGGATGTTCTTCCGGATGGGGATGATCCTGCCCAACATCACCTCGGTGGCGGCGGTGACGATCATCTTCGCGCAGCTGTTCGGCCGGGACTTCGGGCTGGTCAACTGGGTGCTGAGCTGGTTCGGCGCCGGGCAGGTCGACTGGCAGGCCGGCACCGCCAGCTCGCACACCGCCATCGCGGCGATGGTGGTGTGGCGCTGGACCGGCTACCACGCGCTGATCTTCCTGGCGTCGATGCAGGCGATCCCGTCGAGCATGTACGAGGCCGCCACCCTCGACGGCGCGCGCGGCTGGCAGCAGTTCTGGCGGATCACGGTGCCGCTGCTGCGGCCGCAGATCATCTTCTCCACGGTGATCGCGACCACCGGCAACATGCGGCTGCTCGCCGAGCCGCTGCTGTTCAACCCGGGCACGGCGGCCGCCACCGGCGGGTCGGACCGGCAGTTCCAGACCGCCGCGCTCTACCTCTACGAACAGGGTTTCGCCAAGTACGACTTCGGCTACAGCTCGGCGATCGCGCTGATCCTGGCCGTGGCCACGATGCTCGTCGCGGGCCTGTCGTACCTGGTGACCCGGCGCATCCAAACGGACTGAGGAGCGGACATGACCACCGTGCTGACCCCGGCCGCGCCCGCGCCGCCGGCCGCCTCGCCCGGGCGGTTGCGGCGGATCTCCCGGCGGGTCGCGAGCCCGTGGACCTACGCCGCGCTCATCGCGATCCTGGCCGGCTCGGCGTTCCCGGTGTACTGGTCGTTCGTCGTCTCCTCGCAGACGACGGAGGCGGTCGGGAAGGTGCCGCCGGTGCTCGTCCCCGGCGGGCACCTGTTCGAGAACATCGCGCGCGTCTTCGACGAGACGGACTTCGCGCTGGCGCTGGGCAACTCGCTGATCGTCGCGGGCACGATCACCGTCTCGGTGGTGCTGTTCTCGACGCTGGCCGGGTTCGCCTTCGCCAAGCTGCGCTTCCGCGGGCGGACGGCGCTGCTGCTCGTCGTGGTGGCCACCCAGGCGATCCCGACCGAGCTGGGCGTCGTCCCGCTGTACATGATGATGGCCGACTTCGGGTGGGCCGGGCAGCTGCAGGCGGTGATCGTGCCCGGCCTGGTCACCGCGTTCGGCGTGTTCTTCATGCGCCAGTACTTCGAGCGGGCGCTGCCGCTGGAGCTGCTGGAGGCGGGCCGGATGGACGGCTGCGGCTCGCTGCGGCTGTTCTGGCACGTGGCGCTGCCCGCCGCCCGCCCGGCCGCGGCGGTGCTCGGGCTGTTCACCTTCATGCAGGCCTGGAACGACTTCTTCTGGCCGCTGGTGGTGCTGGTGCCGGAGAACCCGACCGTCCAAACCGCACTGTCCACCCTGGCCAGCGGGTACACCACCGACTACACGCTCGTGCTCACCGCCGCCACCATCGGCACCGTCCCCGTCCTGATCGTGTTCCTGCTGTTCGGCCGCCAGATCGTCGGCGGCATCATGCAGGGCGCGCTCAAGGGCTGACCCACCCGGAGCTCACCGTGACTTCCAGCGACAACCGGGGCTTCGCCCCGGGCCGGGGGCTTCGCCACCCGGACCCCCGAAAAGCGAGTTTTCCGCCCGCCTTCCGCTGGGGCGTCGCGACCTCGGCGTTCCAGATCGAAGGCGCCACCACCACGGACGGTCGCGGACCGTCCATCTGGGACACCTTCGCGGCGGTCCCCGGAGCGGTGGCCGGCGGCCACACCGGGGAACCGGCGGCCGACCACTACCACCGCTGGCCCGCGGACCTCGACCTGCTCGCCGGACTGGGCGTCGACGCCTACCGGTTTTCGGTGTCGTGGCCGCGGATCCAACCCGACGGGCGCCACGTGGAGTACCGGGGCCTCGCCTTCTACCGGCGGCTGGTGGAAGGGCTGCGGGAGCGGGGGATCGAGCCGTTCCTGACGCTGTACCACTGGGATCTGCCCCAGGCCCTGGAGGACGCCGGTGGCTGGCGCTCGCGGGACACGGCGTACCGGTTCGCCGAGTACGCGGCCCTGGTGCACGAGGAACTCGGCGACCTCGTCGACTTCTGGACGACGCTGAACGAGCCGTACCCGTGCGCGGTCGCGGGCTACGGCGAAGGCCGCCACGCGCCGGGCGCCAGGGAGGGACACGGCGCGCTGGCGGCCGCCCACCACCTGCTGCTCGGCCACGGCTTGGCGGTCCGGGCGATGTGCGAGCGGGCGGCGCTGCCGCACCAGTTCGGCATCGTCCTCAACCAGTCGCCGGCGGTCCCGGTCTCCGACTCGCCGGCCGACGCCGCGGCGGCCGCGCGCCAGGACACCCTGCTGCGCCGCCAGTTCACCGACCCCCTGTTCGGCGGCCGTTACGCACCGGGCCTGGCGGCGATGTTCGACGGCGTCTCGGACTTCTCGTTCCGCCACGACGACGACCTGGAAACCATCGGGGCGCCCCTGGACTACCTGGGCGTGAACTACTACTACCGCGTGCACGTCGCGGACGCCCCGCACCGCGAACCGGACCCGGCGGCGCGGACGGTGGCCGACATCGGGGTGGACACTTCGCGCCTGCCGGACGTCCCGCGGACCGGGATGGGCTGGCCGGTCGAGCCGGAGGGCCTCACGGAAGCCCTGGTCGGCCTGCACAACCGGTACCCGGGGCTGCCGCCGGTGTACGTCACCGAGAACGGCTGCGTGTACGCGGACCGGAGCGATTTCGCGGACTACGAGCGGATCAGCTTCCTGAGCGAGCACATCGAGGCGGCCCGCACGGCGGCCGCGGCCGGGGTGGACCTGCGCGGGTACTTCTGCTGGTCGCTGCTGGACAACTTCGAGTGGGCGCACGGGTACAAGCCCCGCTTCGGCCTGGTCCACGTCGACTACGAGACGCAAGCGCGCACCCCGCGGTCGAGTTACCGCTGGTACCGCGACTTCATCGCGGCCCAGCGCACGCCGTGAGAAACCGGTGGCCCGCCGGGGCGGGCCACCCTACGGTGGCGCCATGAGCGAGCACCCGGAAGCGCCGGTCGGCCCCTTCGAACCGCCGTACTACGTGGCTGTCTTCACCACGATCCGCACCGCCGGGCAGAGCGGCTACGACGAGACCGACGCGCGGATGGAGGAGCTGGTCAAGGCGGTTCCCGGGTACCTGGGCATGGACCACGCCCAGACCCCCGGCGGCCTGGGCATCACCGTCGGGTACTTCCGCGACGCCGAAGCGCTCGCGCAGTGGCGGGGCAACCCCGAACACCGCGCGGCCCAGCAGCGGGGCCGCGCGGAGTGGTACGAGAGCTACACCCTGCACGTGGCGAAGGTGGAACGCAGCCGCGGCTTCACCCGCGGCTGAGCGCTACTTCTTGTACAGGCCCTCGATGTCGTTGGCGTAGTTCTTCGAAACCACGTTCCGCTTCAGCTTCAGGCTCGGCGTGATCTCGCCGCCCGCTTCGGTGAAGTCGTTCGCCAGCACGGTGAACTTCTTGATCGCCTCGGCCTTGGACACCGACTTGTTGGCCTCGTCGACCGCGGCCTGGATCTCCGCGACCAGGTCGGGGTCGGTGGCCAGGTCGGCGACCGTGGCCGATGCGGGCTTGCCGTGCTGGGACTTCCAGGACGGGAAGTACTCCTCGTCCACCGTCACCAGTGCCGCGATGAACGGCCGCTGGTCGCCGACCACCATGGCCTGGCTGACCAGCGGGGACGCCTTGATCGTGTCCTCGAGACCGGACGGGGCGACGTTCTTGCCGCCCGCGGTCACGATGATCTCCTTCTTGCGGCCGGTGATCTTCAGGAACCCGTCCGCGTCGAGCTCGCCGAGGTCGCCCGTGTGGAACCAGCCGTCGGTGAGCGCTTCCTTCGTCGCCTGCGGGTTGTTGTAGTAGGCCCGGAACACGACGTCGCCCTTGAGCAGCACTTCGCCGTCGTCGGCGATGCGGACCGACGTGCCGTTGACCGGCTTGCCGACCGTGCCGACGCGGAACGCGGTCTGGGTGTTGACGTTCGCCGCCGCGGACGTCTCGGTGAGGCCGTAGCCCTCGAACACCGGGACGCCGATGCCGCGGAAGAAGTGCGCCAGCCGCGCGCCCAGGGGCGCGCCGCCGGAAACCGCCGCGACGCAGCGGCCGCCGAGGGCCGCGCGCAGCTTGCCGTAGACCAGCTTGTCGAACGCCAGGTGCTTGAGCTTGAGGCCGAGCCCGGCGCCGCCCTTGTCCTGGGCTTCGCTGTAGGCGACGGCGGTGGCCTCGGCGGCGTCGAAGATCTTGCCCTTGCCCTCGCTGTGCGCCTTCTGCTTCGCCGAGTTGTAGACCTTCTCGAACACGCGCGGCACGGCGACGACGAACGTCGGCCGGAACGTGCCGAGGTCGGCGACCAGGTTCTTGACGTCCGGGGTGTGCCCGAGGGTGACGCGGGCGGACAGCGCCGTGACGGCGATCGCGCGGGCCAGCACGTGCGCCAGCGGCAGGAAGCACAGCAGCGAGTTGCCCTGCTCCATCAGCTGCGGGAACGCCTCGATGTCGGCGCGGATCTCGGCCAGGAGGTTGCGGTGGGTCAGCTCGACGCCCTTGGGGCGGCCGGTGGTGCCCGAGGTGTAGACGATCGTGGCCAGCTCGTCCGCGGACACCTCGCGGCGCCGGTCGTGCAGCTCGTCGTCCGAGAGCGAGGCGCCCAGCGCGGACAGCTCTTCGACGGCGGGGGAGTCGCCCTCGATCTGCCAGGTGTTGGCCAGGTCCGTGAGCCGGTCCCGGATCTCGTCGACCGCCGCGGCGTGGGCGTTCGTCTCGACGAAGACGCCCTTCGCGGCCGAGTCGGAGAGGATCCAGTACACCTGCTCCGGGGAGGACGTGTCGTAGATCGGGACGGTCACCGCGCCCGCCGCCCAGATCGCGAAGTCGATCAGGGTCCACTCGTAGCGGGTCTTCGACATGATCGCGACGCGGTCGCCGCGGCCGATCCCGGCCTTGGCCATGCCCTTGGCCACGGCCAGCACCTCGGCCGCGAACTCCTTGGCGGTCACGTCCAGCCAGCTGCCCTCGACCTGGCGGCGGAAGCTCACCACGTCGGAGAACCGCTCGGCGTTCGCCCAGACGACGTCGGACATGTTTTCGTCGTCGGCCACCGGCTTGCCGGCGGGAGCGCTGTATTCGCGCACGTGGACCTCCGTGTTCAACGCGTGCGGCAGGTGACACCGCTGTTACCCGCCAGTCAACTTAGCGTGGTGAGCACCTTAAGACCATGCTGACCGCCGCCGCGAGGCGAGGCCGTGACATTCTTCGCACGTGAACGCGCCGCCCTCCCTCGACATCGTCGACGAGACGTTCTTCGCCGTTCCGCCCGCCACCGTGGCCGCGGTCTTCGCCGAGCCGGCCTCCTGGCGGCGCTACTGGCCCGACCTGGTCCTGGAGGTCTACACCGACCGGGGGGACAAGGGCCTGCGCTGGACCGTGCGGGGCGCGCTCGTCGGTACGATGGAGGTCTGGCTCGAGCCGGTGCTCGACGGCACCCTGCTGCACTACTTCCTGCGGGCGACGCCCGCCGATGCGGCCGGGGCGCCCCGGGAACTGGCGCCGCGCGAGCTGCGCCGGGAGTTCGACCGGCGCGCCCGCGCGGCCAAGGCGATCGCGCTCGGGCTCAAGGAGATCCTGGAGGACGGCCGCGAGCCCGGCGTCCCTCCGCGCGGCGAGGGGTAGGGGAACAGGGTGCGGGTACACGTCGTCTCGGACGTGCACGGCAACGCGGACGCGTTGAAGCGGGCGGGCGACGGGGCGGACGCCTTGGTCGTGCTCGGCGACCTGATCGACTTCGTCGACTACCACGACTACGAAAAGGGCATCATGGGCGCCCTGTTCGGCGCGGAGAAGGTCGGCCAGTTCGCCCGCCTGCGCCGCGAGGGCACCCGTGACGAAACCGTTGCCTTTTCGCGCACGCTCTGGGCGACCCTCGACGATCCGGGAGCCGCGGTCGACGAGGCCATCCGCGCCCAGTACGCGACCCTGTTCGCGGCGATGACCGCGCCGACGTACGCCACGCCCGGCAACGTCGACACGCCGGCGCTGTGGCCGGAGTTCGCCGGCGAGGGCGTGCAGGTGCTCGACGGTGAGGTGGCCGAGATCGGCGGCCTGCGGTTCGGGTTCGTCGGCGGCGCGCTGCTGCCCGACGGTGTCGTCCCGCGGCCGCGCAAGGGCGCCGCGTGGCGCCCCTACCTGCGGGTTCGCGAGGACTACGAGGCGAGCGTCGCCGCGTTGACCGACGTGGACGTCCTCTGCACGCACGGCCCGCCCGCCCTGCCGGAGCTGACCTACGACGTCGTGGCGCGCCGCAGCGAGATCGGCTCGACGGCGCTGCTGGCGCTGATCCGGGCGCAGCGGCCGCGCTGGTCGGTGTTCGGGCACGTGCACCAGCCGCTGTCCGCCCGCGCCAGGGTCGGCCTGACCGAGTGCCGTAACGTGGGTCACTTCAAGGAGACCGGGCAGCCCTACGTGCTGCGCTGGTGACCAAGCGCGGCGGCTACGCTTCGACCCATGGCCGAGCAGTCCACACAGTCCATCGAGGTCGACGCCGAGCCCAGCCGGGTGATGGCCGTGATCGCCGACTTCCCCGCGTACCCGGAATGGGCCAAGGCCGTCCGGCAGACCGAGGTCCTCGACACCGACGACGACGGGCGGGCCAAGCAGGTCAAGCTCACCCTCGACGCGGGCCCGATCAAGGACGTCTACACCCTCGAGTACGACTGGGACGAAGACGGCCTCGGCGTCAGCTGGCACCTGGTCAAGGGCCAGATGCAGAAGGCGCAGAACGGCCGCTACGCGCTGGCCGACCTCGGCGGCCGCACGCGCGTCACCTACACGCTGTCGGTCGAGCTGGCGCTGCCGATGATCGGCCTGCTGCGCCGCAAGGCCGAGAAGATGGTCATGGACACCGCGCTGAAGGAGCTCAAGAAGCGGGCCGAGGGCTAGCCCCGTGCGGATCCTGCTGTGCACCGGCAAGGGGGGTGTCGGGAAGACCACGCTGGCCGCGGCCACCGGCGCCGCCCTCGCCGCCCGCGGCAGGAAGACCCTCGTCGTGTCCACGGACCCGGCGCACTCGCTGGGTGACGCCTTCGGGCACCCCCTCGGGGCCGAACCGTCCGAAGTGGACACGCTGCTCTCCGGTGTGCAGATCGACTCGCGCACCCTGGTGGACGCCACCTGGCAGCAGTTGCGCGGCGAGCTGCGGGCCGTGCTGGCCGGCGCGGGACTCGATGCCTTGGACGCCGAAGAGCTGACCGTGCTGCCCGGCGTCGACGAGCTGCTCGCCCTCACCGAAGTCCGCCGGCTGGCCGAGGACGGGCCGTGGGAGGCCGTCGTCGTCGACTGCGGCCCGACGGCCGAGACGTTGCGGCTGCTCGCCCTGCCCGAAGCCGTGTCCGGGTACCTGTCCCGCGTGTTCGGGCGGCGCGTCACCGATCCCGTGCGCCGGCTCGGCACCCACCTCGACGGCCTGCGCGCCCTGCTCACCGACCCGGCGGTGACGACGGTCCGGCTGGTCCTGACCCCGGAGCGGGTGGTGGTCGCCGAGGCGCGGCGCACGCTCAGCTCGCTGGCCCTGCGCGGCATCGCCGTCGACGGCGTGATCGCCAACCGCCTGATGCCTGCGCCCGGCCTCTGGCGCGGCGGTGCCGCGTCGTGGCTGCGCACGCGCCGGACCCAGCAGGACGCCGTGCTCGCCGAGCTCGCCGCGGCCGGGATCGCGCCGGTCGCCCGGGTCGAGCACCGCGCCGTCGAGCCGGTCGGGCTGCCCGCGCTGCTGGAGATCGCCGGCGAGCTCTACCGCGGCGAAGACCCGCTCGCGGGCAAGGGCACCCCGGTCACCCCGCTGCTGCGCGTGCGGCCGGCTGCCGGCGGGTACACCCTGCGTGTCGCGATCCCGCTCGTGCGGGACGCCGAGGTCGACCTCGCCCGCGTCGACGACGACCTGGCGATCACCGTGGACGGCTTCCGCAGGCTCATCGCCCTGCCGGAGCCGCTGCGGCCGTGCCGGATCACCGGCGCGGAATCCGACGCCGACGGCCTGGTCGTGCACCTGGCCGGGAACCGGGGACGCGGGTGAGCGAAGAGGAACACGGGCCGCGCCTGACGGAGGAGATCCGGCTGCTCGCCGAGATGGTCGCGGAGAAGGCGGCACCTTGGCTCGAAGGCGTGCTCGCGGCCGGACACGGCAGCTTTTCGGGGGGTCCGGGTGGCGAAGCCCCCGGCCCGGGGCGGAGCCCCGGTGGTTACGGCAGCTTTTCGGGGGTTCCGGGTGGCGAAGCCGCCGGTGGTCACGGTCCCCCGGACGAGGCGAAACCGGACGGTTCGGCGTGCGGCTGGTGTCCACTGTGTGCGATCGTCGCGGTGGTGCGCGGTGAACGGCCGGAGCTGGTCGCGCGGCTGGCCGAGCAGCTCGCGCAGCTGGTCGCCCTGCTGCGGGCGGTGCTCGCGGACCGCTGGGAGCCGGAGGAGGGCGTGCACATGCCCGGGTTCCGGCCCGCGCCGCGGCCCGCGGACCCGCGGCCGGCGCCGCGAGTACAGCACATCGCCGTCCGCCGGCGCGACGAGTGGGAGAGCTGAGTTGCGGACGATAGGGGTGGACGTCGGCGGGACGAGCATCCGGGCCGGCGTGGTGGACGAACGCGGCTCCCTGCTCGACACGGCGCGCGTCGCGACACCGACCGAAGAGGGCGCCCTCGAGGACGCCATCGCGGGCGTGGTCGAAGACCTGCGCAACCGCCACGACGTGGCCGGGGTCGGGCTGGCGGTGGCGGGCTTCGTGGCGCGCGACCGCCGGTCGGTGATGTTCGCCCCGCACCTGGCGTGGCGGGGCGCCCCGGTCGCCGACCGGATCGAGAAGCGCGTCGGCCTGCCGGTGCTGCTGGAGCACGACGTCAATTCGGCGATCGTGGGGGAGCACCGCTTCGGCGCGGCACGCGGCGCCCAGGTGGCGGCCCTGGTGGCACTGGGCACGGGCATCGGCGCGGGGCTGTTGCTGGACGGCAAACTCTACCGGGGGGCGTACGGCGTCGCGCCGGAGCTGGGCCACCTGACGGTGGTCCGCGGCGGCCGTCCCTGCCCGTGCGGCAAGTACGGCTGCTGGGAGCGGTACTGCAGCGGAACGGCCCTGGCGGCGACGGCGGTGGAGCTGCTGGCCCGGCACCCGGGCCGCTCGACGGTGCTGGCCCCCCAGGTCGCGGGCGACCCGGGCTCGGTGACGGGCCGCCGGGTGGCGGGCGCGGCCCGCGACGGCGACCCGATCGCCCAGCTGGCGATGGCGGAGCTGGCCAAGTGGCTGGGCGAGGGCCTGGCCCTGGTGGCGGACGTGTTCGACCCGGAGATCATCGTGATCGGGGGAGGGGTGTCGGAGTCGGCTCCGCTGTTCCTGGACGAGGCCCGCGAGCACTACGCGGGCGCGATCACGGGCGCCCGGCATCGGCCGCTGGCCCGCATCCGCACGGCCCACCTGGGCGACGACACGGCCATCGTGGGCGCGGCGGCGCTGGCGTTGGAAGCGGCGAAGACTCCCGTCTGAGACGGCCGGCGCCGGCGGCCGCGTTCCGGCTTCGGATCGGGGCTGCGGGGGTGTGGGCCCCCGTCCGCTGCCCTGGCCTTTCCCGCGAGCCGGACTCACCCCCTTCGCGGAGAGGTGGTCCACCACCGACCTGTGAAAAGCTGGCCGGGTGAGTGCCCCCTCCGCGAGCGTCTTCGTCAAGTGTTCCTGCGGGCACGTGCACTGGGGCCGCTACGGCGCCGCCGGGCTGCTGCTCGTCGATCCCGCCCGCGGGGTTCTCCTGCAACGCCGCGCCTGGTGGGTGCACCACGGCCGCACCTGGGCGCTGCCCGGCGGGGCCATCGAAGCGGGCGAAACGGCCAGAGGCGCCGCCGCCCGCGAAGCGTTCGAAGAAGCCTCCGTCCCCGCCGCGGCCTTCCGCGCGGTCTCGGCGTCCGTGGTGGACCATGGGAACTGGAGCTACACCACCGTCCTCGCCCTGGCCGCCGGCGCCGAGGCGCGGGTCGCCAACACCGAAAGTGCGGAGGTGCGCTGGGTGGATCCCGACGACGTCCCCGGTTACCCCCTGCACCGCGACTTCGCGGCCGCCTGGCCGGACCTGCGCGACCGCCTCGGGCAGGAGCTGGTCCTCGTCGTCGACGGCGCCAACGTCGTCGGCTCGCGGCCGGACGGCTGGTGGCGCGACCGCCACGGCGCCGCCGAGCGCCTCCGCGATCAGCTCGCGAAGCTCGCCGAAGCCGGCGTGCCGGACCCGGACGACCCCGCCGTGACCTGGTGGCCGCGGATCATCCTGGTCGTGGAAGGCAAGGCGAAGCACGTCACCGCCACCGAAGGCGTCGAGGTCGTCGCCGCCGACACCGACGGTGACTCCAAGATCGTCGAGGTCGTCGCGCAGCAGAACGCGAAGGTCCTGGTGGCGACCGCCGACCGCGAACTCCGCCGCCGCGTGGAGGCCCACGGCGCGGCGATCCTCGGCCCGGGCACCCTCCGCACCCGGCTCGACCGGCTCTAACCCTTCGGGATCCCGTCGCGCATTTCGGCGACCAGCGACGCCATCACGGCCTTGAGGCTGCCCTTGTGCTGCTCGGCCACCGCGCGCTGCCGCCGGTAGCTCGGCCCGTACCGCAGGATCGTCTCGACGTCCCGCAGCTCGGCCACGCAGTCCAGCCGCCGCGCCACCGGCTCCAGCCGGTCCAGCAGGTCGGCCACGTCGTCGGTGACCAGCCGCTCGCGGCCGGCCGCGTCGAGGATGACGATCGCGTCGGTGCCGTAGCGGGCCGCGCGCCACTTGTTCTCCTGGACGTGCCACGGCGGCAGCGTCGGCAGGATCTCGCCGTCTTCGAGGCGCTCGACGAAGTCGTCGACCAGGCACTGGGTCAGCGCCGCGATCGCGCCGACCTCCTCCAGCGTCGGCAGGCCGTCGCAGACGCGCATCTCGATCGTCCCCAGGTGCGGGGCCGGCCGGATGTCCCAGCGGATCTCCGAGAAGCTGTCGATCACGCCGGTGGTGAACATGTCCTCGACGTAGCTCTCCAGCTCCGCCCACTTCCGGAACTGGAACGGCAGCCCGGCCGTCGGCAGCTGCTGGAACATCAGCGCCCGGTTCGACGCGTACCCGGTGTCCTCGGCGCCCCAGTACGGCGACGACGCCGACAGCGCCTGCAGGTGCGGCGCGTAGTTGAGCAGCGCGTCGAGGACCGGCAGCACCTTCTCGCGGTGGTCGACCCCGACGTGGATGTGGACGCCGTAGATCAGCATCTGCCGTCCCCACCACTGGGTGCGGTCGATGAGCTTGGCGTAGCGCTCCTTGTCGGTGACCTTCTGCTGGTACCAGTTCGAGAACGGGTGCGTCCCCGCCGAGAACATCTCGACGCCGAGCGGGTCGGCGACGCCGTGCACGACGTCGAGCGAGTCGTTCAGGTCGGCCTTGATCTCGGCGATCGTGTCGCAGACGCCGGTGATGATCTCGATCGTGTTGAGCAGCAGCTCCTGCTTGATCTTCGGGTGCTCGGCCTGCCCGTCGGGGCGGACGGCCTCGAGGATCTGCTCGGCCACCGAAGACAGCTCGCCGCTGCGCCGGTCCACCAGGCCGAGCTCCCATTCCGCGCCGACGGTCGATCGCCGCGAAGGACTGAACTCGATGTGCATCGCCGTCCGTTTAGACCTGGGCGCCGTTGCTGGGGTCCGCGCCGGGCGGCGGCCCCTGACGGACGCGGAGCAGCAGCAGGGCGATCGCCGTCGCGAGCGCGAGGATGCCGAGCGGGGTCGCCACCGTCGGGCCGACACCGATCGCGCCGGGCAGGATCAGCAGGAACAGCCCGGCCAGGAACAGCAGCAGGATGAGGAACGCGCCCAGCTTCGGCCGGGGCAGCGGCGGCGGCTCCGGCGGGACGTAGTGCTCGTCGTCGTCGGCCGGGTCGTCGGAGAAGATCGTCGTGTCCCACGACGTGCCCCCGGACCGCCAGCCGGGCTCCGGCGGGGCTTCCACGGCCGGCGGGTCGGCGGGCCGCTCGGGCGTCTTGCGCGACTCGGCCCCGGCGGTGCCGGTGGTGTTCCCGGTGTCCTCCTCCGGGAGCCCGAACCCGCCGGCGCGCAGGTCGGCGACGATCTCGGCGAACGTCGCGTCGACGTCCTCCGGCCCGTCCTTCCCCCGGCTCATGCGGACTCCTCCGGCTGGGCGGCGTGCGCCTTCGCGAACTCGACGCTGCGGGTGAAGATCACCTCGGCGTCGTTGTCCTGCGTCGCCACGTGGTAGCTGTTCTCCAGCACGACCTCGGTGACATCGGTGCTCGAGACGCCCTCGAGCACCAGCTGCGAGTTCACCGGCTCGACGACGTGGTCGACCGACGAGTGCAGCAGCAGCACCGGCTGCGTCACCTTCGCCAGGTCGGCGCGCACGACCGCCCACAGCTTCGCGAGGCTCGCGGCCGCGCGCACCGGCGTGCGCGGGTAGGCCAGCTCCGTCTCGCCCGGCTTCTTGATGTCGTTCGCGATCGCCGGCACCGACGGCACGATCCGGCCCAGCACCGGCAGCAGCCGCGTGTCCCACTTCAGCCGCGTCACCGACGGGTTGACCAGGACGATCCCGGCGATCCGGTCGCCGAACTCCTCGGCCAGGCGCAGGGTGAGCGTGCCGCCCATCGAGAGGCCGCCGACGAACACGGTCCGGCAGGTCGCCAGCAGCGCGAGCAGGGCCTCGCGGACGGCGCCGTACCAGTCTTCCCACGTCGTGCGGTTGAGGTCCGGCCAGCGGGTGCCGTGGCCCGGCAGCAGCGGGCAGCGCACCGTGAACCCGGCCCCGGCCAGGTGGTCACCCCAGGCCCGCATGCTCGCCGGGGTACCGGTGAACCCGTGGCAGAGCAGGAAGCCGGTTTCGGCGGAACCGGTGTGGCCGAACGGTTCCGCGCCGGCGAGCACGCCCATGCGATCGCCTTCCGTGTGAGCGGGGCAGTCCGTCCATGCTCTCACGCCCGGCGGACCTTGTGGGGGTCCGCCCGGGCCCGGAATTCGCTGTGAGATCGATCGCTGCCCCGGTGGTAACCGGGTGGTCTCCGTTGTGCGGCGGCCACCCGGCTTCGTACGCTGGTCGTCTCGGGTGGACAGGGGTTGCGGCTGCGATGGAGGACTGAGGCACCGGTGCTGTACTGGCTCATGAAATGGGTGTTCCTCGGACCGCTGCTCAAAACGCTCTGGCCGACCAAGGTCGTCGGCGCGGAGAACATCCCCGAGTCCGGCGGCGCGATCCTGGCCGGCAACCACCTGGCGGTCGCGGACTCGTTCTTCATGCCGCTGCGCGTCAAGCGCAAGGTGACCTTCCCGGCCAAGTCCGAGTACTTCACCGAGCCCGGGTTCAAGGGCGCGTTCAAGAAGTGGTTCTTCACCGGCGTCGGCCAGTTCCCGATCGACCGGTCCGGCGGCAACGCCGCCCAGGCCGCCCTCGACACGGCGATCCGCCTGGTGCGCGAGGGCCACCTGCTCGGGATCTACCCGGAGGGCACCCGCTCCCCGGACGGACGCCTGTACAAGGGCAAGACGGGCGTGGCCCGGATCGCCCTGGAATCCGGCGGCGTGGTGATCCCGGTGGCGATGGTCGGCACGGACAAGGTCAACCCGATCGGCTCGAAGATGTGGTGGCCGCGGCGTCTCGAGGTCCGCTTCGGCAAGCCCCTCGACTTCTCGCGGTACGAAGGTCTCGCGGGCGACCGGTTCATCGAGCGCTCGATCACGGACGAGATCATGTACGCCCTGATGGAGCTGTCGGGCCAGGAGTACGTCGACATCTACGCGGCGAAGGCCAAGGAGCTCTTGGCGGCGGAGGCGGCGGGCGTCAAGCCCGAGGTGCCCACCCAGCCGTCGGCGCGCGAGGCGGCCCGGGTGCCGGATTCCAAGGTCGGCTGAGCCACCACTACTGTTCACCAGTGCGTTTTTTCTACGACACCGAGTTCATCGAAGACGGCGTGACGATCGATTTGGTGTCGATCGGGGTGGTCGACGAGCAGGGCCGCGAGTTCTACGCGGTCTCGACCGAGTTCGACCCTTCCAAGGCGGGGCCCTGGGTCCGCGACAACGTGCTGGACAAGCTGCCGTCCCCGGCCGACCGAGCGTGGCGGAGCCGGGAGAAGATCCGCAACGACCTGCTGGAGTTCTTCGGCAAGCCGCCGGGCGGGATCGAGCTGTGGGCCTGGTTCGCGGCGTACGACCACGTGGCGCTGGCCCAGCTGTGGGGCCCGATGCCGGCGTTGCCCCGGCAGCTGCCGCGGTTCACGCGAGATCTGCGCCAGCGGTGGGAGGACGCGGGGAAGCCGAAGCTGCCGGCCGCGCCGACCGACCAGCACGACGCTTTGGCGGACGCGAAGCACAACCTGGCCCGGTGGGAAGTCATCGAGAGCTACTTCCCGCGCCGTTGACCCGCCGGCCGTAGACCCGCCGGCCGGCGGGGGCGCCCCCATTTTCCACGCTACCGGCAGGGATCGACACTTTCCGCTGTGCCGACCCCGCCCGGGAGCGCCCCAATGCGGCCTTCGGTGCGTGAGACGCAACCAAGGCCGCCTTGGGGCGCATGGATCGCGAGCCCGGAATTGTCGGGGGTCCCCGGTAACGTAAAAACCGGGGGACCCCCCAGGCCGGGGACCTCTCAGCGGCGCGCCCGCACCGCCGAAGCCAGCTCGTCCAGCAGCGGCGCGGTGTCGTCCCAGGCCAAACAAGCGTCCGTGATCGACTGGCCGTACGTCAGCTCCGAAGCGTGCCCCAGCGAAAGGTCCTGCCGCCCACCGGCCAGGAAGCTCTCCATCATCAGCCCCGAAATCCCGCGCTCACCCGCCGCAATCCGCGCGGCCAGCTCGGAAACCACCACACCCTGCCGCACGTGGTCCTTGCCGCTGTTCCCGTGGGAAGCGTCGATGATCACCCGCTCCGGCAGCCCAGCCTTCGCCAACCGGGCCAAAGCGTCCAAAACAGAACCCGCGTCGTAGTTCGGCCCGCCGCTGTGGCCGCGCAGGATCACGTGGCAGTCCGGGTTGCCCGACGTCGTCAGCAGCGCCGCCAGGCCGTCCGTGTTGATGCCCGGGAACACGTGGCTCGCCGCCGCCGCGCGGGTCGCGTCGATCGCCACCTGGACGTCGCCCTCGGTCGAGTTCTTGATGCCCACCGGCATCGACAGCGCGCTGCACAGCTGGCGGTGCACCTGGCTCGCCGCCGTGCGCGCGCCGATCGAACCCCACGTCACGATGTCCGCGATGAACTGCGGCGTGATCGGGTCGAGGAACTCGCACCCCACCGGCAGGCCGAGCTCGGACACGTCGAGCAGCAGCTTGCGGGCCATCCGCAGGCCCTTGTTGACGGCGAACGTGCCGTCGAGGTCCGGGTCGTTGATCAGGCCCTTCCAGCCCAGCGTCGTGCGCGGCTTCTCGAAGTACACGCGCATCACGATGTGCAGCTCGCCGCGCAGCTCCTCGGCCTTCGCGGCCAGCCTGCGGGCGTAGTCGAGGGCCGCCTCGGGGTCGTGGACCGAGCACGGGCCGACCACGACGAGGAGCCGGTCGTCGCGGCCTTCGAGGATGTCGACCGTTTCGGCGCGGCCGTGCCGCACCACCTTCGCGACGGCGGCGTCGACCGGATGGTCTTCGCGCAGCAGCGCGGGCGAAATGAGCGGACTGATCGACGTGGTGCGCGCGGCATCGAGATCACTGAGGTCACCGATGGTGGCCGGTCCGGCGGAGAGCGTCATGGCGGGGGTGTTCCTTCCTGGTGGACACCGACCCGCGGGGGACTCGCCGAGCCGGTTTCGAAATCCGGCTCGGGGTGGGAGTCAGCGCAGGTTCACGCCGCCGTGCCCACCCGGGGCCGGCTTCGTAAACCAGAAATAGCGCTGCACGGGGTCAACGTAGCACAGCCGCCACGAGGACCGATCCGGCAGGTGGTACGGCCTGCACCGATCAAGACGAGAGCCGCTACTCTGGCGGACGACGAAATGTGACTGTCATCTCCCGAGAACAGACGGAGGCTTCTCATGCGTGTCGGTGTGCTGACCGGCGGCGGCGACTGCCCGGGGCTCAACGCGGTGATCCGCGCGGTGGTGCGCAAGGGCATCGAGGTGCACGGCTGGGACTTCGTGGGCTTCCGCAACGGCTGGAACGGCCCGCTCACCGGCGACAGCCGCCCGCTGGGCCTGAACGACGTCGAGGACATCCTCACCCGCGGCGGCACCATCCTGCGGTCCTCGCGCACGAACCCGTACAAGGTCGAGGGCGGCGTCGACAAGATCAAGCAGGTCCTCGCCGATCAAGGTGTCGACGCGCTGATCGCGATCGGCGGCGAGGACACCCTCGGCGTCGCGAAGCGGCTGACCGACGACGGCGTCGGCGTCGTGGGTGTACCCAAGACGATCGACAACGACCTGGGCGCCACCGACTACACCTTCGGCTTCGACACCGCGGTCTCCATCGCGACCGAGGCGATCGACCGGCTGCACACCACGGCCGAGTCGCACCACCGCGCGCTGGTCGTCGAGGTCATGGGCCGCCACGCCGGCTGGATCGCGCTGCACTCCGGCCTGGCCGGCGGCGCCAGCGTCATCCTGGTGCCGGAGAAGCACTTCAACGTCGACCAGGTCGTCTCCTGGGTCGAGCGCCGCTTCGAGAAGGAGTTCGCGCCGATCATCGTCGTCGCCGAGGGCGCGCTGCCCGAGGGCGGCGAGGAGAAGCTGCTGACCGGCGAGAAGGACGCCTTCGGGCACGTCCGCCTCGGCGGCATCGGCACCTGGCTGGCCGACGAGATCGCCCACCGCACCGGCAAGGAGTCCCGCGCGGTGGTCCTGGGCCACGTCCAGCGCGGCGGCACCCCGACGGCCTACGACCGCGTCCTGGCGACGCGGTTCGGCCTCAACGCGGTCGACGCGGTGGCCGACGGCGACTTCGGCGTCATGGTCGCCCTCAAGGGCACGGACATCGTGCGCGTGAAGCTCTCCGAGGCGACGGCCGAGCTGAAGACCGTCCCGGTCGAGCGCTACCAGGAAGCCGAAGTCTTCTTCGGCTGAGTCCTCCGCCGAAAGGGCCGCCCCGGGAAGTCCCGGGGCGGCCCTTTCGCACGTTCAGGGCCGTTGCCGCACCGCGTCGACGATGCCCTGGCTCACCACCGCGCCCATCCCGGAGCCGAGGTAGGCGAAGGTCACCGGGTCGAACAGGAACTCGTCCTGGTTGCCGATCCCGTGCTCGGTCGTGCTGTTCCAGGTGATGCCGAGAACGGTCCGGCCGGTGGCGTCCTTCGCGTCGGTGCGGGAGACCAGGCCGGGCACCTTCGCCACGGCCTCGTAGAGAGCGGCCCGCACCGCCGGGCGCAGCCAGCCGCCGGCCAGGTCGACGACCTCGCGGCCGAGGTCGTGCAGCGTGTCTCCCTCGCCGTAGGTGCTCTTGTGCAGGTACGCGAGCATGGCGTCGGCGTCCGTGGGCAGGTCCGCGGGGGCGGCGGGGTGCGGCACGCACCGGCTCGTGACCGTCCGCCCACGGCCCTCTTTCTGCACGCGTTTCCCGTCGCGGCAGCCCGCCACCTCGGTCTCGTGGCCGAAGACGAACGACAAGCCGTCGTGGGTGCCGTCCACCGACGCCCACGTCTCGTTCTCCCGGCCGTCCGCGAGCCGCGTCTTCGTGTAGACGAACTGATCGGGCCGCGGGGTGACGTCCGGCAGAGCGCGCGCCTTCGCAGCGGCGGCGTACAGGATTCCCACCGGATCGGTCACCGGGCGCACCGGAGCCGGTCCGACGGGAGCGTCCGACGGCGTGAGCACGAAGACGGCGGCCACGGCCGCGGCGAGCCCGGCCGCGGTCACCCCGCCCCAGAGCGCGCGCCGGTGCCGGGGGCGAGCCGATACCGTGGCGGTGAGCAGTTCGGCCCGCTTCCGGGCCAGGTCGCCGGCCGCCGGCAGCCCGGCGGGCCCGGCGAAGTCGCGCAACAGCTGCATGTCATCCATGGTTCGAGACCTCCTCGAGCGCCAGCGCGGCGCGGACCTTCCTGCGGGCCCGGTTCAGGCGCGACCGGACAGTGCCGACCGGGATCCCCAGCGCGGCCGCGACCTCCTCGTAGGCGAGGCCTTCCCAAGCGATCAGCAGCAGCACGTCGCGGTCGCCGCGAGACAGCTCGGCCAGGGCCCCGGCCAGCCGGCCGTGCATCGCCTGCGCCGTCACCCGCTCGGCGACCCGGTCCGCGTGGGAGACCTGCTCGGCGGGCGGCCCCAGACTGGCTCGCAGCCGGTACTCGCGGGCCTCTTCGCGGCGCCGTTGCCCGACGAGGTTGGTCGCGATGCCGTAGAGCCACGGCCGCGCGCTCGGGAACGCCGGGTCGTAGCGGGCGCGCCCGCCGAACGCGATCAGGAACGTCTCGCCCATCAGGTCGTCGGCGACCTGGCCGCCGAGCCGCCGGGCGAGGTAGCGATGGATGTGCGGGGCGTGGCGGTCGAAGACCGCCGCGAACCGCTCGGGATGCGCCAGTGACGCGGTGATCACGTCCGCGTCGTCCCCGGCTTCACTCGGTGAACTCAAGGAACCGCCTGCCTGTCGTGAGGCCATCTGCCCGTTGTTGGCGGTTCGGGCGGTCCGGGTTCACGCTAGTGCCTCATCAAGGAACGTTGACGCGGTAACCGTGTCGCGTGGACATCCGAGCTGGTGATCGCGAGGCTGGCCGGTGGAGGTGAGTCATGGCACGTCAGCCTGAGGTGTTCGCGCGGTCGCTGGAGCCCGAAGAAGCGCAGCGGCTGGTCAAGATCACGAGGTCGACGCGGGATCGGGTGCGGCTGCGACGGTCCGGGATCGTGCTGGCCTCGTCGCAGGGCCGGTCCGCAGGCGAGATCGCAGCGATGTTCGCCGCAAGCGAGGGGTATGTGCGGGAGGTGATCCACGCGTTCAACGACTCCGGGTTCGCGGCGTTGTCCCCAAA
>NZ_JBSGAI010000004.1:229484-327311 GCF_053600695.1 Amycolatopsis sp. NPDC005003 | reverse complement strand
TAGTGCAGCCATTCCTGCGAAATCAGCCACGGGAACGGCATCCCGAGCACCCCACGCGCCTTCGGCGCCGGCCAGCCCAGCGCGTAGATCTGGACGGCCTGCACGATGTGCTCGGCCCAGTGGGCGATCACGATCACCATGAACACCGCGAGCGCGCGGTGGTGCCACCGGCTGTTGAGCTGACCGAGGAACCCGGACGGACGAGCGAGTTCGGACGTCGACATGGTGACCCCAGTTTCCCTAAGCGGCAAGAACGTTGATGCGTCGACGATATCCGGTCGGCGCGGTGGCCCTGTTACTCCGAATTGCTGATCTGCGGGGAGAATTGCGCTGCCGGTCGCCTCCCGGTCCCGGCGGCGGCACTGACGCCGGGACCGGGAGCGTCAGTGCAGTGCCAGTCCGGTGGCGCGATCCGGGGCCGGCGGGATGTGGAACAGGCGGGTGAACAACTCGAGGTGGGCCGGGTCGCCGTCGATGCGGACCTTGCCGCTGTCGAGGGCGTCCCGGGCGGACAGGTTCCCGTTGAGCAGGTCGAGGATCGCCGGGCCCTGCGGCTCGATCACCAGGTCGGCGGCGGGCAACGCGCCCGAGGAGGCCTTGAGCGAGCCGTTGTCGACCATCGCGTGCACGATGATCTCGCCGCCGAGGTGGTGCAGCTCGTAGTTGACGCGCACGCCGGCCGCGGCCTCCTCCTGGAAGGTCGTGTACAGCGAGATGATCGCGGTGTCGAGGGTGAAAACGTCGTCGGGCCGCGGGTAGGTGAGCGAGCGGGCACCCCACAGGCCGAGGTCGAGGACGATGTGGTCGAGTTCGCAACCGTATTCGGTCAGTTCGTAGACGACACCGGCGTCGAGCTGCGACAGCACGCGGCGCCGGACGACACCGCACTCCTCGAGTTCGTTCAGCCGGGAGGTCAGGATGCTGACGGGGATCCGCGGCAGGGTGCGCTGCAGGTCGGTGAACCGCTTCGGGCCGAGCATGAGGTCACGCACGACGAGCAGCGACCACCGTTCGCCGACGATCTCGAGCGCCCGGGCCAGGCCGCAGAACTGTCCGTAGGTGCGAGCGGAAGTAGGCATACTCGGGTCCTCACTTGTCTCGGTGTGCCGGACCGGGCGCCGCCCGATTCGCGCGGGGCCGCGAGGTCGGTTACGGTCCCCGTGACGCCGCGAGGGCCCGCGCTGCCGGGTCGCCCCGGGCGTCGTCGTCTACGGTGACGGTTCGCCGCCGTGCCCGGCCAGTGCGCGGTACACGGCCCGCATGTGCGTTTCTCACGCCGGACCATGCGTTTCGCACGACTTCCCCGTGCTCACGGCACTGGTCGAGTTGACGTCGCCTGGAGCACGATTCCCTGGTCTCTCGTCCCGCCCATCGACGACTGGCAGGAGAGCCGATGCGCACGGCAGCAGTGGACGCTCCGGTCCCGGACCACGGCGCCGGGTCGGCGCCGGTACCCCCGCGGGCCCCGGCATTCCGGCGGCACCTGCGAGCGGAGGTCCACTCGGGCAAGGGCGCGTACTTGTTCTCCGAGCAGGGCGTGATCGCCATGCGCGGGGAGAAGATCGAGTCGCTGGCCGCGCTGCTGGACGGCACGCACGACCTCGACCGGCTGCTGCGCGGGCGCCCCGGCGGCATGGCGCCGCAGGAGGTGGCCGCCCTGCTGGCCCAGCTCGTCGACGCCGGCCTGGTGACGTTGCGCAGCCGGCGCGAGGACACCCGGGCCGGCGACGAGCGCGCGCTGGCCTACTGGGACGCCTGCGGCGTCGACGCCGACGTGGTGGCCGCACGGCAGGGCACCGTGCGGCTGGCCGCGGTCGGGGACAGCGCCGACGGCATCGAGGCGGGCGCGGTCGGCCGGGCGCTGGCCGGCGCCGGCCTCGAAGTGGTTCCCCCGGACGCCGGCGCCGCCGACCTGTCGGTGGTGCTGTGCGCCGACTACCTCGACCCGCGGCTGGCCCGCGTCGACGCGGAACACCGGCGCGCGGGGCGGCCGTGGCTGCTGGCGCGCCCGTTCGGCGCCCAGGTGTGGATCGGGCCGGTGCTGCAGCCCGGCGGCGCGTGCTGGCGCTGCCTGACCCACCGGCTGTGGGGCCACCGCCACGCTGAGGCGTGCGTCCAGGAGGAGCTCGGCCACGCCGGCCCGGCGCGCCGCCCGGTCTCGGCGCTGCCGCCCCTCACCTCGGCCGCGGCACACCTCATCGCGCTGGAAGCGGTCAAGTGGGTGGCCGGTTACCGCCACCACGGCCAGCAGTGCGTGTGGACGCTGGACACGCTCGACCTGCAGGGCAGGCTGCACGAACTGCGCCGTCGCCCGCAGTGCCCCTGTTGCGGCGACCCGTGGCTGGTCGCGTGGCGTTCGACGCGCCCGGTCGCGCTGCAGCCGGCCAAGAAGGCGACGACCGGGGGCGGCGGGCACCGCACGGCGACACCGGCGCAGATGCTCGAACGGCACCGGCACCTCGTCAGCCCGGTGACCGGGATCATCAAGGAGATCCAGCCCGATCCGGCCGCGCCCCCGTTCGCCAACGCCTACCGCTCCGGGCCCAACGTCGCCCGCGGTGTCACCGGCATGGCCGCGTTGCGCGCCGGGCTGCGCTCCGAGAGCGGCGGCAAGGGCGTCAGCCCGCTCGACGCGGAGGTCAGCGCGCTCTGCGAAGCCGCGGAACGGTTTTCCGGCAACTTCCAGGGCGACGAACTGCGCATCCGCGGCTCGTACGAGGAGCTGGGCGAGGAAGCGCTCCACCCCAACGAGTGCATGCTCTTCGCCGACCGGCAATACCGGGACCGGGCCGCCTGGAACGCCGCGCACGGGCCGTTCCAGCAGGTCTGCGAGCCGTTCGACCCGACGGCCCGGATCGACTGGACGCCGGTGTGGTCGCGGTCGGGGCGCCGCCGCCTCCTGCCGACGTCCTACCTGTACTACGGAACTCCGCGCGAAGGCGCGGCGCGCGGGGTGCGGGCCGACTCGAACGGCGCCGCGGCCGGCAGCAGCCTGGAGGACGCCATCCTGCAGGGCACGCTGGAGCTCGTCGAACGCGATGCCGTCGCGTTGTGGTGGTACAACCGGACGCCGGTGCCGGGGGTCGACCTCGCGTCCTTCGCCGACCCGTGGCTGGACGAGATGTCCGGCAGCTACGCGGGGATCGGCCGGGAGTTCTGGGTCCTCGACGTGACCAGCGACCTGGACATCCCGGTGACCGTCGCGTTGTCGCGGCGGGTCGACGGCCCGCACGAGGAGATCATGCTGGGCTTCGGCGCGCACCTCGACCCGCGGATCGCGGTGCGCCGCGCGGTGACCGAGCTCAACCAGATGCTGCCGATCGTGCGGTCCTCTGGCCACGAGCTCGACGACCCGGACGCGCGGCGCTGGCTCGAGTACGCCACCGTCGCCAACCAGCCCTACCTGCGGCCGGCGGCCGGGCAGCGGATGCGGACCGCGGCGGACTTCCGGTTCGTGAACCGGGCGGACGTCCGCGACGACGTCGAGGCCCTCGGCGCGGTGTTCGACCGCGCCGGCCTGGACCTGCTGGTGCTCGACCAGACGCGGCCCGACGTCGGGATCCCGGTGGTCAAGGTGCTCGCACCGGGGCTGCGCCCGTTCTGGACCCGGTTCGCGCCCGGCCGGCTCTTCGACGTCCCGGTCCGGCTCGGCCGGCTCGACGCACCGATCCCGTACGAGCGCCTCAACCCGTTCCCGATGTTCCTCTGAACGCCCCCGGCGCTCGGTTTTCGCTGTTGCTTGAGGAGTTGGCCTTGCCTGCTTATCCCCCGGAGGGGAACCCGGAGACCGTCCGGCTCTGGTCCCTCACCGAAGACACTCTGCTGGAGGCGGGGGACGACGACACGCTCGTCGCGATCACCTGGTGGGGCGAGTACGAGCTGGCGGACATCCCCCGGCCGGTCCGCGAGTCGCTGGGCCGGATGGCGCTCGGCCCGGTTTCGATGGGCAACTTCGCGTCGGCGAGCGGCGGGGTCGAGGCGTGGGCGGGCGTGCTGCGCAACGTCCTCAACCGGCTCTCCGGCTCGGTCGTGCACTCGCTGGCGCTGACCGACGGCCGCGGGCCCGTGCTCTCGGCGATCCCGGTGACCCAGTCGCCGATCTTCCCGACCGACCCGGTGCCGCCCGGAAGGCTGATCAAGCTGTCGCGCTACTCGGCGATGCGGCCGAACGACGGCGGCCTGCTCCTCGAGTCACCCCGGGCCCGGTACCGGGTCGCGCTGCTGCGCTCGCCCGCGGTGACCGTGGCGTCGTCGCTGGCCGGCCCGGTCACCGTCGCGCAGGTCGCCGAGACCACCGGGCTGGCCGAGCCGCTCGTCGCCGACCTCGTCGCGTTCCTGGTGGCCGCGGGCGTGGTTCTGGTGGCCGACGACTGGGCGGCCTTCGCCGAGGACACCGACGCCGAACTGGCCGTCTGGTCGCCCGAAGACCTGATGTTCCACACCCGCAGCCGGACGTGGCAGAAGGGCGGGCAGCGGGAGGCGAACCGAGGGTGGGCCGAGCCGCCGGTGGTCAAGCAGATCACCGCCGGGCCGACCTTCCCGCTGCACCGCCCGGACCAGGCGGCGCTGCGGGCCACCGACCCGACGCTGACGAAGTTGCTCGAGCAGGAGCACAGCTGCCCCGAGGTCACCGACCGGGCCCTGTCCGCGGAGCAGGTCGGAGACCTGCTCTACCGGGCGGCGCGGGTGCGCTCGATCGGACCGGCCTACCTGCCCGGCGGGCCCGGTCACGAGGCGTCCCAGCGGCCGTACTTCAGCATCGCCTGCCTGTACGAGCTCGAGATCTACGTGGTGATCAACCGCTGCACGGGCTTGGGGCGGGGGATCTACCACTACGACCCGCTGTGGCACACGCTGACGCTGATCAACGACGACATGGGCGTCCTGGACGCCATGCTCGACGTGGCGATGATCGGGGCCGGCAGCCATCGCAGGCCCTCGGTGCTGCTGACGATGACCGCGCGGATGTCGCGGATCGCCTGGGTGCTCGGCAGCGCCGCGTACGCGACGACGCTGGTGCACGTCGGTGCGCTGCAGCAGGTCCTCTACCTCACCGCGAAGGCGATGGGACTGACCGCGCACGCCGTGCCGGTGGACGCCGGCGACCGCGTCGACCGCTCCCTGAAGCTGGAGTGGCCGGCCGAGGTGAGCGTCGGGGAGTGCGTGCTGGACTTCCCCGGCGACGCGGTTCCGGCCTGACAAGGGGGTCTGCCGGGGCCACCGGCCCCTGTACCTTGGTGTCACTGAGGTGCGGTGATGGGGGAAGGGGTCGTGGTCCGTCGGGTGCGGGTTCGGGGAACGGGACTCGGTGGCGGGGCCGGTGCGCTGGCCCGCCGGCAGACGCACCCGTCCGGGGACGAACGGCCCGGCTTTCCCGCGATCGTGGCCGGCGCGCAGGCGGTGGCCGCCTTCGCCGTGGCGGTGCCGGCCGTGCTGCCGGTGGTGACCGGGCGTGCGTCGTGGCCGGCGCAGCTGGTCGCGGTGGCCTGCGCCGCGGCGCTCGTCTGCGCGCACCTGACCTGGCGCACCTTCGGCCTTGCCTGGCATCCGGCGCCCGTCCTGGCCGGCGAGGCCGCGCTCGGCTTCCTGCCGTTGCCGCTGCTGGGCACGCCGTGGGCGCCGGCGAGCGGGTTCTTCGCCGGCGGGATGCTGCTGGTGTGGCGGCCGGCCCGGTCGGTGCCCGTCGCCTTGCTCGCGTGCGTCGCGGCGGGCTTCGTCCCGGCTCTCGCCGGCGTGCCCGGTGGCCGGGTGGAGGCGGCCGTGGCCGGTGCGGTGGCCGCCGGCGTGGGGGCGCTCGCGCTGTTCGGGCTCGGCACGGCCGTGCGGCTGGTGGCCGAACGCGACGACGAGGTTCGCGAACTGCAGCGCCGGGTCGTCGCCGACGAACGCGAGCGGTTCGCGCGCGACCTGCACGATCTGCTGGGGCTCAGCCTTTCGGCGATCACCCTCAAAGGTGAGCTCGTCGACCGGCTGCTGCTCGACCGCCCGGCGCACGCCAAGGAGGAACTGGCGGACCTGCTGGTGATGTCGCGGCGCGCGCTGGCCGACGTCCGGACGGTGGCCGCGGGCTACCGCGAACTGTCGCTCGACGACGAATGCCGGGCCGCGGCGGAGGTGCTGAGCGCCGCCTCGACCCGCGTGACGATCGCCCGCGCCGGCATCGAAGACCTGCCGCCGCCGGTGGCCACCGTCCTCGCCATGGTGCTGCGCGAAGGCGTGACGAACGTGGTCCGGCACAGCACCGCCAGCTGGTGCGCGCTCTCCGTGAGCGCCGGAAACGGGACGGCGTGGCTGGAGATCGTCAACGACGGCGCGGGCGGCGCGGACGGCGGCGGCGTGGATTCGGGGGCCGGGCTGCGCAATCTCCTGGACCGGGTCGAGGCCCTCAACGGCACGCTGACGACCGAAACGGACGCCGAGGACGGCACCCACCGGTTGCTCGTGGCGATCCCGCTGCGCCCGGTCGATCCGCGGCGTCGGCGGGCGGGCGAACGTGGTAAACGCTTTCCCGGTGGGGTGCCTCCGGCGACCCGGTCCGGTTCGGGGTGACCGCGGCTCAGAGCCACTCGGCTTCGGTGGCGATGCGGATGGCGTGGACCCGGTTGCGGGCGTTCAGCTTCGTCACCACCGCGGCCAGGTAGTTGCGGACCGTGCCGGCCGAAAGGAAGAGCTGCGAGGCTATGTCGGCGACGGTGCGCCCCTTCGCCGCCAAGGCCAGGATCTCGATCTCGCGGGGGGTGAGCGGGCAGTCGTCGGTTTCCCAGGCCGCCAGCGCGAGTTCGCTGTCGATCACCCGGCGGCCGACCGCGACCGAGCGGACGGCGTTCGCCAGCTTGTCCGAGGGCGCGTCCTTCAGCAGGAAGCCGTTGACCTTGGCGTCCAGCGCCCGGCGCACCGTGCCCGGGCGGCCGAGACTGGTCAGGATCAACGTGTGGACGTCGGGCAGGCTCTCGTGGATCTCGATCGCCGCGGACAACCCGTCCTTGCCCGGCAGGTCGATGTCGATGACCGCGACGTCGGGCTGGGCCGCTTTGGCGGCGGGCAGGATCTGGTCGCCCGAGGACACCTCGGCGACCACTTCGATGTCGGACTCCAGGTTCAGCAGGGCGACCAGAGCACCGCGGACCATGTGCATGTCTTCAGCCAGCAAGACCTTGATCACGACGGTACCTCGCACCCCAGTCCGGCGACTCCGACGGCAATTGTACGCCATTGCCCGGCGGTACCGGCGTTTTCGCAAGCACATCGGCGAATGCGACGGAAATAGCCGGAATCGGCATCGCGCGGACGGCCGCGCGATGCGGCGAGTCCGCCGCCGGTGGATCGGCGGGCGGCGGACCTGGCGGCCGGAATCGCGCGCCGGTCAGCTGGCCCTCGGGCGCGCGAGGGCGGCCTGGCGGAGGTCGGGCAGGGCCAGCAGGACCGGCGGGTCGAAGCCCTGCCGCGGGCGCAGCCGGACGTCGGCGAGGCTCGCGGTGACCCCGCCCTGGACGGTCACCGGCCCGGCGAGGCCGGTGAACGGCCGCTGCGTGCGGTGGTGGTCGAGGGGGGTGGTGCCCTGGGCGTGCGCCAGCACGTACCACGAGCCCAGCGGGACGTCCGCCAGCGTGAACGGCCCCGGTCCCGGCAGGATGGCGTGCCGGGCCGGCACACCCTCCGCGATCCGGGCCGCGAAGAGCCCGACGAACACCGGCCCGGCCTCGGCCTCCGGGGCCACGCGGACCTGCCCGCGCAGGGTGGTCCCCGAACCGGGTTCGTCCCGCCGCTCGGGGATCATCGGCGACCTGCCGCGCAGCTGGCGGTAGCCGGACGGCGAGACGCCGACGCTGCAGCTGAAGCGCGCGCTGAACGTGCCGACGCTGTTGTAGCCGACCTGGTGACTGATGTCGGCGACCGAGATCACGGTGGTCGTGAGCAGGCGTTTGGCCTCGGCCAGCCGCAGGGCGGACAGGAACCGGCCCGGCGACAGCCCGGTGACCCGCAGGAACACCCGCGTGAAGTGGAACTTGCTGAACATGGCCGCGCGGGCGAGGTCGTCGATCGTGAGCCGTTCACCCAGGTTGTCTCGCATGGTCACGATGGCGCGTGCCACGGCTTGCCGGACGATCTCATCCATGGTGGGCCGTCCCCTCAGCTTGACGAAGCCGCCCGATCGCCTTCCGGTGCGGGCATCGGTGCGGAGAATTGATTCCGGCTGAAACTGTAGGTCCGCGGCCGTCTACTTCTTAAGTGCTCTGTGCACCGGTCGGCGTGGGTTTCACCGGTGGTCGACATGCGTTTTGCACATGCGTCGTTTCGGCGCCCCGGTGCCGGGTACCCGCGCATGAACAGCCTCGACTCCCAGCCGGCGAATGATCACTCAGTGTATATGTATGCTCGCCGATGGTGATCGAACCGGGCCTGTCGGGCGCCCGTTCGACGATTTGCTGGGCCATTCGGAGTCCTGGTGGGAACCGCGCGGAGTATGTGGAAACCACAACGTCCCGATGATTCGGACACTGGCTGCTGCGTAAGTGCTTTGCGAAGATTCGAAGGCATCCGAAAAATTCATCTTCGCCGCTGGGGAGTACATTATGTCTGCACGAGTTTCCGTTGATGTCCGCGCGCTTTTCGCCGATATGGGTATCGAGTGCGAATCGGCGGCCACCGACCTCGTCATCGATCGGTTCGGGCAGTGGGCCGACGACGTCTCGGCCGACGTCTCGCCCATCCGGGCGAGTGTCTGCCGGTTCGACGTCCTCGAGGCAGCCTGAACCGGGTTTCCGCAGTTCCCCACCCGCGCCGAGCCGGTTCCGCCGTGTCACTGGCACGCCGCGGGACCGGCTCGGCGCGGGTGGAGCGCGGGGTCCGCGGCGGCCTGCCGCGCGCCCCGGGTGGTCACCGCCAGTAGTCGGCCGGCCGCGCGGGTCGACATTCTCAACCTGGTGCTTACCTCTGTATGCGGATTTGCTGCCGCAACGGCGAAAGGTGCCCGATCGGTGCAACCGATTCGCCGAGCAGAATGTTTAACTGAGCTCCTGGGGAATCGTGAGTGCGGAGGCACCCTTGATCAGAGTGCTGGTTGCCGAGGACATGCACATCGTGCGGGGTGCACTGGTCGCCCTGCTCCGGCTGGAGCCTGACATCGATGTCGTCGCGGAGGTCGCGTCGGGACTCGACATCCTGCCCGCGGCGAGGGCGGAGCGGGCCCAGGTGGCGGTCATCGACATCGACCTGCCGGGCAAGGACGGCCTCACCGCGGCCGGTGAGCTGCACGAACAGCTGCCGGAGTGCCGGACCCTCATCCTCACCAGCCTCGGCCGGCCGGGCACGCTGCGGCGCGCCCTGGACGCCAAGGTGGGCGGTTTCCTGCTGAAGGACGCGCCTCCCGGCAACCTGGCCAACGCCGTGCGCGGGGTGCTCGCCGGCCGCCGCATGGTCGACGGTGCCCTCGCACTGGCCGCCTGGGACACGGCGGACTGCCCGCTCACCGGCCGGGAGCTGGACGTGCTGCGGATGACCGCGCAGGGGTACGGAACCGTCGAGGTGGCCGCGCGGCTCTACCTGTCGGCGGGCACGGTCCGCAACTACCTGACGACGGTCGTGACGAAGCTGAACGCCCGCAACCGGGTGGACGCCATCCGGATCGCGGAGGACTCCGGCTGGCTGTGATCGCCGCACGGACCGCGCGCCGGCGAGCTCGCCGGCCAGTGGTTCAGACCGGCACGACCGCCCGCAGCCGGAACCGGCCGTCCGGCTCCACGCGGGCCGTCAGTTCGCCGCCGAGATCGGTGACCCGGTGCGACAGGTTGCCGATGCCGCTGCCGGACGAGGGGTCCGGGCCGGGCACCGCGAGCTCTTCGCTCCCGGCCGGTTTCCCTTGTCCGGACGACGACCCGTTGTGGCCGGCCCCGTTCCGCTCCACGCCGTCGTTCACGATGTCGAGGCTGATCCCGCCGTCGGTCCGGCGCATCGCGATCTCACAGCTCTCCACTTTGCTGTGTCGCAGCACGTTCGTGACGCCCTCGCGCAGGACCACGGCCAGCACCGTCTTGACCGGTACCGGCAGGTCCTCTTCGAGCATCTCCATGCGCACCCGGACATCGGCGGCCACCAGCACCGACTGCGCGGTGCGGGACTCGTTGTCGAGAGACAGTTCCCGGTAACCGCTGGCGACGGACCGGACATCGGAGAGGGCCTGCCGGGTCAGGCCGAGGACCTCCCCGAGCTCTTCGGCGGCGCGGTCGCGGTCGAGCGGCAGCACCCGGGCCGTCAGCTCGCTCTTCAGCGCGATCGCGGAGAGGCTCATGCCGAGCAGGTCGTGCAGGTCGCGGGCGAAGCGCAGACGCTCTTCGGCGAGGGCCATCTCGGCCAGCCGCCGCCGGGTCTCGTCCAGCTCGGTGACCAGCCGGACCAGCCACAGCAGCCCGAACACCGACAGCCCGGTCAGCACGGTCGCGGCGGTGTAGAAGACGGTGGACGTGATGTCCGCGCCCGAGATCCGCTGTATCTCCGCGTAGGCGGCGATGTTGAGCACGAAGAAGATCCAGCCCGCCACGGGCGGCAGCACCAGCAGCGCGCTGCCGATCAGCAGCCCCGGCACGCTGACCCAGTGCGGGCCCAGCGGCAGCAGCGGGAGGTAGGTCAGGCAGGCCTGGACGAACAGCATGCCGTAGCTCTGGGCCGAGCGCAGGTGGGTGGTGGGCCGGTTGAAGTACGAGAACTGCAGCGCCAGCAACGCCACGATCGAGCCGACGACCAGCACCACTTCCCACGGCCGGGTGGTCAGATCGAGCACGTGCACCGTGGCGCCGCAGCCCATCAAGCCCATCACGACCGCCAGCAGCCTGCCGATCCGGCGGGACTCGGTCTCCGATCCCCCCTCGGCGCCGGGCCCGGCCGCGGTGCCGGAGCGTTCGGGCACGGGCAGCTCGACGCGCAGCCGGAAGCGGCCGTCCACGGTTTTCGCGCTCGCCGTGCCGCCGAGCGCCGCGACGTCCTCGGGCAGGGTCGTCAGGCCGCTGCCCGGCTCGAGCGCGGGGTCGTCCGCCGCCACTCCGTCGTTGACGATCTCCAGGGTGACCTTGCCGTCGTGGTGCCGGACGTCGATCTCGCAGTGTTCGACGTCGCTGTAGCGCAGGACGTTCGTGACCCCTTCGCGAAGCACTTTCGCCAGCAGCGTGCGGGCTTGGACCGGCAGGTCGCCCTGGTCGAGGTGGATCCGCACGGCGATCTCGGACGCCGACAGCAGCGATTGGGCCGTCCGGGACTCCTTTTCCAGCGACAGCTCGCGGTAGCCGTGGGACACCGCGCGGACGTCGGACAGGGTGCGTTGGGCGGTGGCGCTGATCTCGCTGAGCACGGCCTTCGCGCTCGCCACGGACTTGCGCATCAGCCGGTGCACGAGCTCGCCCTTGAGCGCGATCGCCGACAGGTTCAGCCCGAGCAGGTCGTGCAGGTCGCGGGCGAAGGCGAGCCGCTGCTCGGCGACCGCGCGCTGGGCCAGCTCGGTGCGCGCCCGGTGTAGCTCGTGGACCATCCGCGAGAGCCGGGCCAGCAGGTAGAAGAGGATGCTGTAGAAGCCGGCCGCGATGACGCCGCCGTAGATGCTGGTCAGCAGGGGCGCATCGAAGGCGAGGTAGACCCCGACGACGCTGAGGCAGACCGCGCCGAGCGCGGGCCAGGCGTACCGGGGCGGCAGGATGAGCAGGACCGCGCCACCGACGAAATCGGGCATGTCCGCCCAGAAGATGCCGAAGGTCGGGATCGGAACGTAGGCCAGGACGATCACGACGGCCAGCAGGATCCGGCTGGTCTTCGAGTCGAGCCGGGCGGTCGGGCGGCTGAACCACAGCAGCTGGATCGCCAGCAGCCCGGCGACGGCGGCGATGGCGTACGCGACGTGGAAGGCGTCGACCGAGGACGGCAGCAGGCTCACCACGCCGATCACGCCGAACCCGGTGATGACCACGATGATGATCGCGGACGCCAGGTAGGTGGCCAGCCGTGGGCGACGGTCCGCCGCGGTGGTGCCGCGAGGCTCGGCGGTGGCCGAGCGCGCCGGCGCGGGCTCGAGTGCGGCGACCGGAGACATCAGTGCGGACCCCCGGAATCTGCGCGGCAGACCTGGCCCCGCGCCGGCTCGGTCTGGGCGCTGCGTGCGTGCTGTGGCTTGATCCTAACCCACCGCAGCGCGGTGGAAGGGATGTGAAAGCGGCCCGGACGGCGGCGGGGCGGGCGCTGCTGTCCGGTCAGCGGTGGCCGGAGGCGGGCGGGAACCCGGCACGGCCGTCGAGCAGGCTCAGGAAGTCCAGTGGCGGCACGGCGACCGACCCGGTGTGCAGCACGGAACGGTCCACCAGCCGGAAGAAGCTCAGTCCGGCCGCGTCCTCGTCCCACGGATCGCCGCCGGCGTCGGCGGGCAGGTGCCGGGTGGCCGGGAAGTCGTCGGTGAACGCGGTGCCCGCGACCGAGTACGCGGCGATGTCCCAGCCGAGGTGCCGCCGGTACTGTTCGAGCTTGGCGTAGGGCACGCGGGAGACGAGGACCAACCGCAGATCCGGATCGTGCAGCGCGGCGGCGAGGTCGGCGGCCGGCACCACGTCGGCGGGGCCGCTGTGGTCGGCCATGGGGTGATGCACGGCCAGCCTCGGCCGCCCGCCGAACAGCTCCGCCAGCGAAACGCGCCCGCGCAGGCCTTCGAACAGGTACTTCCCCCCGGCCACGGCTCGGGGGCGGTCCAGCTCCGGCACGGTCAGCTCCGTCATGACTGGTCCCTCCCTGGCAGCGGTCTCACAGCGGATTGTGGCCGTCCCGCCCGGCCGGGCCCAGGATCCGGCCCGGAAAGCGCAAACTGGGAGACGCGCCGACGGCCGCGGCGCCACGGGCCGGCGCTGCCGCCTCGTTCGGGCCGCTTCGGACGGACACCGAGGTGGGGCGGCCGGGTTCCGGGGTGAGCGGGCCGGCCGCGGTGGCCGTTCGGCGTCCGCGGTGGGCGGTGCCGGCCGGGCCCGCCGTGCCGGGCGTGGCCGGCGCGCCTAGGCTTTGCGGTCATGGCACGCTACTTCGACCTGCACCCGGAGAACCCCCAGCGGCGGTCGCTGGGCCAGGTCGCCGAAATCCTGCGCGGCGACGGGCTGATCGCCTACCCGACCGATTCGTGCTTCGCGCTCGGGTGCCGGCCGGGCAACCGGACCGGGCTCGACCGGATCCGTGCCATCCGCAAGCTGGACCACCGGCACCACTTCACCCTGGTGTGCCAGGACTTCGCGCAGCTGGGGCAGTTCGTCCACATCGACAACGCCGTGTTCCGCGCGATCAAGGCGGCGACCCCGGGCCGCTACACCTTCATCCTGCCCGCCACCAAGGAGGTGCCGCGGCGGCTGATCCACGAGAAGAAGAAGACGGTGGGCGTGCGCATCCCCGACCACCACGTCACCCAGGCACTGCTGGCCGAGCTCGGCGAACCACTGCTGTCGAGCACGCTCCTGCTGCCGGGCGAGGGCGAGCCGATGACGCAGGGCTGGGAGATCAAGGAAGAGCTGGACCACCAGCTCGACGCGGTGCTCGACTCCGGTGACTGCGGCGTCGAGCCGACGACCGTGGTCGACTTCTCGTCGGGGGAAGCGGAGATCCTCCGCGTCGGCGCGGGAGACCCGGCCCCGTTCGAGTGACGCCGGTCAGCTTTCCAGCAGGTCCAGCCACTCGGCGGTGCGCCGGCCGGTGAAGGTCAGCGAAAGCGCTTCCGCGAACCGGCGCCCGGTCACCAGGAGGCAGAAGTCCTCGGCGGAGCCGGTGACTCGCCCGGCGGCGTCGGCCGGCCCGAAGTCGAACCGCGCCCCGGACGGGGCCAGCAGCTCGAACCGGAACGGCTCGGCGGGCGGCGTCAGCCCGTGCCTCCGGTAGGCCTGGTCGCGGTTGCGCACCCCGAAGTAGGCGACGTGACCGATGGCGTCGTCGCGCCGGATCCGGACCCCGAAGGTGTCGGCGATGTCCTGGCCGCCGGCGAAGAGTTCGCTCAGCGCGGCGGCGGCGAGCACCGACGGCCGCAACGGCCCCTCCCGCCAGGGAAGCTGCGCGTCCGGGGCGGCGGAGGCGAGGAGGGCGTTGGCTTTCCGCTGCTCGACCAGCCACCCCAGGATCGCCTCGTCGAGGCCGTCGAAGGACACCTGGGCGGTGACCCCGAACGAATCCGGGCTCTCGACGCTCAGCCTCAGCAGCCGGGCGGTCGAGGTCAAGCGGGCGAAGTGCGTGGTGACGTCCGGGGCCGTGCCGTAGCCGTGCCGTTCCGCCAGCGCGGCGAGCGCTTCGGTCTCCGCTTCCAGGTCCGTGAACACGTCCGGCATGGGGGTCGCCTCTCGTCCGCAGCCGCTGGTGCACCTGGCGCGAGCGTGCCACGTCCGGGCCGCGGAAGGCGTCTCTCCGTTTGCTCCGTGCCAGGTCGGCTATGTTCGTCACGACGGTGCGCAGGCGGGACGAAAGGGAATCAGCCGTGAAATTTCTGCTGGTCATGCACAACCGGCCGGAAGTGATGAGCCGGTTGTCCGAGCAGGACATGAACGCCGTGATGACCGGGCACCAGGACTTCATCCGGCGGATCCGCGAGTCGGGCGAGCTGCTCAACACCCAGGCGCTGGCCGAACCCGGTGCCGCTGCCGTCGTCCGGGTGCGCGACGGCCTGCCCGCGGTCACCGACGGGCCCTTCCTGGAGTCCAAGGAGTTCCTCGCCGGTTTCTACCTCGTCGAGTGCGCGAGCCGCGAGCGCGCCTACGAGCTCGCGGCGATGATCCCGGACGCCGGCATCGAGGGGCTCGGCATCGAGGTGCGGGAGGTCGTCTACTTCGCGGACGCCGGATCCGAAGCGCCCGGTTCCTGACGTGCCCGCCGAAGCCGCCCTCACCGAGGTACTGCGCCCGCTCGTGCCGCAGGTGCTCGGCGCGCTGGTCGGCCGCTACGGCCAGTTCGAGGCCTGTGAGGACGCCGTGCAGGAGGCGCTGCTCGCGGCGACGCAGCAGTGGCCGGACGAGGGGGTTCCGGCGAACCCGCGCGGCTGGCTCGTCGCGGTCGCCACGCGCCGGCTCACCGACCTGTGGCGCAGCGAAAGCGCGCGACGGCGGCGTGAGACGGCGGTCGCCGTCCAGGAGGAAAGCGTCGACGGCCCGGACCCGGACCGGCCGCCCGACCAGGACGACACCCTGACCCTGCTGTTCCTCTGCTGCCACCCCGCGGTCTCGGCGCCGTCCCAGGTCGCGCTGACCCTGCGTGCTGTCGGCGGGCTGACGACCGCGGAGATCGCGCGGGCGTTCCTGGTTCCCGAGGCGACGATGACCCGGCGGATCACCCGGGCGAAGGAAAGCATCGCGGCCGCCGGCTCGACGTTCCACCCGCCGTCCGCGGCGGAGTTCCCGGACCGGCTGCGGGTCGTCCTCCAGGTGCTGTACCTGATTTTCAACGAGGGCTACACCGCGACGTCGGGAGACGAACTCCGGCGCGGTGAACTGGCCGTCGAGGCGATCCGGCTGACCCGGGCGGTGCACGCGCTGCTGCCCGCGGAGGGCGAGGTGGCCGGCCTGCTGGCCCTGATGCTGCTCACCGACGCGCGCGAGAACGCGCGCACGGGGCCGGACGGCGAACTGATCCCGCTGCCGGAGCAGGACCGGAGCCGCTGGGACGCGGCGATGATCGCCGAGGGCTGCGAGCTGATCGACCGCGTCCTCGGTCGCTCGCCGGTCGGGCCGTACCAGGTGCAGGCCGCGATCGCCGCGCTGCACGACCGCGCGCCGAGCACCGCGGAGACCGACTGGCCGCAGATCGTCGAACTCTACGAGGTGCTCCAGGAGCTGATGCCGGGGTCCGTGGTGACCTTGAACCACGCGATCGCCGTGGCCCAGGTGCACGGCCCGGCCCGCGGTCTCGAACTCCTCGGCTCGATCGACGGCACGCAGGACCTGGCCCGGCGGCTCGACGCGGTCCGGGCGCACCTGCTCGAACTCGCCGGTGAGCACGACCTGGCCCGCCGGCACTACGAGCGGGCGGCGGAGCGGTCGGCGAGCCTGCCCGAGCGGCGCTACCTGATGGCGCAGGCCCGCCGGATCGGGCTCACTCCGTGACGCGGCGTGTCCCGGTTCCTCCGGGACACGCCGCCGCGGCGAAGGCGGGTTCGCGTCCTCAGCGGACGCTGATGCCCGAGGGCGGTTCGGGCGCGGCCGGGACGTGGAAGAGGCGGCCGAACAGCTCGAGGTCGGCCAGACCCCCTTCGATCGCCACCCGGCCGGACCGGACCGCTTCCGCGGCCGTCACCTGACCGCTCATCAGGTCGATGATCGCCGGCCCGTGGGCGGCGCGGATCACCAGGTCGACCCCGGCGAAGCGGCCCTCGGCCACCTTGACGGCGCCGTCCTCCACCAAGGCGTGGACGACCATCCGGTCGTTGTAGTGGATCTCGAAGTTGATCTGCACGCCTTCGGCCTCCTCGGCGCGGAAGGTCGTGTACAGCGAAAGGATCGCCGAGTCGAGGGTGAAGACGTCGTCCGGGCCGGGGCGGTTCAGCGAGCGGGCGCCCCACAGGCCCAGATCGAGCAGCACCTGGTCGAGTTCGCTGCCGTACTGGGTGAGTTCGTACACCAGGCCGGCGTCGAGCTCGGCGCGGACCCGGCGGCGGATCACGCCGTTCGCCTCCAGCTCGTTCAGGCGGGCCGAGAGGATGCTCGGCGGGATCTTCGGCAGGCCGGCCTGCAGTTCGTCGTAACGCTTCGGCCCGAGCACGAGGTCCCGGACGACGAGCAGCGACCAGCGCTCACCGATGATCTCGAGGGCGCGGGCGAGGCCGCAGAACTGGCCGTAGGCGCGGGTTTGCGGAGCGGGCATCGAACTTCCTCACTTCTGGGTCGGGCACTGCGTCGGACGGGTACGGCGGGTGCCTGGGCGGTCAGCGGTGGTCACCTTCGGAGATCAGGTCCCGGTGCAGCATCTGGATGTCGTCGCACGGTTCGACACCCAGCTCGTCGGCCAGCCGGGAGCGCAGCCTGCGGTAGACGGTCATCGCGTCCGATCGGCGGCCGCTGCGCCCGAGGACGCGCATGAGCTGGCCGTGCAGGGCTTCGTCGAGCGGACTGCGCGTGCTCAGCGAGCGCAGCTCGCCGATCAGCTCGCGGTGGTGGCCTTCGGTGATTTCGGCTTCGATGCGCAGGTGCAGCACCGTGCGGCGCAGCTCCAGCAGCTCGGTGCGGTACGCCGAGAGCACCGGCCCGCACGGGAGGTTCGCCAGTGGCGTGCCGGACCAGAGGGCGAGTGCCGACCGGTAGGCCCCGGCGGCCGCGGCCTGGTCGCCTTCGTCCTGCCGGTCGCGGCCGAGGCGGTGCAGGTCTTCGAACTCGTGGACGTCGACCTGGGACGGTTCGATGTGCAGCGTGTACCCGGACGGCTTGGTCACCAGCATCTTGTCCGCGTCGGGCGCCAGCATGTTCTGCTGGATGCACCGGCGGAGGTGGTAGACGTAGGTGTGCAACGTGGTCCGCGCCGTCCGCGGCGGGTTCTCGGACCAGAGTTCCTGGATCAACGTGTCGATGTGTACCATCCGGCCCGGACGCATCACCAGGACCGCAAGCAGCTGCAGGATCTTCGGCGTCGTGGGTGCGTGGTCCACACCATTGCTGAGCACTTCCAGCGGACCGAGCACCGTGAAGCGCACACCCCGCTCCAGTGCACGCACCGTGCCTTGGGTTCGCCGCTCGGCGGAGTACATGGCAGCCTCCAGCTTTTTCGATGTCCGCGCGATCCCCAGTTCGTGCTCACAGGTCGGTGGACGGCCGACTCCGGGCTTCCTGTCGAATGTGACAGAGTGCCGGAACCGCGGCCAGTGAACCGCCCACCAGAGTCGTTGTGCGTTCTTCCGGGGCGGCACCTGCGTTTCGCACGTCCTCCGGGTGCGCGGCGCACCCGGGGCGCCCGGGCGAACCTGGGCCGACGCCGTGGCCGCGTTCCCCGGAACGGACCAGGCGTCGCCGCGGCCGGACCGGAAGCGGCCCGCCGCACCGGCATCCGGCACACCGCGACCGTGCGTTCCGCACACCGCGGCCGAGCGAACGGCACCGGTGCCGGTGGCGACCGCACGCGGCCTCGTCTTCTTCCGGCCCGATCCTCCATCGCTCGTCCATCGAACTGCGACGGCGCCCGTTTTCCCTGGCAGCAGGAGAACTGCCGCGAGGGGAAACCAGAGGTAGGACTGATGATGTTGCGATCGGTTGCGGCCGTGGGCCAGGACTGGGATTTCGACGACCGGCGGGGCGAGCCGGCCCTGGAACGAGTGGAAAAGTCCGTCCGGCCTGCGGTGCTGCAGGCGATCTCTTCGATACAGGAACGGTACTTCGAGCCGATCACGCTCGCGGACCTGGCGTCGGAGGTGTTCGTCAGCAGGTTCCACTTCTCCCGGATGTTCGCCGACGCGACCGGGGTGACTCCCGGGCGCTTCCTCACCGCGGTGCGCCTGTTCGAGGCGAAACGGTTGCTGCTGACGACGTCGCTGAACGTCTCCGACATCGTGTGCAGCGTCGGCTACAGCAGTGTCGGCACCTTCACCAGCCGGTTCTCGCGCGCCGTCGGCATGACGCCGACGCAGTACCGGGAACCGCAGGTGGCCGAGCTGCTCGTGGCGATTTCGCCCACGTACCAACGGCTGCCGTCGCTGCGGACGCTGCGGGCCGCGGGCCGCAGCTGTGCTTCGCTGCAGTCCGGCACGGGTGTCCTCTCGCTCCAGGTGGACATGCCGATCGGCGCGGGACCCGCGGACCTGCTCGTCGGGCTCTTCGCCGACCCGGTGCCGCAGTGCGGGCCGGTGGCCTTCGGCGGCCAGGCGAACGCGGGCCCGGGCGAGCTGGCCGTGCACGGCGTGCCCGCCGGGCGGTGGACCGCGATCGCGGTCGCGCAGCACCGGCCCGGCGCCGCCGGACCGCGGTTCTCGATCGGCTACTCGGCCGTGCAGGTCTCGCCGTACGGCCAGTCCACCGGCCGGGTCGTCCTGCGGGCCCCGGCCCCGACCGACGCGCCGATCGCGATCACGCTCGCGTCCAAGCAGTCGCCGTTCACCCAGCGGATGCTCGCCGCGCAGCGGCCGCACCTGCGCTCCGTCGCCTGATTCCCCGACCGACGAAGGACGAAATCACGATGTCCACTGTTATTGGAGTGCTGCGCAAGCGCTTGCTCGCCCCCTCGCTCGCCTCCGTCGGGTTCGCCGACCGCGGCTTCCCGGTCACCCACACCGACGCGACGGCCCGGCTCGAAGCGGTGCCGCAGGCGGTCGTGGTCGGGTTCGAGTGGGCCATCGAAGGCGCGTCGCTGTGGGAGATCGAGCGGCGGCTCGCGCTGATCGAGCCCGAGCAGCGCGGCTTCGCCTACGAGGGCGCGACGATGGGTTACACGATCCTCGACGCCATGCCCGGCGGCGGCCGTGACCGCACCCGCGCCCTGCTCGAAGGTCCGGCCCGCCCGCACATCTTCCTGACCTACATCGGGATCGGCTTCGCGATGGCGCGGCTGCCGCGTCCACTGTGGAAGAACATCCTGCCCGAGCTGACCGGGATCGCCTACCACCCGGTGATGAGCTGGCTGGCCGTCGACGGCTTCGGCTTCGACCGCGCCTACTTCGACACGAAGAAGTGGGTCGAGGAGCAGGCCGAGCCGGAGCCCTACCCGTGGGCGGGCCGCCCGGAGTACTTCGGCCGGGCGTTCGACCAGGGCGTCGGCCGCGCGCTGTGGTTCATCAACGGCGGCAACCCGGACGCCGTCGCCGCGGCGGTCGGGCGCTTCGCCGAGCACCGCCGCGCGGACCTGTGGAGCGGGGTCGGGCTGGCCGCGACGTTCGCCGGCGGCAGCGACCAGGGCGGGCTGGCCCGGCTGCGCCGGGCGTCCGGGGAGCACTACGACGAGCTCGCGCTCGGCGTCGTGTTCGCGGTGAAGGCGCGGACGTACTCCTCGTACGTGCCCGCCCACACCCACCTCGCCGCCGGCGTCCTCATCGACCTTTCCGTGCAGGGCACGCAGAACCTCGCCGATCGCACCGAACAGGCCGACGGCGACGACGGCCCGGTGCCGCCCTACGAGCTGTGGCGGCAGCGGATCCGGGCGGAGTTCGACCCGGCCGCGCGCCGGCGCACCGCGTGACCGGCGTGATCACGGGCAACCGCGGAGTAGAGCACCGACCAGCGAATCTGTGACCGTAGAAGGAACATCCCAGTCGACCCGAAGGGGGAGAGTGCGTTGGGCAATGGCTGGCGTACGCTCAGGCGCCGCATCCTGACACCGAACGTCTCGGAAACCTTGCTGGAGAAGCGGGGCTTCCACCGGAAGAGCCCAGCCGCACAGGAGCGGCTCGAGACCGTCGGGGAGAAGTTCCTCCTCGGGTACGCGCACGCGGTCGAAGCGAAGTCGGTCGGGCAGGCCGAGGAGTGGCTCGAGCGCATCCCCCCGCAGTTCCGCGGATTCGCCTACGAGGGCGCGGGAATGGGGTACGGCGTGCTGGACGGCCTGCCGTTCGGCAAGAGCACGAACATCGCCGAGTTCCTCGCCGGCCCCGGCGAGAAGCACGACTACATCATCTACGTCGGGGTGGGCTGGGCCATGTGCCGGCTCCCGCGGTTCGCGTGGCCCAAGGCGTCGGCCTTCGACCCGCTGCTGCGCTGGCTGGTCCTCGACGGCTACGGCTTCCACCAGGCGTACTTCAAGACCGAAAAGTACATCCGGAACCAGTACCAGGAGCCGGGTTTCTCCTGGCCGGACCGCCGTTACGACGGTTACGCGCTGCGGGCCATCGACCAGGGCATCGGCCGGGCGCTGTGGTTCATCTGCGGCACCGACGTCGAGCTGGTGACCAAGACGATCGAGGAGTTCCCCGAGTCGCGCCACGGCGATCTGTACGCCGGGGTGGGGCTGGCCTCGACCTACGCGTGCGGCGTCACCGCCGACGAGCTGGCGGAACTGGTCGACCGGGCCGGGATCCACCACGGGCCGCTGGCGCAGGGAAGCGCTTTCGCCGCCGAGTGCCGGGTGCGCTCGGGCCTGCTGATCCCGGAGACCGAGATGGCGGCCCGGGCGATCTGCGGACTGTCCGCCGAGCGCGCCGCGGCCATCACCCAGGAGGTGCGGCCGGCCGTGGTCGTCGACGGTGACGACGTCCCGGCCTTCGAAATCTGGCGGCAGCGGATCGCCGAAGAAGTGCTGACCCACGGAGGGAAGAAGAAATGACCGCGACCTTCGGCTGGCTGCGCAGGCAGCTGGCGGGCATCGTGGCGCTGGTGCTGATCCTCGGCCTGTTCCTGGTCGCCCGGCTGCCCAGCGTCTCCGCCGCCGAACAAGACTCCCTGGCGGGCAAGTTCCACTTCACCCCGATGACGATCGCGCTGCCGGCGGCCAAGAAGTCGCAGTCGATCCGGACGGTGAACAAGGAGTACGAGAAGATCGCGGCCTGGATCTCCTCGGTGGGCGCCGCCATCGCGATCAACGACATCAGCGGCAGCGGCAAGCCCAACGACCTCTGCCTGGTCGACCCGCGCAGCGACCAGGTCGTCATCACGCCGGCGCCGGACTCCGGCCCGCGGTACGCGCCCTTCGCGCTCGACCCCGCGCCCGCCCTGCCGACGTGGGACTACATGGCACCGATGGGCTGCGTCCCCGGTGACTACAACGAAGACGGCCGCACCGACGTGCTGGCCTACTACTGGGGCCGGTCCCCGGTCCTGTTCCTGCAGAAGGCCACCGCGACGAAGTTCGACGCCTCGGCGTTCCAGCCCACCGAGCTGCTGCCGGGCAACCACCGCGGCCCGGACGGCAAGTACAACGGTCCGCTGTGGAACACCGACTCGGTCACCATCGGCGACTTCGACGGCGACGGGCACGTCGACGTCTTCGTCGGCAACTACTTCCCGGACAGCAAGGTCCTGGACCCGAACGCCGACGGCGGCATCACGCTGAACCAGTCGATGTCGCACGCGACGAACTCGGGCGCCAAGTACGTCTTCCGCTGGACCGGCGCGACGTCCGGAGCGAACCCGGGCGCGACGTTCGTCGACGCTTCCCAGGGCATCCCCGAGTCCGCGCGGCTGGGCTGGACGCTGGCCTCCAGCGCGACCGACGTCAACGGCGACAGCCTGCCGGAGCTCTACATCGCCAACGACTTCGGGCACGACCACTTCCTGTACAACAAGTCCACGCCGGGCCACATCGAGTTCGTCGAGGTCACCGGGGTCCGCGGGATCGCCGACCCGAAGTCGAAGGTGCTGGGCCACGACTCCTTCAAGGGGATGGGCGTCGACTTCGGCGACCTGAACCACGACGGCCTCTACGACCTGTTCGTCAGCAACATCACGACGTCGTGGGGCATCGAAGAGTCGAACTTCCAGTTCATGAACGAGGCCAAGGACAACGCGGACCTGACCAAGCAGTTCGAGAACGGTGTCGCGCCGTTCCACGACGACAGCGCCGAGAAGGGTACGGCGTGGTCCGGCTGGGGCTGGGACGTCAAGATCCAGGACTTCAACAACAGCGGCGAGAACCAGATCGCCCAGGCGACCGGGTTCGTCAAGGGCCAGGTCAACCGCTGGCCGAACCTGCAGGAGATCGCCACGGCCCACGACGGCCTGCTGTCCAACCCGTTCTGGTGGCCGAACGCCCGCGCCGGTGACGACATCGGCGGCGACCAGACGCTGCACTTCTTCGTGAAGAGCGCCGACGGCCGGTACACCGACCTCGCGCCGAAGCTGGGGCTCGCGGTCCCGGTGCCCACCCGCGGCATCGCCGTCGGCGACACCGACTCCGACGGCCTGCCCGAGTTCGCCGTGGCCCGGCAGTGGGAAGAACCGATCTTCTACCACAACGACAGCCCGAACCCCGGCAAGTACCTGCAGCTGAAGCTGACCACCGACGCCCCGGTGGCGCCCGGCCCGCTGCCCGCGGCCGGCGTGCCCGCGATCGGCGCCCAGGTCACCGTGACGACCTCGGACGGCAAGAAGTACCTCGGCCGGGTCGACGGCAGCAGCGGCGAGGCCGGCCGGCGCAGCTTCGACGTCCAGATCGGTCTCGGCCAGAACGTCAGCGGCCCGCTCGACGTGCACCTGCAGTGGCGCGACCGGACCGGGCAGCTGCGGACGCAGGACCTGAAGCTCGAACCAGGCTGCCACATGTACCAGCTCGGCTCCACGGCGAAGGAAGCGATGTGACATGACCACCCCGACTCTGACCAAGGTGGACAGTGCGCCACCGAAGCGGACCAACAAGGTCATCACCGCGCTGCGGCGCTTCGCGATCTCGATCACGATCTTCAACATCGTCGGCTACACCGTGCTCGGCTTCGAGCAGCCGTGGCTGTACCCGTTCGTCGCGCTGGCGACCGCGTACACCACGGAGATCGCCCTCGAGATCATCAACGCCCGGGTGACGCACCGCGACGTCCGGTTCCGGGGCAACGGGTTCAAGGGCCTGATGGAGTTCCTGCTGCCGGCGCACATCACCGGCCTGGCCCTGAACATGCTGACCTACGTCAACGACCAGATCCTGGTGATGATGTTCGGCGTCGCCGTCGCGGTCGGCACCAAGTGGATCCTGCAGGCGCCGGTGTACGGCCGCATGCGCCACTACATGAACCCGTCGAACTTCGGCATCACGATCATCCTGCTCGTGTTCCCGTGGGCCAGCATCGCCCCGCCGTACCACTTCACCGAGCAGATCCCCACCTGGGGCGGCTGGCTGATCGTCGGCATCATCCTCGCGTCGGGCACCGTGCTCAACGCGATGCTGACCGGCCGGATGTTCCTGATCGCGGGCTGGCTGAGCTTCTTCGTCGTCCAGGCCTTCGTCCGCGGCTGGATCTTCGGCACGTCGATCTCCGGCGCGCTGGCGATGGGCACCGGCGTCGCGTTCGTGCTCTACACCAACTACATGGTGACCGACCCGGGCACGTCGCCGTCGAAGCCGGCTTCGCAGTTCCTCTTCGGGTCCGGCGTGGCGCTCGCGTACGGCTTCTTCACCGCCGTGCACGTGGCCTACGGTCTCTTCCTGGCCACCGCGACCATCTGCCTGATCCGCGGGATGTTCCTGTGGGGCCTGCACTTCTCGAACAAGGCCCGGATCAGGTTCGAGGCGGACCAGGCCGCGCAGAAGGCCAAGCTGGAACTCGCGTCGGCGCCACCGGCCGGCGACGAGAAGCCCGGGGCTGTCGCGGCATGACCGCCGGATCGGACCAGGCCCGGGCGGCGCGCACCGCGCCGCCCGGGCCACCGCGCCGGGCGACGTTCCGGTTGCTGAAGCAGCTCTTCACCGACCGGCTCGCGCTCATGGGCGACAACGCCGAGACCTACGGCGACGTCGTCCGCATCGCCATCGGACCGAAGGCGATGTACCTGGTGAACCACCCCGACCTGGCGAAGCACGTCCTCGCCGACAACGCCGCGAACTACCACAAGGGCATCGGCCTGCAGGAGGCCCGCCGGGCCCTCGGCGACGGCCTGCTCACCAGCGACGGTGAGACCTGGAAGCAGCAGCGCCGGACCATCCAGCCGGTGTTCCAGCCCAAGCGGATCTCGCGCCAGGCCGCGGTGGTCGCGTCCGAAGTGGACGGACTCGTGAAGCGGCTGGCCGAGCACGACGGGCCGGTCGAGATCCTGCACGAGATGACCGGCCTGACGCTGGGCGTGCTCGGCAAGACGTTGCTCGACGCCGAGCTGGGCGGCTACGAAACGCTGGGCCACTCGTTCGAGGCGGTGCAGGACCAGGCCATGTTCGAGGCGGTCACGCTCAGCATGGTCCCGCAGTGGGTGCCGCTGAAGAAGCAGGTGGAGTTCCGGACCGCGCGTGATGACCTGCGCCGGATCGCCGACGAGCTGGTGGACCAGCGGTTCGCGAACCCGGTGGAGAACGGCGAGGACGTGCTGTCCCGGCTCATCGCGTCCGGGTCCGGGCAGGGTGCGTCGCGCGAGCGGATGCGGGACGAGCTGATCACCCTGCTGCTGGCCGGGCACGAGACCACCGCGAGCACCCTCGGCTGGGCGTTCCACCTGATCGACGAGCACCCGGAGGTCGGCGATCGGCTGCACGCCGAGGCCGTGGAGGTGCTCGGCGACCGGCTGCCCGAGTACGAGGACCTGCGGCGGCTGACGTTCACCGTCGCCGTCGTCGAGGAGGTCATGCGGCTGTACCCGCCGGTGTGGCTGCTGCCGCGGATCGCGCAGGCCGACGACGAGATCGGCGGGTACCACGTGCCGGCCGGGTCCGACGTCGTGGTCGTGCCCTACACGCTGCACCGGCACCCGGAGTTCTGGACCGACCCGGAGCGCTTCGACCCGGGGCGGTTCACCGCCGCGGAGCGGCCGCCGCGGTACGCCTACCTGCCCTTCGGGGCCGGGCCGAGGTTCTGCATCGGCAACAGCCTCGGGGTGATGGAGGCGGTGTTCGTGCTCGCCATGGCCGCGCGCGACCTGGAACTGCGCAAGGTGGCGGGCAAGGTCGTCGAGCCCGAGGCGATGCTCTCGCTGCGGGTGCGCGGCGGGCTGCCGATGACGGTGCACCGCCGGGAGCGGCTGCGGCGGTCCGAAGCCGCCTGAGTTCACTGTGGACCTTTCGATGAGGAGGTAGGCCGGTGCAACCCGAGGCCACCGAAGAAGAACGCTTCAAGAACATGACCCTCGAGGCCTACGCGGACACGATCGTCCCGGGGGAGAAGCGGTCCCCCGAAGACCGGGCGATCGCCGGGGCCGCGCCCGGTCCCGGCTCGGTGGCGGCGGGCGCGCTCGACCTGCTGAACTTCGACGCGACCGGCGTCACGGCCGGCCTGCCGTACCTCGCGCAGTCGCTCAACGACCACGCGAAGTCCTACGCGGGCGAGGTGGAGCTGGAGCTCGACCACGACGTCCCGCCGTTCGTCGCGCTGCCGTACGAGCACCGCCGCGAGCTGGTGCACCGGCTGACCACGCCGGGGCACCCGGAGAAGGACGGCTGGGTCAGCCTCGCGCTGTTCTGCAACATGGCCTTCGACAGCGCCGCGCACCGGCACACCGCCGAGGCCATCCGCGACGGCCACCCCGGCCTGCTGGCGCTGGGGTACACCCCGCCGGACGCGGACGGGTTCTGGCGGTTCCCGAAGTACGGCTACGGCCGCAAGCTGGCCGAACTCCACCCCGACACGACTGCTTCCGGGAGCCCGGCATGACTGCCATCGACAAGACCGACGTCGTCATCGTCGGCAGCGGCTTCGGCGGGTCCATCCCGGCCTACCACCTCGCCGCCGGCGGGGCCAAGGTGACCGTGCTGGAGCGCGGGCCGTGGCTGGCGGCCGACGACTTCGAGCACGACTACCTGCTCGGCTCGTCCTACACCCGCGCGTTCGACTTCGTCGTCGGCGACGGGATGAGCGTGCTGGGCGGCAACTGCGTCGGCGGCGGCAGCGTGGTGTACTTCGCCGCGATGCCGCGGGCGCCCCGCTTCGTGTTCGAGCGCCACGGCAGCATCGGGCGGCGGATGTGGCCCTCGGTCATCTCCCGCGACACGCTGGAGCCGTGGTACGACCGCGTCGACGAGTCGATTCCGGTGTCCAAACAGGACTGGAGTGACGTCTCCTACGCCGGTGGCCTGTGGGCCGCGGCCTGCAACCACTCCGGGCGCACGGCGAACCCGGCGCCGGTCGCCGTCGACAACGCCACCTGCGTCAACTGCAACTTCATGATGGCGGGCTGCAAGTTCGACGCCAAGCGGTCGATGCTGACGAACTACCTGCCCGCCGCGCTGGCGCACGGCGCGCAGATCCGGCCGCTGCACGAGGTCCAGCGGCTCGAGCGCACCGAGGACGGCGGCTACCGCGTCCACTTCGACATCGTCGACGACGAGGACTACCGGATCCACACCGGCAGCGGAGTGATCGAGGCGAAGGTCGTCATCATCGCCGCCGGCGCCGGGGCCACCCCGGTGATCCTGCAGCGGTCGGAGGCGGCGCTGGGTGAGATGCCGCACGGCGTCGGCCGGTACTTCTCCGGCAACGGCGAGCGGCTCAACACCGCGATCATCGACGAGGACCGCGTCCGCGAGGTGCTCGGCCTGTCCCGTGAGGACGGGCCGGTGTACTCGGCCAACCACATCGGCAAGGGCCCGACCGTCGCGAACTGGGACAAGCTCGACGGGTCGCTGCCGGAGTACGAGCGGTACTCGCTGGAGCAGCTGTACTTCCCGCCGGGACTGGGCACCATCCTCGCCCAGGTGCCCGGCGGCGAGGAGCCGCGGTGGTACGGGGCGGAGAAGAAGGAGATCCTCAAGCAGTGGGCCAACTGGCTCACGATCTTCCTGATGACCGAGGACGACAACGAAGGCGTCTTCGGCGCCCCGCCGCCGACCGGCAACGCCTACCGGATCTCGCAGCAGATGCTCGGGCGCGGCCCGCTGCGCTACGACCCGACCGAGAACACCCGGCACGGCTGGGCGCTCGCGGACGCCGACTGCAAGGCGATCATCGAGAAGGACGGCCTGGCTCGCGTGGCCCCGTGGACGAACGACGTCGTCGGGGCGTACACGGTGCACCCGCTGGCGTCCTGCCGGATCGGGGACGACGCGGCGACGTCCGCGCTGCACCCGAACCACGAGCTGCGCAACCACCCGGGCATCTTCGTCACCGACAGCGCGTCGGTGCCGGGGGCCTTGACGGTGAACCCGGCGATGACCATCGCGGCGCTGGCCGAGCGTTCGATCCCGGGCATCGTCCGGGAGCTGCAGGCCCGCGGCGTCGACGTCAAGTACGGCGCCCCGGCTCCGGACGGCTCGATCACCGGCCGCCGCGCGGTGTCCAAACTGGACCTGGTCGCCGGAAACTGAGGTCCGAAAAGGTCGACACGCGTGATTGGAGGGACGACACGCCGGGGTGAGGTGCGCCGGCCGTGTCGTCCCTCCAATCACGTGAGCTGACCCTTCAATCACGCGTGTCGGCGTTCTGATCACACTGGTTTGGAGGCATTCATGGCACCGGGGTTGGTGCGGGTTGCGTTGCGGCGGACTTTGCGGGACGTGAAGTACGTCGATGTGGTCCGGCCGAGACGGGCGCGGGGGCTCGTGCGGGACGTCTACCGGCAGGTGGAACGGGACTTCGGGATGCTCGCCCCGCCGATCGCGCTGCACTCGCCCGCGCCGGACGTGCTCGCCGCCGCGTGGCTGGTGCTGCGGGAGTCGCTGGTCGCGGCCGGGACGGCGAGCCGGGCGGACAAGGAGGTCGTCGCGGCCGCGGTGTCGGCGGCGAACTCGTGCCCCTACTGCGTCGAAGTGCACGGCATGGCGCTCGGTTCGCTGGGCGAGCCCGACGCCGCCGCGGCCATCGAGGCCGGCGACACCGGGGCCATCCCGGACCGGGACACGCGCGCGCTGGCGGCGTGGGCGCGGGGCGAGGGCCGGTTGCCGTCGGACGTCCCCGCCGGCACCGCGGCCGAGTTCACCGCCGTGGCCGTCGCGTTCCACTACCTCAACCGGGTGGTCAGCGTGTTCCTCGGCCCGTCGCCGTTGCCGGAGGCGGTTCCGGCGCAGGCGCGCCCGAAGGCCAAGGCGGTACTGGGACACCTGCTCAAACCGGGGGCCGCGCCGCCGGCCGGGGCGGCGTTGCCGCTGCTGCCCGCGGCCGTCACCGACGGCCCGGGCTGGGCACCGCCGGGCAGCACCCTGGCCGGCGCCTTCGCGCGCGCCACGGCGGCGATCGAAGCCGCCGGGGAACGCTCGGTGCCGCCCGGCGTGCGCGAGCTGGTCCGCCGGGAAGTCAAGGCGTGGGACGGCCGACCACCCGGGCTCAGCCGGGCGTGGGCCGAACCGGTGCTCGCCGAGCTGCCCACCCGCGAGCGCGCGGCCGGCCGGCTGGCGCTCTTCACCGCCAAGGCGGCGTACCAGGCCGACGCCGGCGTCCGTCCGGAAGGGATGGACGATCGCGCACTGGTGGAGCTGGTGTCGTGGGCGGCTCTCACCGCGGCCGTGGCGGCCGGTGAGCGGCTGCCGCACCGCCCGCGAAGAGAAGACTCCCCAGGTCGGCGCGGGTGATGATCGAAAGGTCAGATCGCCCGCCGGGGCGCGCAGCACCGGGACACGACGAATCTCCGGTCCGTACGCCGCCCCGGCCGGTCTGCCGGACGGCGGTCGCCGCGACGGTGGCCTCCTTTGGCCCGCCACCGCGGCGGTCGCCGTCCCACCATCTTCCGGGGGTCCGGGTGGCGGAGCCCCGAAAGTCACGAGAAGACGACGCACCGGTGAAAGGACAGACAGGTGACTGACACCACGGGCGTGATCGCCGACCTGACCGCCGAGGCCGCCGAGGTGGACGCGCTCGTCGCCGGGCTGCCCGAAGCGGGCTGGGACACCCCGACCCCGGCGCCGGGCTGGGCGGTCAAGCACCAGATCGCGCACCTCGCGTTCATCTTCCGGATCGCCGGCCTCGCCGCCGCGCAGCCGGAAGCCTTCGTCCAGCTGACCCGTGTCACGGCCGAGATCGGCTTCGAGAACGCGGTCGAAGGCGCGCTGCAGGAGTTCATCCACGACCCGGCCGAGGTGCTGCTGACCCGCTGGCGCGCCGAGCGCGACGCGGGCATCAAGGCGTTGGCGGCCGTGCCCGGCGACCGGCTGGTGCCGTGGCTGGTGAACCCGCTGCCGCCGTACGTGCTGGCCTGTGCCGGGATGATGGAGCTGTTCGGCCACGGCCAGGACGTCGCCGACGCGCTCGGCGTCCGCCTCGTGCGCACCGACCGGATCAGGCACCTGGCCGGTTTCGCGGTGCGGGTCCGGGACTTCGGCTACGAGGCGCGGAACCTGACGCCGCCGGCGGAGGAGTTCCGCTACGAGCTCACCGCGCCTTCGGGTGAGCTCTGGACGTACGGGCCCGCCGACGCGACCCAGCGGATCAGCGGCAGCGCCGAGGACTTCTGCCTGCTCGTCACCCGGCGGCGGCACCGGTACGACCTCGACGTCCGGGCGACGGGCACGCTGGCGGACCAGTGGCTCGACATCGCCCAGGCCTATCGCGGGCCGGCCGGCCAAGGCCGCCGCCCCGGGCAGTTCGACACCTGAAGAGTCCACAGTAGACGGTGAAAATCGTTGTCCCAGCGTGCTGATGTGCCGGCCGGGGGCAGGGAGAAAGAAGACGGTCCGCGCCGCCCGGGAGATGCTGGACCCAGGCGGCCCGGCGGGCCGGGCGAACCGGGCGGCGCCGCCGCCCGAGGACGACAGACCGGCGGCGGGACCCCGTCCCGCGCCGGAGGACAGCGGGGACCTGATGGTTCCGGTGATACGGGGCTCGAGAGCCAGTGGGAGTGCGGTGGCATGAGCGTAGAGCGGATTTCGATCGTCGGTATCGGTCTCCGGTACCCCGACGCGAGTTCTCCGGAGGAGCTCTGGGAAAACGTGCTGGCCGGGCGCCGGGCGTTCCGCAGGCTGCCGGACGAGCGGATGAACCGGGCGGACTACTACTCGCCCGACCCGAAGGCGCCGGACCGCTTCTACGCGCAGAAGGCGGCCGTGCTGCGGGACTACGAGTTCGACCGGGTCGCGCACAAGGTCGCCGGCAGCACGTTCCGGGCGACCGACACGACGCACTGGCTCGCCCTCGACGTCGCCGCCGCGGCCCTCGCGGACGCCGGCTTCGGTGAGGGCGATGGTGCCCCGCGGCAGAGCACCGGTGTCGTCATCGGCAACAGCCTCACCGGCGAGTTCTCCCGCGCGAACATCATGCGGCTGCGCTGGCCGTACGTGCGCCGCACGGTCGCGGCCGCGCTGTCCTCCCGCGGCTGGGAGGACGAGGAGACCGCGAGCTTCCTGCGGGAACTGGAGATCCAGTACAAGGAGCCGTTCCCCGAGATCAACGAGGACACCCTCGCCGGCGGCCTGGCGAACACCATCGCCGGCCGCGTCTGCAACCACTTCGACTTCGCCGGCGGCGGGTACACCGTCGACGGCGCCTGCTCGTCCTCGCTGCTGTCCGTGGTGACCGCGGCCAACGCGCTCGTCCAGGGCGACCTCGACCTCGCCATCGCCGGCGGTGTCGACCTCTCGATCGACCCGTTCGAGGTGATCGGCTTCGCGAAGACCGGCGCGCTGGCCAAGCGCGAGATGAAGGTCTACGACGCCGACTCCAACGGCTTCTGGCCCGGCGAGGGCTCGGGCATGCTCGTCCTGATGCGCGAGAGCGACGCGCTGGAGCAGGGCAAGCGGATCTACGCGTCGATCGGCGGCTGGGGCGTCTCCTCCGACGGCAAGGGCGGCATCACCCGGCCCGAGGCCGCCGGGCACCGGCTGGCCCTGAAGCGCGCCTACGACCGCGCGGGCTACGGCGTCGAGACCGTCTCCTACTTCGAGGGCCACGGCACCGGCACCGCGCTGGGCGACGCCACCGAGATCGAGGCGCTGTCCACCGCCCGCCGCGACGCCGACCCGCTGGCCAAGCAGGCCGCGCTGTCGACCATCAAGGGCAACATCGGGCACACCAAGGCCGCGGCCGGGGTGGCCGGCCTGATCAAGGCGACGCTGGCGGTGTACCACCAGGTCATCCCGCCCGCCACCGGCCACTACGAGCCGCACGAGTCGCTGACCGGCACGTCGGCGCGGATGTACGTCCCGCGCGACGCGTCGCTCTGGCCCGAGGACCAGCCGGTCCGCGCCGGCGTCTCGGCGATGGGCTTCGGCGGCATCAACTCCCACGTCACGGTCACCGAGGCACCGACCGCGGCCCGCCGCCGCGAACTCGACGAGCGGGCCCGCACGCTGACGGCCGGCCGGCAGGACGCCGAACTGCTGCTGTTCGACGCCGACGACGTCGCGACCCTGCGCGGGAACATCGCCGCGACGCTGGAGGTCGTGCCGAAGCTTTCGTTCGCCGAGCTGACCGACCTCGCGGGAACCTTGGCGAAGGACCTGCCGGGCAAGCCGGTGCGCGCCGCGGTCGTCGCGGCCAACCCGGAGCACGCCGAGCGCAAGCTGACGAAGCTGCTCGAACAGCTCGAGTCGGGCGACTCGGTCTTCGACGCCGCCGACGGCATCTTCGCGAGTGGCCGCGGCACCGCGCCGAAGATCGGCTACCTGTTCCCCGGCCAGGGGTCCGGGCGCGGTGGCGACAGCGCCCTGCGCCGCCGGTTCCCCGTGGCCGACGAGATCTTCCGGGCCGCCGGGCTGCCGGTCGCCGGCGACCAGGTCGCCACCGAGGTGGCCCAGCCCCGGATCGTCACCGGCTCGCTGGCCGCGCTGCGGGTGCTGCACGCCTGCGGCATCGAGGCGTCGACCGCCACCGGCCACAGCCTCGGTGAGCTGACCGCCCTGCACTGGGGCGGCGCGCTCGACGAGCGCGGGCTGCTCGAGCTGGCCAAGGTCCGCGGCAAGGTGATGGCGTCGACGACCGGCGACGGCACCGGCGCGATGGCGGGTATCGCCGCTTCGCCGGGCCGGGTGGAAGAGCTCGGCCTGGGCGACGACGTCGTCATCGCCGGGTACAACGCCCCCGAGCAGACCGTGATCTCCGGGCCGGCCGGGTCGATCGACCGGATCGTCTCCCGGGCCAAGGCCCAGGGGGTCGGCGCGACCCGCATCAAGGTCTCGCACGCCTTCCACTCGCCGGCCGTCGAGCCGGCGGCGAACGCCATGACCGAGCGGCTGGGCGAGTTCACCTTCGCCCGGCTGGAGCGCCCGGTCGTCTCGACGGTCAGCGGCGACGTGCTGCACACCGCCGAGAACCTGCCCGAGCTGCTGCGCGACCAGATCGTGCTCCCGGTCCGCTTCCGCGAGGCCGCCGCCAAGGTGGCCGAGCGCAGCGACCTGGTGATCGAGGTCGGCCCCGGCCGGGTGCTCACCGGGCTCTTCGAAGAGATCGCACCGGAGACGCCGGTGCTGGCGCTCGACTCGGACAACGCGTCGCTGCAGGCCCTGCTGCGGGTCGTCGGCGCGGCGTTCGCGCTCGGCGCGCCGGTCTCGGTGGACGCGCTGTTCGAGGGCCGCGTCGTGCGCGCCCTGCCCGCCGACGGTGAGTACAACTTCCTCGCCAGCCCGTGCGAGGCGGCGCCGTCGATCGACAGCGAGCTGGCCGCCGAGCTCGCCGCGGAGAAGGCCCAGGCCGCCGAGGCCGACGCCGCCGCGGGCGAGTCCGACTCCGGGTCGACCCTGGACCTGCTGCGCAAGCTCGCCGCCGAGCGCGTCGAGCTGCCCCTGGAGGCGGTCACCGCCGACACCCACCCGCTCGACGACCTGCACCTGTCGTCGATCACGGTCGGGCAGCTGGTCAACGACGTCACCCGGGCGCTGGGCCGGCCCGCGCTGGAGGGCATGCCGAACTTCGCGACGGTGTGCCTCGGTGAGCTCGCCGAGATGATCGACGAGCTGGCGCAGACGGCGAAGCCGACCGACAGCCAGGCCGGCGAGGCCTCGGGCGTCGGGCCGTGGGTCCGGCCGTTCGCGGTCGAATACGTGCCCGCGCCGCGCCCCACCGCGGACCTCACCCCGGGTGCGGGCAACGCCGAGTGGCAGGTCTTCGCCACGGCCCGGCACCCGCTGGCCGAACCGCTGCGGGCGGCGCTGGCCAAGTCCGGTGCCGGTGACGGTGTGCTGCTGTGCCTGCCGGCGGACTGCGACTCCAGCCACGTCGGCCTGTTCCTCGACGCCGGCCGCGCCGTCATGGCCGCCCCCAACGGCACGCGGTTCGTGGTCGTGCACCACGGCTACGGCGCGGCCGGCCTGGCCAGGACCCTGCGGCTCGAGGACCCGTCGGCGAAGACGACGATCATCGACTTCGCCGACCCGACACCGTCCGATGTGGACGCCATCGCCGAAGCCGTGCGCACGGTGGTGGCCGAGGTCGCCGCGACCACGGACTTCACCGAAGCCCGCTACGGCGCCGATGGCGGGCGCACGGTGCCGCGGCTGTCCGCGCTGCCGGCGCCCAAGGCCGGGCCGATCCGCGACTCGCTGGACACTTCCGACGTCCTGCTCGTCACCGGTGGCGGCAAGGGCATCACGGCCGAAAGCGCGCTGGCGCTGGCCAAGGACTCCGGGGCGCGGCTGGCCCTGCTCGGCCGGTCGGACCCCGAGTCCGACACCGAGCTGGCGGAGAACCTCGACCGCATGGAGGCGGCGGGCATCCGCTACCGCTACGAACGCGCCGACGTCACCAGCGCCCCGCAGATCGCCGAGGCGGTCGCCCGGGTCGAGGCCGACCTCGGCCCGGTCACGGCGATCCTCCACGGCGCGGGCCGCAACGAGCCGGCCGCCCTCTTCTCCCTCACCGAGGACAGCTTCCGCAAGACCCTCGCGCCGAAGATCGGCGGGCTGAACGCGGTGCTCGCCGCGGTCGACCAGGACCGGATCAAGCTCCTGGTCACCTTCGGCAGCATCATCGGCCGGGCCGGCCTGCGCGGTGAAGCGCACTACGCCACGGCGAACGACTGGATGACCGAGCTGACCCTGCGCTTCGGCCAGGAGCACCCGAAGGCGCGGGCGATCGCGCTGGAGTGGTCGGTCTGGTCGGGCACCGGCATGGGCGAGAAGCTCGGCGTGGTCAGCGCCCTGATGCGCGACGGCATCACGCCGATCCCGACCGAGGAGGGCATCACCATCCTGCGCCAGGTGCTGGCCGACCCGGCCGCGCCGCCGGTGCTGGTGGTCTGCGGCCGCACGTCGGGCCTGGCCACGCTGCCGATCCAGAAGCGGGAGCTGCCGCTGAGCCGGTTCGTCGACCGCGCGGTCGTGCACTACCCGGGCGTCGAGCTGATCACCGAGGCCGACCTCTCCGACGGTGCCGACCCGTACCTGACCGACCACCTGCTCGACGGGCAGCTGCTGTTCCCGGCGGTGCTCGGCATGGAGGCCATGACGCAGGCCGCGGCGGCGACGCTGGACCGCACCGGCACGCCGGTGCTCTCCGACGTCGAGTTCCTCCGGCCGATTATCGTCTCGCCCGGCGGGTCGACCACGGTCCGGCTGGCCACGCTGGCCCGCGACGCGGACACCGTCGACGTCGTGATCCGCAGTGACGAGACCGGCTTCAGCGCCGACCACTTCAAGGCCCGGCTGAGCTTCGCCCGGCCGGCGGAGATCGGCGAGCGCGTGCCGCGCGACGTCGCGCTGCCGCCGGTGCCGGTGGAGCCGATCAGCGAGCTGTACGGCTCGGTCCTGTTCCAGGGCAAGCGGTTCCAGCGGGTCCTCGGCTACCGCCGGGCGAGCGCCCGGCACGCCGTCGCCGAGATCTCGACGAACGCCAACCACTACTGGTTCGCGCCGTTCCTCCCGCAGGAGCGGCTGCTGGCCGACCCCGGCACCCGGGACGCGATGATGCACGCGATCCAGTGCTGCGTCCCCGACGCGACGCTGCTGCCGCAGGGCATCGAGAAGCTGTACCTGGCCGAGCCGGGCAAGCAGCACGACGAGTACGTCCTGCTGGACGCGAAGGAGCGTTTCCAGGACGGCGACAGCTACGTCTACGACCTCGACGTGCGCAACCCGGACGGGACGCTGGTCGAGCGCTGGGAAGGCCTGAAGCTGCGCGCGGTCCGCAAGCGCGACGGCGCCGGGCCGTGGGTCCCCTCGATGCTGGGGTCCTATGTGGAGCGTGCCTGTGAGCGGCTGCTCGGCGGGACGCGGTCGGTCGTGCTCGAGCCGGACCCGGCCGGGCGCCCGGCGGAGGGCATCGCCGAGCGGAGGGCGCAGACCGCGCTCGCCGCGGGACGTGCGCTCGACAAGCCGGTCGAGGTGCGCTACCGCCCGGACGGCAAGCCGGAGTGCGACGACGTCCAGGTCACCGCGTCGCACACCTCGGAGCTGACCCTCGTGGTCGCCGGCGCCGACCAGGTCGCCTGCGACATCGAGACGGCGATCGAACGCACCGAGGAGGACTGGGCCGGCCTGCTCGGCGAAGAGCTCCTCGCCCTCGGCCGGCTGCTGGCCGCCGACACCGGGGAACCGATCAGCGTGGCCAACACCCGGGTGTGGAGCGCGCTGGAGTGCGTGCGCAAGACCGGCTCGATGACCCAGGCGCTGACCGTGCGCCAGGTCGACGCCGACGGGTGGGCGCTGCTGGCCTCCGGCAACACCCGGATCGCCACCTGGTCGACCACCGTCAACGACCGGACCGCCCCGATCGTCTTCGCCGTGCTCCACGCAGAGGGGAACTGAAGATGTCCGACTACTACGAGATCCGCCACACGGTCGGCTTCGAAGAGACCAACCTGGTGGGCAACGTCTACTACGTGAACTACGTGCGCTGGCAGGGCCGGTGCCGCGAGATGTTCCTCAAGGAAAAGGCGCCGGCGGTGCTGGAAGAGGTCCGGCACGACCTCAAGCTGTTCACCCTCAAGGTGGAGTGCGAGTTCTTCGCCGAGATCACCGCGTTCGACGAGCTGTCCATCCGGCTGCGGCTGGAGGAGCTCACCTCGACGCAGATCCAGTTCGCCTTCGACTACGTCCACCTGCGTGCGGAGGGCGAAGTGCTGGTGGCCAGGGGACGGCAGCGCATCGCCTGCATGCGCGGGCCCAACACGGCCACCGTGCCGTCGCGGGTCCCCGAGCAGCTGCGCGAAGCCCTGGCGCCCTATGCGACGGCCGCGGTCAACGGCAAGGGAGTCTGACTGTGGGCTACGAATCGGAGCCTCACGTGCTGAAGCGGCTGCCGAAGTCGCCCGCCCGTCGCGGCCTCTCGGCCCAGCCGGGCCTGCGGCAGGTGCTGGCGCAGTTCGCCACCGGGGTCACGGTGCTGACGGCGGGCGGGGAGGACGCGCACGGCATGACCGCCAACGCGTTCTCGTCGGTTTCGCTGGAGCCGCCGATGGTGCTGTGCTGCGTGTCGAAGGCGGCCCGGATGCACGCGGCGATCGTCACGGCCGGCTCGTTCGGGGTGAACATCCTGGCGGCGGATCAGCAGGAGACGTCGAAGTACTTCGCCGACTGGCGCCGGCCCGACGGGATGGCCCAGTTCGAGGCCGTCGGCTACACGCCGGGCGCCAAGACCGGGGCCCCGCTGCTGGACGGGGCGCTGGCCTGGCTGGAGTGCGAGCTGACGCAGGTGCTGGAGGGCGGTGACCACTCGATCTTCCTGGGCCGGGTGCTCGCCACCAGCCGCGGCACCGGCGAGCACGCGCTGGTCTTCTACGGCGGGGCCTACCACCACGTGGACGGGAAGGCACGCGCGGCCTGAGGGAGGGAACGACATGCTGATCGCGGTCACCGGCGGCACCGGCTTCCTCGGTGCGCACACGGTCGCGGCGCTGCTGCGGCGGGGGCACCGGGTCCGGCTGCTCGCCCGCGACCCTGGCGGCGTGCCCCGCGCGCTGGCGCCGCTCGGCGCCGACCCGTCCACTGTGGACGTCGAGGTCGGCGACGTGACGGACCCCGCGGCGGCGGCCAGGCTGGTCGCCGGGGCGGACGCGCTGCTGCACGCGGCCGGCGTCTACACCTTCGACAGCAGGCGGCGCGGCGAGCTGTGGCGGGTGAACGCCCGCGGCACCGAGGTCGTCCTCGGTGCCGCGCGGCGGGCGGGCACCGGGCGGATCGTGCACGTGTCGACGGTCGGTGCGCTGTACCCGACGGACGCGCCGTCGATCGGGGCGGCGAGCCCGGTCGGCGAGCCGCGGGAGCCCTACCTGGCGTCGAAGGCCGAAGCCGAGCGGATCGCGCGGCGGCACCGGGCCGAGGGCGCGCCGGTCACCGTCACCTACCCGCCGGCGCTGCTCGGCCCGCACGACCCGCACCTGGGCGACCAGAACGCGCGGTTGCGGGACCTGCTGCGCGGGCTCATGCCGATCTGGCCGGGCCGCGGGCTGCCGCTCGGCGACGTCCGCGACTCGGCGCAGGCGCACGCGGAGCTGTTCGCCGGCCCGGTGCGGCCCGCGTGCTTCGGGCCGGGGCACCACCTGGCCACCCGCGCCTACCTGGCGACGGTCCGGGCCGCGACCGGGCGGCCCGTGCCGGCGGTGTTCCTGCCGCCGCGGGCGATGTTCCCGGTCGGCCGGGCCGCCGACCTGCTGCAGCGCGTCTGGCCGTGGCACGTCCCGGCGCAGTACGGCGCGCTCTACGTCTGCGCCACCGCCGTTCCGGTCGCCGCGGACGCCCCCACCGGCGGCGTCCCGGCGCGCCCGGCCGTCGACACGGTGCGCGACACGGTGGCCTGGTTGCACGCGACCGGGCGCCTCACCGACCGGCAGGCCGGCGCGGCCGCCCTGCCCACGGTGGTCCCGATCCGGCCGAACGCGGACCGGGCCCCACACGGCACGTAGCCGTTGCCACGAAGCCGTCCGGCCGTGCTGCGGCCGGGTCGGCAACCACCTGCACGGTGTCCGTTCCGGACACCGGTCCCGGCCCAGCCGGGACCGTCCAGACCGAGGAGGTCCTGCCATGACCGCCAGCGAGGGCGTCGAGCCCACCCGGCCCGGCTCCCAACCGGCCCTTGTCCCGCCGGTGATCGCACCGGAGAGCTCGCCGGTCCGGCCGATGCCCCGGCTGGGCCGGGGCGTCGTCTGGTCCGACATCGTCGCCGAGATCGAGCACGACCACCGGGTGCGGGCGAGGGATGCCGCGTGAGCGGAGGTCACGAGTCCCGTGCCCAGCGCGTGGACATCGCGGCGGTGGTGCCGGTCCCCGAGGGGTTGCGGCCGGGCCGCCGTCGGCTCACCCGGCCCGCGGACCCCGGTGACGCCCAGGTCATCCCGCTGGACCGGACGGCCGCACCGGCGCCGTCGGACGCGGGCATGCCGCTGCTGCTGCGCCGGCACGAGGAACTGCGCGCCCACATCGTGGACGGCAAGCTCGAGGCGGTCCGGCGGCAGCACTCCCTGGGCAAGCTGACCGCGCGCGAGCGGATCGCGCTGCTGCTCGACGACGACTCGTTCATCGAGCTCGAGCCCTACCGCAGGCACCAGTCGAGCGGTCCCGGCCTGACCGGCAACCGGCCGCACACCGACGGGGTGATCGCCGGGTCCGGGACCATCGACGGGCGCCGCGTGTTCGTCTACGCCCAGGACTTCACGGTCTTCGGCGGATCGCTGGGCGAGGCGCACGCGAGCAAGATCCACAAGGTGCTCGACCTCGCGGTGGCCAACGGCGCGCCGGTGATCGGGCTCAACGACAGCGGCGGGGCCCGCATCCAGGAGGGCGTGCTCGCGCTGCACGGGTACGGCGGCATCTTCCGGCGCCAGGTCGAGGCCTCGGGGGTCGTTCCGCAGATCAGCGTCATCCTGGGACCGTGCGCCGGCGGCGCCGCCTATTCCCCGGCGCTGGCCGACTTCACCTTCATGGTGCGCGACACCTCGCGGATGTACCTGACCGGTCCGGACGTCGTGGAGGCCGTGAGCGGCCAGCGGGTGACCCACGAGGAGCTCGGCGGCGCCGACGTGCACGGCTCCTGTTCCGGCGTCGCGACGGTCGTCCACGACGACGAGGAGTCCTGCCTGGCGGACGTCCGCTACCTGGTTTCCCTGCTGCCGTCGAACTACCTCGAACTGCCGCCGCCCGTCGCGCCGACCGGCGCCGGCGACGACTACCGGCCGCGGCTCGCCGAGATCGTGCCGGTCGAGCCGAACCACCCCTACGACATGCGCGAGGTGATCGCCGAGATCGTCGACGACGGCGAGTTCTTCGAACTCCACGAGGGCTGGGCCCGCAACGTGCTCTGCGTGCTCGCCCGCATCGACGGCCGGGTCGTCGGGCTGGTCGGCAACCAGCCCGCGGTGTTCGCCGGCGTGCTCGACGGACCGGCGTCGCAGAAGGCGGCGCGGTTCGTGCGGTTCTGCGACGCGTTCGGCATCCCGCTGGTCAGCCTGGTCGACGTGCCGGGGTTCCTGCCCGGCGCCGACCAGGAGCGCAGCGGCATCATCCGGCAGGGCGCGCAGCTGCTGCACGCCTACTGCGAAGCGACGGTCCCGCGGATCCAGGTCATCCTGCGCAAGGCCTACGGCGGGGCGTACATCGTGATGGATTCGCGCTCGATCGGCACCGACCTGTCCCTCGCGTGGCCGACCAACCAGATCGCGGTGATGGGCGCCGAAGGCGCGGTGAACGTGCTGCACCGCCGGGCCCTCGCCGCCGCGGCGGACCCGGCCGCCCTGCGGGCCGAACTCGTCGCGGAGTACACCGAGGAGTACCTGAACCCGCAGTACGCCGCCGAACGCGGTCTCGTCGACGACATCATCGAACCGGCGGAGACGCGCTCCGCCCTCGCCCGCGGGCTGGCGATGCTCCAGGACAAGCGCAAGCCCGGGCCCGCGCGCAAGCACGGGAACCAGCCGATCTGAGAGGGCCGGTGTGTCTGCCATGGAGAGTCTGCGGATCACGCGCGGCCTGCCGTCCGCGTTCGAGATCGCGGCGCTGGTGGCCGTCCTCGCGCGGTGCGGGAGCCCGGCGACGGCCGGCCCGCCGGCCCGCCGGGCCTGGGCGGGACCCGGCCGGGATCCCCGCGCCCGGCCGGGGGCCTGGCGGCTCTCCGGCCTGCCCACCTGACCCGGACGGCCGCCGGTCCACGGCGGTTCCCGGAGGCGGTTGCGACACCTGAGTGTTCGGGAGCTGCTTTGTGCCCGGACGGAATCGAGAGCGTGCCCCCGGTTGCTGTCGCGGGGGCTTGACCGGCGTGGCCGGGCGTCGACCGCCGAGCGGGCGGCCTGTTTCCGGCCGCCTGCCCGGCGGATGTCGTCATGCGGCTTCGTCCGCCGGTTCGCCCGCGCCGTGGATCCGGCGCAGGCGGTCCGCGATCTCCCGTTCGCGCGCCGGTGCGAAGGTGCTGTGCCCGGCGTGCACGGCGACGTAGCGGACGCTGCCGTCGGTGAAGATCTCCACGTCGGTGCGCGACCCGGCGTCGAAGGGGCCGCCGCAGGCTCCGCAGGTGCGTTGCCGGGCGGCCGCGCCCGCCGGGTCTCGCGGGGACGCGCCGCGCTCCTCGTCGATCCGGGACGGGGTGTGTGGATCGGTCATCGGATACCTCCGGAATTCGGGTGGCGGGGCCGGGTTCGCGGTCCCGCGCGGGATTCCCGTTCTCCCTAGTGCACCGCTCGTCCCGGCCCGCGGGCCACTCGTGCGCTGCGCACCCGGCGGGCGTGAGCGGTTCCCATCCGATCCTCGACCCCGGGAGCGGACCGTGGACGTGGTCGAGGTACGAAACGGAGGAAAACGCCATGGCAGCAACACTGTTGCCGGTCGGCGGCGGCCTGGTGGACGCCGCGCCGCCCGAAGCGACCGACCGTCCGCGCGCGGACTCGCCGCGGGAGCTGCCCGCTCAGGCCGAGCGGGAGTACCTGCGTGAGCACATCGTGCTCGGGTACAACTGACCGGGCCGTGGCCGGGCGGGTACCGCGGCCGGGGCACCCGCCCGGCCCGACCGGCGCACGCACAGAGATGACGTGGTCACCGCGTGACCGCAATACTGGGAGCTCACCGGGGCCGGAGTGGCCGGCGGGGCGAGGCTCGCCGTGCGTGCCCGGGCGCCCGGCGGACGTTCGGTTGGGAGGCCGGCGATGGCGATGCGCCTCCAGCTCACCGCAGGGGTGGAGCTGCTCGAGGACTGGGCCGAGTCGGCGACGCAGGCGGAGCGGAATGTCGTCTACGCGGCGTTGTTCGCCGTGGGTGACGGTTCCGCTTTTCTGATTTACGACATTTTCGGTGATCCACACGATCCCGGTAATTTCATGATCATGGTGAAACCCGGTCTCATTGTCAAAGTGATGGTTCAGCGGGCGGAATCCGCATTCGAAATTCGTTATGTCGGCAGCCTTCAGGACGAAGCCGATGCTCCGGCCCGGCCGGGCTCGACGAGCCCGTAATGACTCGCAGCGACGGTCCGATGGGCCGAACGGGTTAAACCCTCGGCCAGGTGGATCACTCCGCGTCGAAAGTGCAATACGCATGGCCGTTCGGGTATTCATCGCCTTGACAATGTCTCTCGCGGTGTGAAAACCTCTGGGTGTTCGCACTTGCGGTCGTTATTTTTGGGGTGAATAACGAGGAGGCCTCCTTATGTCGTCGCCCGAATTGCCAGGACTCGATGTCTCCAGCCGGGTCCGCGCCAGGGACATCCAGATGACCGGGGTGGCCGATGTCGGCCGCCGGGTGCTCATGATCACCGGCGCGATCGACACCACCGATCACGACGTTTCGGTGAGCGTCAGTTTGCCGGAGCCGGGGCGCTGGCAGGTCATCAAGGCCGAGACCAACCTGACCGACCAGACGTGGGTCGCCATGCAGGCCGTGATGGACGAGGACTCGGTGTTCCTCGACGACGCCGTCCTGATGTCGCCCCAGTTCTCGAAGAGCTTCATGACGCCCGACCAGCGGCGGCTGACCTTCTACGACGGTGAAGTCCGGCCGGGGGAGTCCGTTCTCAAGACGTACTCGATGGAGACCGGCGGCCGCAAGCCGACCTACTTCTACTCGCGCTACAGCCCGATCGCCACCGACAGTGCCGAACAGTCCCAGCAGACGCTCGACGAACTGGTCAGCAACGGGATGCAGCAACGCCCGGTGGTCGAGCTGATCGTCCCGATCACGGTGATCGACTGAACCGGCGCTCCGGCCCGGAATCCGAGCGGTGGGGGAAGCCGTGATCAAATTCGTCCCGGAACCGCACCTGCTGGACTCGCCGCGCGGCCGGCCCTGGCCGAAGCTGCCCGCCCCGGTCGCGGCGGATCGCGGCGCCGCACCCGGCGGCAGCGCGGACGTCGTCGTGGTCGGGGCCGGTCCGGCCGGGCTCGCGGTGGCGTCGGCGCTCTGGCACCACGGCGTCCGCGACGTCGTGGTGGTCGACCGCGACGGCCGGCCGTGCGGCCGGTTCTTCGACCGGATCGACCGGCTGGGGCAGCGGGTGCTGCGCTCGCCCTACGAGCACCACCCCGGCGTCGAGGGCTACCGGGACTGCGAGCTGGTCGACTTCGCCCGCCTGCACTGGGCGCGGCTCACCCCGGTCGAGCGCCGCGAAATCCGGATGTCGCAGGCCGGCCACCGGTCCGTCGTGCCGGTGGACGTCTTCGAGGCGTACTGCGCGCACCTGGCGGCGGTCCACCACGTCACCGAGAAGACGTGGCGCGCCTCGGTTCGCGAGGTGCGGCCCACCGCGGACGCCGTCACGGTGCGCACCGACGGCTTCACCGTCACGGCCCGCCACGTGGTGCTCTGCCTCGGCGAGGAACGCCGGCCGGCCCCCGAGCGGTGGTGGGGCGGCGGCCCGCCGCCCCCCGGGGTCTCGTACTGGGACGAGCCCGTGCCGGCGGGCGCGCGGCAGATCGTCGTGGGCGCCGGCCTGACCGCCGCGCACCTGATCGCCGGCGCGCTCGAGGCCGGGCGAGAAGTGCACTGGGTACTCCGCGACCCCGGCGAGCGCTACCAGTGCGCCGACGTCAACTCGACGTTCTTCCGCCCGGAGGGGCGCAAGCGGTTCGACAGCGTCGGCTGGTCCGACCGGCTGGACCTGATGAACCGGTTCCGCCGGGCCTCGATCATGTTCGAGTTCCGGCCGTTGCTCGAGCGCGCCGAAGCCGACGGCCGGCTGGTCGTGCACCGCGGCGAGACCGTGGAGCGGGTCTCGGCCGGTCTGGGCGGGACGGTGACGCTCCGCCTCGCGGGTGGCCTCGGCGTCACCGGCGACCACGCCGTCTTGGCGCTGGGCACCACCCCGTCGATCGGCGACGGGCTGCTGCCCGCCGAACTGGTCGGGGCCCGCGACGGGTGGCCGGCGCTGGACGAGCGGACCCTCGTCTTCGAGCGTGCTCCCCGCGTTTCCGCGGTCGGCGCCGCCACGGCGATGGTGCTCGGCCCGGCCGCCCGCAACATCGACGGGCACCGGGTGGCGACGACCCGGGCGGCCGCGGCCATCGCGGCCGCCGTCCGGGAAGAACGCCCGATCCGGCCGCGCCGGGAGGCGGTCGGTGTCTGAGCCCGTGGACAGCCGGTTCGCGTTGCCCGACGTCGACGCGCCCGCCGACGTGGAGATCGGCGTCATCCTGCTCGGCCTGGACGCCGACCGCCTCCTCGGCGGGCTGGGCCTGGCCCGGATCGCCGACGATCCGGCGCTGGTCACGCAGCTGGTCGACCAGGCGCGTCACGGCGCGGGCGGCTTCGACCTGGCGGGCCTGGTCGCGCTCGGCCGGGAACACTGGCGGTCGCTGCGTTCCGCGCTCGGCGAGGCCGGGGGCACCCCGGCCTCGCTCAGGCAGGAGTGGGCCAAGGCCGCCGGGCGCGTCGCCGCCGCCGTGCCCGGCTCGGGTCCCGCCTCGATCGCCTACCTGACCGCGTGCGCGCTGCGCCGGGCCGACGTCGACGCCTGCGCGGACGCACCCCCGGACGGAAAGGAACCCTTCGATGTCCTACCTGAAGTCCCTGCCGGCTGAAACGACGCTGCTGCAGGTGTTCCAGGCTTACCCCGGCCCGGCGCGGCACCTGCTGGCCTTCCACGAACTGGTGCTGCGCGAGGAGTCGCCGTTCACGCCGGGGGAGCGGGAGCTGATCGCGGCCTACGTGTCCGGCCTCAACAGCTGCGACTACTGCCACGGCATCCACACCGTCACCGCCGAGGCGTTCGGCGTGCCGGCGGGCACGCTGGCGGCGGCGCTGGCCGACCTCGGCTCCGCCCCGGTGGACGCCCGGCTCAAGCCGGTGCTCGCCTACGTGGGCAAGCTGACCCTGACGCCGGCGAAGATGAGCGACGAGGACGCCGAAGCGGTCTTCGCCGCCGGCTGGGACGAGCGGGCGCTCCACGACGCCGTGCTGGTCTGCGCCCTGTTCAACTTCATGAACCGGATGGTGGAAGGCCTCGGCATCCGCGCCGACCAGGCGTACGCGACGACGTCGGGAGAGCGGCTGAAAGACGCCGGGTACGCGGGCCTGGCGCAGTTGCTCGACGCCGGAGCCTGACCGGAAGGGGCCCCGGCGGGGCCCCTTCCGCACGCGTCAGGCTTCGAGCGGGGTGTTCTGGTAGGCGGCGAGCAGCCATTCTCCGTCCTCTTTGGACAGAACCCAGATCGCCCGGACGGCGCGAGCCGGGCTCACCTCGGTCTCGCCCGGGGCGAGCACCCCGCCGATCGTGGTGACGACCGCGGCCTCCTTGCCGAGGAACTTGACGTTGACGGGATCGCCGTGGACGCGCGTGCCCCGGTACGGGCCGGCGTACCCGGCGGCCATGAAGCCCTTGATGTCTTCGCGGCCCTTGACGAACACGCCGCCGGGCAACGCCATCGTGCCGTCCTCGGTGAAGACCTTCGAGAAGGCCTCCGCGTCGTTTTCCGCCCATGCCGCGACGATGCGCTGCGGAACCGCCGCGACTGCGGCCTGCTCGGCGGCCAGGGTGGTCGTGCCGTTGCTGCTGGACATACCGGTGTTCCCTCTCCTCGGGTGGGCGCGAGTCCTTCGAAGGTAGGCCGCGCGGCGGGGCGGCGGCTTCTCGTCGATTGTGGATTTCGAGAGGACGCGAGGGGCGGGCCGCCGCTGGGAACCTGGCTGGGTACCGGCATCGCGATGTCCCATCCCGAGGAGGATTCGATGGCCGCCAACGACGTACCGGACCGGACCGAGCTGGCCGCACGAGCGACCAAACTGGTGCCGCTGCTGCAGAAGAACGCGGGCTGGGCGGAAGAGCACCGGCGGCTCCCCGAAGAGACGATCGACGCGCTCGCCGACGCCGGCCTGCTGAAGCTGCGCATGCCGGCCCGCTACGGCGGCTACGAGTCCGACACGGCGACCGTGGTGGACGTGCTCTCCGAACTCGCCCGCGGCGACGCCTCGACGTCGTGGACCGCCGCTGTGTGGGCGATCAGCTCCTGGGTCGTCGGGCTGTTCCCGGACGAGGTGCAGGACGAGGTCTTCGCCTCCCCGGACGTGCGGGTGAGCGGCATCCTGAGCCCGACCGCGATGGCGGTCCCGGCCGCCGGCGGCGTCGTGCTCAACGGGAAGTGGACCTTCAACACCGGCGTTTGGCACAGCCAGTGGAACACCAACGCCGCCGTGCGCCCGAAGCCGGACGACGGGTTCGAACCCGTCATGGTGGTGGTGCCGGTCTCCGACCTGCAGATCGTCGACGACTGGCACACCACCGGCATCCGTGGCTCCGGCAGCGTCTCGACCGTGGCGCAGGACCTGTTCGTCCCGGAGGCCCGCGTGCTGCCGATGGGGCCGGTCCTGAACCAGGTCTACGCGTCGAAGGCGAACGCCGGCGCGCTGCTGTACAAGTCGCCCTTCCTCCCCATGGCCTGCGCGACGGCCGGCGCTCCCGTGCTCGGTCTCGTGAAGGCCGCGAGCGAGGCGTTCTTCCAGCGCTTGCCGGGCCGGAAGATCTGCTACACCGACTACGAAGACCAGAGCGCGGCCCCGCTGACCCACCTGCAGGTCGCCGACGCGACCGTGCAGGCCGACGAGGCGGAGTTCCACGCCTACCGGACCGCGGACCGCATCGACCGCAAGGCGAGGAGCGGCGAGGCGTGGACGATCCGCGAGCGCGCCCTCAGCCGCCTCGACCTCGGCGCCCTGGTCCAGCGGGCGAAGGGCGCGATCGACGTCCTCAAGACCGCCAGCGGTGGTTCGTCGATCTACGACGGGGTGGCCATCCAGCGGATCCACCGCGACATCGAGGTGCTCAGCCTGCACGCGATCATGCACCCCAACACGAACATGGAGCTCTTCGGCCGCGTCGAGTGCGGTCTCGAACCCAACACCCACTACCTCTGATCCGGCGGTGCCCGGCGCGCGGGCCGCACCGTCCGAAAAGGACGTTCGCGGGCGGTGCCACGTCGAGGGTGAGACCCGAGAGCCTCCGGTCGGTGTGACCACACCGACCGGAGGCTCTTTTCACGGCAAGCCGAGCGCCGGCCGCGGTCCGGGTGGTCCGGACCGCGGCCGGCGCGGCAGGCTCGCGGGGGTGAGCGATCAGAGCATCTTCCACTGCCGGTACGGGTTCTCCGCCGCGTTCGCCAGGATGCGCCGGTAGCTCGCCGCCCAGCCGGCCACCGTGCTTTCGCCGACGTCTTCCAGGTTGTACTGGATGCTGCCGGTCAGCTCGCCGGTGCGCAGCAGGTGCAGGGCCCAGGCCACGCCGTGCGGGATCCACGGGCCGACCGGTGTCGGCGCGGTGCGCTTGCGGATTTCGGTGGACCCCTCTCCGATCTGGAGGTCCGCTTCGTCGAAGGGGAGCTCGAAGAACCCGATGATGCAGTTGGTCTTCAGGTTCTCGTCGTTCGGCTCCATCACGTGCGGAGCTTCCCATTCGATGTGCTGGATCGGGATCTCGTGGGCGTAGGCCTCGGCCCAGCTGTCCTGCGTCCGCTTGACGACGTCGAGGAAGCTCCCGGCGGGGCCGATGTCGGTCCGGAACACCAGGAAGTTCATCACCGGCCCGACCGTGTCGTCGAACCGGGAGTCGGTGCGGCCGGTGGTGAGCGTGTCGATCGCCTGGTCCGTCGTGCCGGCGATCTCGTGCGCCAGCACGTTGAACGCGGCGAGCAGGACGACCGGGGCGGTGGCCCCCGCCGCTTCGGCGATCTCGGCGACGCCCGCCATGACGCCCGCGTCGACCGTGAAGTTGTGCGTCGTGCACGGCGTGTCGTGCGTGTCCGGGACCGGGTAGTCGGCCGGCACGGCGAAGATCTGGGCCCCGTGCATCTTCTGCCGCCAGTAGCCGCGCGCGGTGTCCCCGGCGGCCGAATTCGCCGCCGCCTGCTGCCACGCCGAGAACTCCCGGTACTGGCGCGCCTCGGGCAGGACCGGCTCCCGGCCCTCCTTCCGCGCCGCGTAGCAGACGGAGAGATCGCGGATGATCACCTGCATCGACCACTCGTCGACGGCCGTGTGGTGCACGGTCAGGGCGAGCACGGAGTCGGTTTCGTCGAACCTGGCCAGGATCGCGCGGACCACCGGCATCTCCCGCGGGTGCACCGCACGCTGCTCCGCCTCGGCCAGCAGCTCTTCGGCTCGCAGGTCCCGCCGCCGCCCGGCGGGCACCGGCAGGTCGCGGACCTCCAGCGGCACCGGGGCCGCCGCATCGACCCGCTGGTAGGGCGGCTCGACCTCGCGGACCACTGTGGTGCGAAGGATTTCGTGGCGCACCACCAGGTCGTCGAGCGCGGCCTGCAGCGCCGGGACGTCCACGCGTCCGGTGATCCGCAGCGCGCTCGCGAGGATGAACCCGGAGCCGAAGAACCCTGCCTGGTCACCCTTGTCCCCGGAGTACCACAGTTCCTGCGGGGAGGAGAGCGGGTAGCCGGGCCGCGTCGTTGCCGTCCGGTCAGCCATTTCTGTCATCGGTTCTGCTCCTCAGGGAGGCGAGGGGGAGCCTACTTGTAGGCCCGGGCTTGCAAATCGAACAGTTCCGCGTAGATCCCGCCCGCGCGCATCAGCGCGTCGTGGTCGCCGCGTTCGGCGATGTGGCCGTCCTGCACCACGAGGATCAGGTCCGCCATCCGCACCGTGGAGAACCGGTGCGAGACGAACAGGGTGATGGCACCCGTCGACTCGGCGACCTGCTTCGCCCGCGCGCCGTACTGCTCGAACAGGCGGTGCTCGGCCTCCGCGTCCAGCGCCGACGTCGGTTCGTCGAGGACCAGCAGCAACGGGGTGTCCCGCATCAGCGCCCGGCCCAGCGCGAGTTTCTGCCACTGCCCGCCGGACAGCTCGGTGCCCTCGCCGTAGCTGGTGCCGAGTTCGGTGTCGAGGCCCCGCGGCAGCTGGTCGACGACGTCGGTCGCCTGCGCCCGGGACAGGGCGGTCCGGATCGCGTCCTCGTCGTCGAGGCGGGGCAGGTCGCCGACGCCGACCGTCTGGCCGGCGGTGAACTCGTAGCGGACGAAGTCCTGGAAACCGGCCGCGATGCGCTCCCGCCACGCGGCCATGGGGATGCGGTCGAGCTCGGCGCCGTCGACCAGGATCCGGCCGCCGCTCGGGCGGTACAGGCCGCACAGCAGCTTGACGAGCGTCGTCTTGCCCGCCCCGTTCTCCCCGACGATCGCCACGGTCGACCCGGCCGGGAGGGACAGCGACAGGCCCTGCAGCACCCGGGCGTCGCTGCCGGGGTAGGTGAAGTCGACGTCCTCGAGCTCGATCCCGCCGGTCAGCCGCGCCGGCGGCACGAGATCCGGTGCGGCCGGCACGCCCTCGCGGACGATCTCGCCCATCGTGTCCAGGCGCTGGAGGGCGTTGGCCATCCGCTGGAGATCGGCGAGCAGCACGACCGCCGTCGCGACCTGCTGGTTGACCTGGGTGGCCAGGCTGATCACGAGGACGACGTCGCCGACGCTGTGCTGCCCGGCGATGGCCTCCCGGACGACGAGGATGACGGCGCCGACGTAGGCCAGGCCGAACACGACCTGCCCCGCGGCCCGCACCAGCGCGGCGCGGGTGTTCGCCCGCCACAGGTGCCGGCTCGTCCGGTCCCACAGCGTGGCGTGGCGGCGGCGAAGCTGGTCGCTGAGGCGGAACACCCGCACCTCGCCGGCGAACCGCGCCGACGACGAAAGCCGGAACAGGTTCCGCGCGATCCGGGTCGGCTCCGCCGTGGCCGAGCGCGAGCGGTCGGTGATGCGCTCGGCCCACCGGCCCGTGAACAGCGGCGGCACGGCCGCGATCGGCAACAGCAGCAGGACCGGGTTGAGCCCGGCGAGCAGCACGGCCGTGAACGTGACCGCCAGGGCCAGGCCGAACATGCTGAACAGCGACTGCAGGGCATTGGGGAACCGCCGGGACTCCGGGTCCAGGACGGTCACCATGTCGGCGTAGTCCGGCCGCTCGTGGTGCTCGATCCCCACCGATCCGTTCGACACCCCCATGAGCCGCTCGACGAACGCCTGCTCGGCGAGCTCGGCCAGCTCGTGCTCCGCGACCGACGCGAAGTTGCTGCAGGACAGCGTCATGATCGCGAAGATGGCGGCGAGGCCGCCGTAGGTGGCGGCCTCCAGCGACCGGCCGTGCACCACCGCGTCGGTCAGCTTGCCGAGGGAGAAGGCCAGCAGCGGGCCGGCCGCGGTGGCGCTCATCGCCAGCGCGATGGCGGTCAGCGTCTTGCGCTTGCTGACGCCCCAAGAGATCGCGAGCACCCGCAGGATGCCCGGCATCATGCCCTTCATCGCGGCATCCCCGCCATTTCGTCGTCCTGCTCGTCCCGGTCGGTGAAGCGTTCCGCCTGCAGGCGGAACAGCTGTGCGTAACGCCCGTTCGCGGCCATCAGCTCGTCGTGGCTGCCCTGCTCGGTCACCTGGCCCTGCTGCAGCACCACGATCCGGTCGGCCTGCCGGACGGTGGAGAAGCGGTGCGAAATGAGCAAGGTGGTGGCGCCTTCGGTCAGCCGGCCGAACTCGCGGAAGAACTGCGCCTCGGCGCGGACGTCGAGGCTCGCGGTCGGCTCGTCCAGCACGAGGACCGACGAGCCGTGCCGCAGCGCGAACAACGCCCGGGCCAAGGCCACGCGCTGCCACTGGCCGCCGGAGAGGTCCGCGCCTCCTTCGAGGTGCCGCGCGAGGGGGGTGTCCAGCCCGCGGGGCAGGCCGTCGAGGGTTTCGGCGAGGCCGACGGCCTCGATCGCCGCCCGGATGCCTTCGGCGTCGTGCAGGTGTTCCGCGGCGCCGAACCCGACGTTGTCGGCGGCGGACACCTCGTAGCGGGCGAAGTCCTGGAAGATCACCCCGAGCCTGGCCCGCCACGCCTCCACCGAGTACTTCCGGATGTCGACGCCGTCCAGGTAGATCGCGCCTTCGGTCGGTTCGTACAGCCGGGCGAGCAGCTTCACGAGCGTCGTCTTGCCCGCCCCGTTGACCCCGACCAGCGCCGTCGACTTCCCGATCTCGATCGTCAGGTCGAGGCCGTCGAACACCTTGCCGCGGTCGCCGGGGTAGGCGAAGCCGACGTTGTCGAAGTGGATGATCCCGACCGGTTCCGGCACGTCGGTCTCGCCCGCCTCGGGCCGGTCCGCGGGCTCGTCCTTGGTCGCCGGGCTCTCGTCGAGCCGGGTGAGGAAGCGCAGAACGGAGTAGTAGGCGTGCATCCCGACCGCCGTCGGCAGGTCGGATTCCGGGAACCGCTGGCCCAGCGAAAGCGCGCCGAGAGCGGCGGTGATCACCATGACGTAGGTGGTCAGGGTGAGCGACGTGCCGGGCTCGGCCGCGGCGTTGCCCAGCAGCGCCAGGACCCCGCCGCTCACGGCGAGACCCCAGACGGTGTACCAGACGAACGGCCACAGGTAGATCCGGCGGCGGGCCGCCCAGACCGGCTTGAGCCACTCCTGGTAGCAGTCGCGCCAGTAGCCCCGGAGGAAGTCGATCAGGCCGAAGACCCGGATCTCCTTCGCCGCGGTGGCTTCGAGGGTCAGCCGGCGCAGGTAGTCGTTCTTGAGCTCTTCCGGGTCGAGGTCGAACCGGACCTGGGCGTACTTGCGCAGCCCGCCGCGCACGCCGTAGCGGAACATCGAGACGGCGAGCACGAGCCCCGCCGCGGCGAACCACGAGAACCCGGCGCCGACCACGGCGGTGTACCCGACCAGCTGGCCGTAGCGGGCGAGCAGCGTGAGCTGCCCCGCGCAGGCCTGCCCAGGGCTCTGGACCCACTGCTCCAGCTCACGCGCCGCCACCCGGAGGTCGGAGACGACGTCGGGATCCTCCATCGGGCCGATGCTCGAGGTGCCGGTCGAGGCCGCCATCACCTCGTCGATCACCCGGCCGTCGACCCGGCGGGCGACCAGCTCGCTCACCGATTCCCGGATCGGGGCCACGACCTGCTGGGCGATGAAGGCGCCCGCAGCCACCGCGAAAGTGCCCAGGAGCGCGTCCCACGCGGGGGAGCCGAGGCCGCCTTCGACCGCCGCGGGAGTCCGGCCGACCATCAGCGCGGAGGCGACGACGAACACCACCGGGAGCGCGCCGAGCAACAGGTTGACGAAGGTGGCGAGCGCGATCAGCGGGCCACCCGCCTTGCGGGTCAGCCGGACGATCTCCCAGCGCTGCCGGAGCAGCTGGGCCGCCGTGCTGTTCGAGGTCATGGGTCCCTCCAGCCGGGAACGGTGACGGCGCGGACGACGGCCTGCTCGCCGATATCGCCGTCGTGGCCGCGAATACGAAAAAGCAATCCTATCTTCGACGGAAATCTGTTGGCCATTTCTGGGCCGAACTCCGCATTTTCGGAGATGGCCGCGGAGTCGGCGCGGAAAGGGCGGGGTGCCCGATCCGCCGCGCCGGCATCGGCGGAATCGGCCGAGCGCCGGGCGAGCGGGTCAAAACCGCAGGATGACCTTGCCGACGAATTCCCCGCGCAGCTGGCCCACCGCGGCGGCGATGCCGTTCTCCAGCCCGTCCACCACGGTCTCCGCGACGACCAGCCGTCCGTCACGCACCCAGCCGGAGAACTCCTCCTCGAACTTCGGCAGCAGATCCGGGTGGTCGAAGGTGTAGAAGGCCTGGATGCCCAGGCGCTTGCCCACCAGCTTCAGCATGTTCCGCGGCCCGGTCGGCACCCCGGAGCGCACCTGCGCGGTCTGGCCGCACATGACGATCCGGCCGCGCGGGCGCATCACGTCGATGGCGGCTTCCAGCAGCGACCCGCCGACGCTGTCGAAGTAGAGGTCCAGCCGGTCGTCCAGGCCCAGCCGGAGCAGCTCGGGCAGGCAGCCGTCGTGGTAGTCGAAAGCCGCGTCGTAGCCGAGTGTTTCCGTGACGTACCGGACCTTCTCCGGCGAGCCGACGGACCCGATCACCCGCCCCGCGCCGCGCAACCGGGCGATCTGCCCGGCGATGCTGCCGACTCCGCCGGCGGCGCTCGCCACGAGCACGGTGTCGCCCGGCCGGACGCCCGCGACCTCGATCCCGATGTAGGCGACCAGGGCGAAGCTCAGGTGGTGCGACAGCGACGGGTAGGCGTCCGGGTCGATGCGGCGGAACTGCGAGCCGTCCTCGACCGCGTAGTCGCGCCAGCCGAACCGGTGCCACACCACGTCACCGGGCGCCAGGTCCGGGTCGCGGGATTCGACCACTTCGCCGACCGCGTCGCTCCACATCGCCGCGCCGGTTTCGAAGAAGGGGATGTCGAACTGGCTAAGGTCGCTCATCCGGAGCAGGCCGCCCGGGTCGATCGACATGAACAGGTTGCGCACCACCACCTGCCCGGCGCCGGGCGCGGGCACCGGCACCTCGACCAGGGCGACGTCGTCCGGCGCCGGTATCCGCTGGGCCGGGCGGGACACCAGGCGCATTTCACGGCCGGTTCTCATCTCGGTTCTCCAACTCGTCGGAAGGGCCGCTTGGGGGGCCGAACGCCTCCCGGAACCTCGGCGATCGACGAGCCACCATCCTAGAACCGGTTTCCGCCACCCGGCTCTCCGAACTTGCCGGAGAAGACGCATTCCATGAGTAGTTGGCGGCACTTTTCGCCGGAAGACTGCGAAGGCACCGCGAACTGTTGCGCGGGCGGACAAGGGAATACGGGTGGTGGATGCCATGGCGGTGACCCAGCTGAAAAAACGGCGCGACGGGCGTCGGTGGGCCGCATTGACGTTGCTCTGCGTTGCGAGCTTCATGATGATTCTCGACGGGCAGATCGTCTTCCTGGCGCTGCCCGCGATCCAGGACGGCCTGCACCTGCCGACGGAACAGGCGCAGTGGGTGCTCACGGCGAACGCGATCGCCTTCGGCGGTCTGCTGCTGCTCGGCGGGCGCGCCGCGGACCTGCTCGGCCGGCGGCGGGTGTTCATGCTCGGCGTGGCCGGTTTCCTGCTCACCTCCCTCCTGTCCGGCGTCGCCTGGAACGGCGCCGTGCTGGTCACGGCGCGTGCCCTGCACGGCTTTTCCTCGGCGGTGATGGTCCCCAGCGCGCTGTCGATCCTGATGAACACCTTCTCCGAGGGCCGGGAACGGAACCGGGCGGTCGCCACCTGGTCCGCGGTGGGCGGGGTCGGCGCCGTGGCCGGCCTCCTCGTCGGCGGCGGCCTCACCACCGCGCTCGGCTGGCAGTGGGTCTTCGTCGTCAACGTGCCCGTCGTCCTGGTCGTGCTGGTGCTGACCCCGGTCATCCTGCGCGAGAGCTGGGACCGGACCCGGCGGTCGTTCGACATCGCCGGCGCGGTGACGAGCACCGGCGCGCTCACCGCGCTGATCTACGCCTTCGTGGACGCGCCGGCCGCCGGCTGGGCGAGTGTCCAGACGATCGGCCTGCTCGCCGTCGCGGTCGTGCTCACCGCGCTGTTCCTGGTGATCGAGACCCGGTCCGCCGCGCCGCTGGTCCCCCTGCGGGTGCTGCGCAAGCGGACCGTTTCGTCCGGGAACACCCTGATGCTCATGGTGGCGATGTTCGCCGCGGGGGAAAGCCTGCTCATCTCCCTGCACCTGCAGCAGGTGATCGGGTATTCGGCGATGCAGGCGGGGCTCGCGGGTTCGGTCATGCCGGTCATGGCGGTCGTCGGCGCGTACGTCGGGCAGGCCATCGTCACCCGCTGGGGTTACCGCGCCGCCGTGGTGCCCGCGGCGCTCTCGTTCGGCGGCGCCTGCGTGCTCCTCGCCCGGCTCCCGGTCGACGGCCACTTCGTGACCGACGTCCTCGGGCCGCTGATGCTCTTCGGCCTGGCGCTCGGCATGGCGCACACCACTTCCTCGATCGTCGCCCTCAGCGGCGTCGGCGAAGCCGAGTCCGGCCTGGCGTCCGGGCTGAGCTCGGCGGGGTTCCAGATCGGCGGTGCGTTCGGGATCGTGCTCGCCACGACCGTGTCGGTGTCCGTGACGGCGGGCTCGGCGACGCCGGCCGGCCTGGCCAGTGGCTACCACGCCGGGTTCCTCGCCCTGGCGATCCTGGCGGTGCTCCTCCTCGTGGGGACCACCCTGCTGCCCGCTCGCCTCCGCCGCACGGAGACGGAGGCGCAGCCCACCCCGATCGAGCGTGCCGACCGGGCCGCCTGACGACAGCGCACGTGGCGAGATGCGCCGGAATCCGGCGCACGGTAAGCAAAGCGAACCTACGGTCCCGATCGAGGGGTGGACAGCAATGGGAGTCGAGTCGACACACCGGCCGCGTGTGTCGGTGGTCATCCCCACCTACAACCGCAGTGAGCTGCTCCGGGTCCAGCTGGAGCACCTCACCCGGCAGCAGCTGCCGGCCGACGAGTTCGAAGTGATCGTCGCCGACGACGGCTCGTCGGACGACACCCGTGCCGTGGTGGCTTCGTTCGCCGGCCGGCTGCGCTTGCTGTACCACCACCAGGAGGACCTGGGCAACCGGGTCGGCACCGCGCGCAACGCGGGGGCGGCGCTGGCCACCGCACCCCTGCTGGTGTTCCTCGACACCGGCCCGCTGTTCGGCCGGGACTTCCTGGTGCAGCACCTGGCGCTGCACGCCGACGCGTCCCGGCGGCGGGCCGTCGTCGGCTATGCCCACGGCTACAACCCCGAGAAGGACCTTTCGTGGGTGCGCGACGAGGTCGCGCGCCTGGGTCCGGAGGCGACGGTCGCCCGGTACGCCGACGATCCGGACTTCCGCGACATCCGGCTCGAGCAGCTCGCGGACGTGGACTACGACCTGTCCCGGCGGCTCGAGCCGTGGCAGGTGTTCTTCAGCCTCAACGTCTCCATGCCGGCCGAGGACTTCCGCGCGGTCGGCGGCTTCGACGAGGCGTTCAACGGGTACTGGGGCGCGGAGGACCTCGAGCTCGGCTTCAAGCTGTTCCGCCGCGGGCTCGAAATCCACCTCGGCTTCGACGCGTGGGTGGTCGACGTGCCGCACCCGCGGGACATGTCCGTGCTGATGCCGCAGCTCGTCCGGCAGTTCCGGGTGCTGCTCGACCTGCACCGCGAACCGCTCTTCGAGATCGGCGTCGCGCTGATGGCCCGGCAGCACATGTGGAAGTGGGACGCCGAGAACAGCCGGCTCGACGCGTGGCGCCGGGAAGCCGCCGGCCGGGGCGTCGCCGCGGAGATCGCCACCGCGATCCGGGACCTGCCCGCCGGGACGAAGATCGCGGTGATCGGGTCGGGCGGGGAGATCCCCGAGGACGCGCCCCCGATGGTCGTGATGGACTTCGACCGCGGGCTCGTGGCCCGGGCCGCCGGCGCCGGGCGGCACTTCGGCCACCACGCCCTCGGCCTGCGCACCCCGCTGCTGGAGCAGTCGGTGGACACCGTCGTCATCACTTCGCGCCTCGACGGCCTGTGGGAGCGCTGGGGCGACGACCTGCTGGGCGAGGCCCGGCGGATCGGGCGCGAAGTGCGGGTGTTCGCCGGTGCGGGGGAGCGTGCCGCATGACCGACGTCGTCACGGCGCCGGGCTCCTCGACCCCCTCGGCCGCCCTCACCGCCCGCGCCCGCCGGGCGGTGACCGGCGTCTTCTTCGTCAACGGCCTGCTCGTGGGCACCTACCTGGTGCGCATCCCGGCGCTCAAGGCCGGTCTGGGCCTCACCGAGTCCGAGCTCGGCGCCGTCCTCACCTGCTGGGGCGTCGCCGCGGTGCTGACCATGCAGCTGCTCGGCAGGCTGGTGGCCCGCGTCGGCAGCGCGCCCATCATCCGCTTCGCTCTCGCCGCACTGCCGTTCGCGTTGTTCGGCATCGGGCTCGCGGGCAACGCCTGGCAGCTCGCCGTCGCGGTCTCCGTCGGCGGGGCGCTGGTCGGCACGCTCGACGTGGCGATGAACGCGCACGCCGTGGTGGTCGAACGGGTGCTCGCGCGGCCCGTGCTCAACAGCTGTCACGCGGCGGTGAGCCTCAGCTCGATCGGCGCGTCACTGCTCGGCGCCGCGACCATCCGCGCCGGGTGGTCGATGGCCGAGCACACCCTCTGCGTGGGCGCGGTCCTCCTGGTCGCCGGGGTGCTGATCACCCGGGGGCTGCTGCCGGCCACCGCGGACCGCGCGAACGGTTCCGGGCCGGCCGGGACGCCGCGCCGCCGGGCCGGGTGGCGAGGGCCGGTGCTGCTGTTCGGCCTGCTCGGTCTCGCGCTCATGCTGTGCGAAGCCGCGGTGATCAGCTGGAGCGGGGTGTTCCTGCACGAGGACCGCGGCGCGACGCTCACCGTGGCGGCCTTCGGCTACACCGCGTTCACCGTGTGCCAGACCCTGGGCCGGCTGGCGGGCGACCCGCTCACCGCGCGCCTCGGCCGGGCCCGGCTGTTCCGGGTGCACGCGCTCATCTCGGTGGCGGGGTTCGCCGCGGTGGTCGCCGGGCCGTCGACGGCCGTGACGCTCGCCGGGTTCGCCGTGGTCGGCTACGGGTCGTCCGTCCTGGTGCCGCTCGTGTTCAGCGCGGTCGGGCACGCCGGCGGCGAGGGGCCGGGGGCGGCCGCGCTGGTCGCCAGGGCCACCACGTTCGTCTACGCGGGCATCCTCGTCGGTCCGGCGCTCGCCGGCTGGCTGGGCCAGCTCGTCGGCTTGGCGTGGACGTTCGCCGCCCTGATCCCGCTCATGGTCGCCGCGGCGTTCGGCGCCCGGCTGATGCGGGCCGGCGACTGAGCTCCGGCCACCAAGGCACCGTGACCCGGCCGGGTCACGGTGCCTTCTTCGTGGCACCGGTGACGGGGCGGGACATGTAGACCGCGTCCGGTCCGTAGCCGTCGGGCAGCACGACCTCGGGGTGCGCGCGGAAACCCTGCGCCGCCCAGAACCCGGCGGCGCCGCCGACCGCGATCAGCGAGAGCCGCTCGTAGCGGTGCGACCGGGCGGCGTCGGTGAGGTGCCGCAGCAGCCGCGTTCCCCAGCCGCGGCCCCGCAGCCCGGCGGCGACCACGATGTCGTGCAGGTGCAGGTTCGCCGAACGGAAGACGACGGTTTCGGGGCGGCCGGGATCGGGGAAGCGGTACCGCGGGTACGGCAGCGCGAGCAGGTAGCCGGCCACCCCGGCACCACCGTCCAGCACGAACGAAGTTTCCTTGGCCCAGCGCGACTCCAGGGCCGCCCGGCTCTCCGACAACCCGCGCGGGCCGTACTCCGCCGCTTCCAGCTCGGCGATGGCCTGCCAGTCGGCGGCGTCGATCGGCCGGATCTCCTCCGCGCGCACGGCCGTGACCGGCAACGGGCGGAAGCCGTTGAAGCCCACCGTGGTGTAGCCGATGGCGTAGGCACCGGCGGAGTGGATCCACACCGGATCGCCGGACGCGAGGTCCGCGGGCACCGCGACCGGGTCGCCGCCGAACCTGTCGTCGCTGTCGCAGGTCGGACCGGCGATCACGGCGGACACCACGGCCGTGCCGGCATGACCGGGGAAGGTCAGCCGGTAGCGGAGCTGATCGGTCTCGTAGAGGCCGTTGAACTTGCCGCAGCTGAGGTACAGCCACCGCTGCGCGCGGGACGTGAGCCGCGTGACGTGCGCGCGGATGGTGCCGTGGTCGGCGACCAGGTGCCGTCCCGGTTCGACGACGAAGCCCAGCCGGTCGTCCGCCTCGCGCAGCCGGCTCATCCCGGCCCGGATGGCGGCGAAGATCTGCCGGGTGGGCGGCGACAGCGGGGTGCCCGCCCGGCTGAGGTAGCCGTGCGCGGGGAGCCCGCCACCGAGGTTCACGTGCCCGAGGCGGATGCCACGCGCCGCCAGCGAGGTCACGAGCGCCACCAGGCGGTCCAGTGCCTGCCGCCACGCCGAAGCCGTCATCTGCTGCGAGCCGACGTGGATCGACAACCCGGCGGGCACCAGGCCGAGGCGCCGTGCCTCGGTCAGCACGCCGACGGCGTCGTCGCTGCCGTACTTGCCGTCCAGCGCCCACAGCGCGCCGGCGCCGGTCGTGGTGACCCGGCAGAACACGTGCGCGCCGGGAGCGTGCCGGGCGATCGCCCGCACGTCCTCGGTGCAGTCGGTGGCGAAGGTGGTGATGCCGAGCGCGTGCGCGGCGGCGATGTCGGCGTCGGACTTCACGGTGTTGCCGTAGTGGACGTCGGCCGGCAGGGCCCCGTGGCGCAGCGTCAGTTCGATCTCACCCGGGCTCGCGGCGTCGAACCCCGCGCCCACGCGCGCCAGGCACGCGAGCACCGGAGGGTGGGGACACGCCTTGACGGCGAAGCGCACGGAGACGTCCGGCAGTTCGTCGAGCAGGGCGTGGTACTGCCGTTCGATGCCGGTGAGGTCGTAGACGAGCTGGTCGTGTCCGGCTCTCGTCAGCGCGGACCGCACGTGGGCGGGCTCAGGCATCGCCGGCCCGGGCGGCCTCGATCAGTGCTTCCCACGCGTCGATCAGCACCGCGTAGTCGTCGATGTCCCTGCGGCTCTCGGCGAGCAGTTCGTCGCGGTGGTGCCGGATGTGGTCGGCGACGCGGGTGAACCGGCCACCCAGTGCCCGGTACGCCCGCTCCAGCCGGTCGATCCGGGTCTCGTCGCGGTCCTGCCAGGTGCTCTCCCGCACGATCGCGGCGATCCGGGCCGGGTCGTCGGAGTCCATCCGCCGGTAGATGAAGTGGAAGTAGTACATCGACAGCACGAACTTGGCGAACCGCACCTGGTAGGCGAGAAAACCCTCGTCGGTCTTCCGTTCCGCCGTGTGGAAGTTGACGATGTGGCGGTTGTGCACCACCGCGGGCAGCCGCGCCTTGTGCGCGACGTGGATGAGGAAGTAGTCGCTGCCGATGGTGTCCGTGGCGGGCGGCAGCGGGAGCCGTTCGTGCAGTCCGTGGAAGCTGATGTTGTGCATGTCGACCCGCATCGGATCGACGACGTCGAGCACGGACCGGTCACCGTCGAACGCCGCCCACCCGGTGAACGATTCCTCGACCAGCGCCCGTTTTTCGTCCTCGGTGGCGCCTGGCGCGGCCCAGAGGCTCACCAGGTCGTGGTAGGCCGGGTGGGTGCGCACGTCGTGGAGGTCGACGGACATCTCACCGACGAACGAGGCGCCCACCAGTGCCACCGGCCGGTGCCGCAGGGCGGGGTCCAGCCGGTCCGTCACCGCCACGGCCTGGTGCGCGGGTTTGCCGAGGGACTGCAGTTCGGCGTGGATCGGGAAAACCGTTGCGCCCTCGAAGGTCTGGTAGCGGAGGTCCGAGTCGCGGCGGTGCACGGACTCGCACCCCAGCGCGGCCGCGATCAGGAACGCCCGGTTCGTGCACGCGCCGTACGACAGCGCGGCCGGGAGGAGGAGGTCCAGGAGGTAGTCGGGCTTGGTGGCGGCGGACCGCTTGAGCACGCGGCGCAGGAACTCCCGCTGGGCCTCCTCGTCGAGGTGCCGGACGTTGCGCGCCGCGGCGAGCACTCGGGCGTGTGCCTCGAAGTGGTCCGACGAGTCGAGCACCAGGAGGTGCACCTCGACGGCGGGGAAGGTCGCCGCGGCGTAGGCGGCTTCCGCGACGACCTCGGTGAGTGTGGCGGCGCACTCGCGGTTCGTCGGCACGGTCAGGCAGATGCGGTGCATAGCCGGCTCTTTCCCTGCGAGGAAACGTGACGAAACCCGATCGTAGGCAGTGATCACGGTGCCCGGCTCTTCGCGAGTGCGGTGGGCAGGCTCACACCCCGTGGTGCCGATCACCTGCCACAGTGTCCATTTCGGACAGTTTGGTATTCGCGACGAGGACCCGCCGGCGCCGCGACGCCGGCGGGTCCTCCCCGCGGGAAAACGTGCTGCCGGATGTCCGGATCAGCAGAGGCCGAAGGGCGGCTTGTGGAAGTCGCCGCTCGGCCCGGCCGCCCGGGTTCCGGTCGTCAACGGCTTGAACACCTCTTGCGGCACCGCCGAGATCCACGGCTGCCCGAGGGCGACGGTGGCCGCCAGCCTGCCGATCTCGTCCGATCCACGGGCACCGTGGCCGTTCCCGCCGACCGCGACGGTCAGCGTTTCGTCTTCGGTGACGTGCCCGAGGTAGGGGTAGCGGGACGGGGTCTTGTCGATCAGGCAGCACGCTTCGCGCACGGAGACGGGGCGCAGGTCCGGGAGGAGCAGCGAGCGCATCCTGGACAGGAAGTCGTACTGCTCCGGCGTGATCCGCTGCGCGGCGCACCACGACTCCATCTCGCCGGTGTCCGTCAGCTCCCGGACGATCGGCTGCATCCCCGGTCCGATGCGGACGTACCACTTGCCGTCCGGGTACCGGATCGGCGGAAGCAGGTACAGCGACATGTTCTCGTTGCCGGAGTCCTCCGGGTCGATGGTGACGACCGGCGGGATGGCCTGGAACCGTTCGAGCTGGTCGTCGGCCACCTCGAACAGCAGGTTCGGCTCGGTGAAGACGTGCAGCGCGAGTTCGATGCCCGCGGGCAGGACGTCGTTCTGGTTGGTCAGCGCCCCGGCCGCCACGACGAGCCGCTCCGCGCCGATCTCTTCGCACCGGCCGTCGCGCTGGACCGCGACCCGCCAGAGCCCGGACCGCGCGTCCTTCGCGACGCCCTTGACGGCCCCGCGCACGACCTGCCCGCCGGTGCTCTCGGTGAGCGCCAGCTGCGCCCGGACCAGCTGCCGCGGGTTGAGGTAGCCGGCCTGCTTGCGTTCGAACAGCCCCTCCACCCCGCCGGACATCGGCGGGAGGCCCAGCTCCGGGAACTCGCGGCCGAGGTCGCCTGCCGAGCTCCGTTCGACGGTGATCGAGTCCGCCTCGCACTGGCTCAGCATGTCGGCGGTCCGGTGCCCGATGGACTTCGCCATGAGGATGAGCGAGCCGCACTCGTGGAAGAAACCGATGCCCGACTCGGCCTCGATGGCCCGGAAGCGGTCCAGCGACGTCGAATCGGTGGCCTGCCAGACCGGGTCCCAGCCCAGCCTGCGGGTGATCCGGGCCTCGTCGAAGTAGGCGCCGAACGAGTGCCGGTCCACGGGTGTGCCGTCAGCCGGTTCGGCCGGTCCGACGACCGCCACGTCCACGCCGGCCCGGCCGAGATGCTTGGCGGTCGCCGAACCGAACATGCCGGCGCCGATGACCACGGCTTCGAAGGTCCTCAACACGATTCGCCTACCTGCCCCACGTTCGTCGATCGGGAATGGGAGTTGGGTGCCTGCCGAACCGGGTGGGCCGCCGCGCCCGCCGGGCGGCGGTCGTGGCGGCCCGGCCGGTCAAGCCGCTTGTCGCCCGCTTGCCTCCACGACTCGCGGCATGACCGTCGTGCGGTACAGCAGGCGGTGGTGCCGCTTGCTGTCGCAGGCGGTGCGGGTGTGCATCGTGGCGTCGTTGTCCCAGATCACCAGGTCTCCGACGGCCCAATGGTGGCGGTAGAGGTAACGAGGGGCGGTGGCGTGCTCGTGCAGCCGGTCCAGCAGAGCCTTGCCCTCCTCCGGCGCCATGCCGACGATCCCGCTGATGATCATGGTGCCCAGCAGCAGCGAACGGCGTCCGGTGACCGGGTGCACGCGGACCACCGGCTGTTCGATGTCCGGCGTGCGCCGCTTCTCCTCTTCGGTGAGCGGCTTCTTGTGCGGGTTGGTCGCCAGCTCCTGCTCGACCAGGTAGTTCATCGAGTGGACGGCGCGCAGGTCGTCGATCTGCGCCTTCAGGTCGGCCGGCAGGTCGTCGTAGGCCGCCGTCGCGTCGCCGAACACCGTGTCCCCGCCTTCGGCGGGAGCGACGGCGGAATACAGCAGCGACGCCCGGCTCATGACCTTCTTCCACGAGTAGTCGGTGTGCCACTCCTCCTGCTCGTCACCGTCGTAGAGGCCGATCGGCTGGCCGTTCTCGAAGATGTTGCTGATCTTGAGGATCTCCGGGTTCCCGGGCACCACGTACCGGGCCACCGGGTACACGTCCAGCGGGCCGAAGTGCCGGCTGAACCGGACGTGCTGCTCGTGGTCGATCCGCTGCCCCGGCAGCACGAGCACCCGGTGGCGGGTCAGATCCGAGACGAGCCGGTCGACGGTGGCACCGTCGATGTCCTCCCGGAGGTCGATCTCCGTGATCTTCGCGCCGAACGTCGGGCTCAGCGGTTCGAGGTGGTAGGTCATCGAGCTCCCCCAGCTTCCCGGGATCTGTGTCGGACGGTGGTCGGTCGGTCGGCTAGTCGAGGTCGATGAAGGCGCGCAGCTCGATCCGGCCGATGCGGGCCATCGGGTGCGCGCGGACGACGTCGACCGCGTCTTCGAGATCGGCGCACTCGAGGATGTCGAAGCCGACGATCGTGTCCTTGGTGTCCGCGAACGGCCCGGTCGTGCGCAGCAGTTCCCCCTTCCGGACGCGGATGGTGACCGCGTCCGACGGCGCGGCCAGCGCGCTGCCGAGCACCCGCCGCCCGCTCGAGTCGGCGCTCGTCACCCACGCCTCGATGTCGTCGGTGCGGTCGTCGTCGGGCTCGCTGTCGGTGCAGACGAACATCAGGAACTTCATCGTTGTTTCTCCTTCGGTTTTTCGAAAAGTGCGAGCGGGCCGCCGGGTTCAGGCGGCGGCCCGGCCCGCCGGCAATGCGCGCGCGAACGACCGCACGTCCGCCACGAACTCCCCGGGCTGTTCCAGCGCGGGGAAGTGACCGCCACGGTCGAACTCGCTCCACTGCACGATGCCCGGGAAGCGGGCCGCGGCCAGCTTCCGCACCGGCAACGCGAGGTCGTGCGGGTGGACCATCACCCCGAGCGGCACCGCCAACGGCGGCGGCACGCCCTGCGGCTTGCCGGGCGAGGGCAGCTGGTCGGCCATCTCGAAGTACACCTGTGCCGCGGACCCCGCGGTCCCGGTGAGCCAGTAGATCGAGACGGTGGTCAGCAGCCGGTCGCGGCCCACGGACCCGCCGGGCACCGACGCGTCCGTCCATTCCCGGAACTTTTCGGCGATCCAGGCGAGCTGACCGGCCGGGGAGTCGGTCAGCCCGTAGGCCAGCGTCTGCGGCCGGGTCGACTGGATCGCCATGTAGGCGCCCTTGGCGGGCATCTCGTCGAGCAGCGCCAGGCGCTCGCGGTCCCGGTCGTCGAGGAGGGTGTCCTCCTCCGGGGTGCCGGCCGGTGGCGTGAGGAGGTAGTTGACGTGCACGCCGAGCAGGGCTTCCGGGGCCAGGCCGGCGAGGGTCAGCGAGATCCACACGCCGAGGTCCGTCCCGTGGGCGGCGTAGCGCGGATAACCGAGGCGGCGCATCAGTTCCGCCCAGGCGGCGGCGATGCGCCCGACCGTCCACCCGGGACCGCGGGCCGGGCCGGAGAAGCCGAACCCCGGGGGGCTCGGCACGACCACGTGGAAGGCGTCGGCCGGGTCGCCGCCGTGGGCGCGCGGATCGGTGAGCGGGCCGATGACGTCCAGGAATTCGGCGACCGAACCGGGCCAGCCGTGCGTCATGAGCAGCGGCACGGCGTCCGGTTCGGGCGACCGGACGTGGAGGAAGTGGATGTCGGCGCCGTCGATTTCCGTGACGAACTGCGGGAACCGGTTCAGCTCGGCTTCCGCGGCCCGCCAGTCGTAACCGGTCCGCCAGTACTCCGCGAGTTCCCGGAGGTGATCGACCGGCACGCCGCGTTCCCAGCCGGCGCCCCGGAGCTGAGCCGGCCAGCGCGTGTGCCGCAGGCGGGACCGGAGGTCGTCCAGGGAACTCTGCGGAATGTCGACGCGAAACGGTCGCATGCGCTCGCTCCTCACCTTCGTGCCGGTCCCGCGGAAAATCGCCATGAATAGCCGCCGACAACGGTAGCCCAGCCGGAAATCGTGGCCAACGCACGCGGGGGCACAAGGCATTTTCGAAGAAAAGTCACTCGGCAGGGTGGCGCCGATCGCGGCCGGGCGGCGGCAGCGCAATGCATGAGTGGTCCGGGTACCGGCCGCCGATCTAAGTTGCGAACATCTGTTCCGGGAATGTTGGAGGGTCCGTGGGAGAGCCAGCTGAGTCCATCGTCCTTGATCCGGCCGGCACCGACGTGCGGGCCGAAGCCGTCCGGTTGCGGGCGCAGGGCCCGATCGCGCAGGTCGAGCTGCCCGGTGGGGTGCGCGCCTGGTCGGTGGTCGGCCACGACATGGTGCGCGAAGTCCTGGCCGACCCCCGGTTCGCCAAGGACGCCAACCAGTACTGGCCCGCGTTCGTCAGCGGGGAAATCGGCGAGGACTTCCCGCTGATCGGCTGGGTGCTGATGGACAACATGACGACCAACGACGGCGCCGCGCACAGCCGCCTGCGCCAGCTGACGGCCAAGGCGTTCACCCTGCGGCGGTCGGAGGCGATGCGGCCGCAGGTCGTGCGGATCACCGACGAACTGCTGACGGACCTGGCCACCGCCGCGCCCGGCGAGGTCGTCGACCTCAAGGACCGGTTCGCCTACCCCTTGCCCACCAAGGTGATCTGTGAACTGTTCGGTGTCCCGGAGGACCGCCGCCGGGCGGTGATGCGCGGTGGCGAGGTCAACACGGACACCAGCATCAGCCACGAAGAGGCGCTCGCCAACGTCGAGGAATGGCACCAGGCGATGCAGGAGCTGGTCGAGTTCAAGAAGCGGGAACCCGCCGACGACCTGCTGAGCAAGCTGATCGACGTGCAGGCCGAGGACGGCAGCCGGTTGAGCGACAGCGAGCTCGCGGGCACCCTGCACCTCATGCTGGGTGCGGGTTCGGAGACGACCACCAACCTGATCAGCCGGGCGGTCGTGGCGCTGCTGAAGCACCCCGACCAGCTGCAGATGGCGCTCTCCGGCGAAGTTTCCTGGGACGACGTGGTCGAGGAGGCCCTGCGCGTCGAGTCGCCCATCGCGCAGCTGCCGTTCCGGTTCACCACCGAAGAGGTGCACATCGCCGGGGTGACCATCCCGAAGGGCGATCCGGTCCTGATGAACTTCCTCGGGGCGGGCCGCGACTTCGAGCGATACGGGCCGGACGCCGAGCGCTTCGACATCACGCGCGAGGACAAGAAGCACCTGTCGTTCGGGCACGGGGTGCACCACTGCATCGGCGCCCCGCTGGCGCGGATCGAGGCGACCGTCGCGCTGCCCGCGTTGTTCGAGCGGTTCCCGGACATCGCGCTGGCCGTGCCGCCGGACGAGGTCTCGCCGGCGCCGACGTTCCTCCTCAACGGCGTGGAGACGCTGCCGGTGGTGCTCAAGAGCCAGTGACCGAAAAGGTCCGTTCCGCTGCGGATTTCGTGGCGGAAACGGATTTTTCGACCACTGTCCTCGGTGCAACGCAATTTCGAGGAAGTGTGACGGCTCGAAATGAAGCAGAATGAGAATCCGGCGGAAGACCCGCCATCGGGATTTGCCGGTCATCGAAGGGGAAGGCTGGACGGAATGTCTGGACTCGCAAACTTGGTCGACACCGGCCCGCTGGAGGCGGAGCTCGTCGAACGATATCGGCGCGACGGCTTCCTGCTGCTTCCGCCGGACTACCTGGCCGGTGACGTCTTGGGTGCGGTGACGGCCGCGCTGCCGGACGTGCTGTCCGAGTCGGGTCCCCGCCGGGTGCTCGAGCGGGACAACGTCACGGTGCGGTCGGTCTACGGCGTGCACCAGACCCACTCCGGGTTGCGGGACGTCGCGCGAAACCCGGCGCTGCTCGGCGGGGTGCGGCAGTTGCTGGACGACGACGTGTACGTGCACCAGTCGAAGATCAACATCAAGGCGCCGCTCGCGGGCGACCAGTGGGAGTGGCACCAGGACTACATCTACTGGCTGCAGAACGACGGGATCCGCAAGGCCGACCTCGTCAACGTGTCGGTGTTCCTCGACGACGTGACCGAGTTCAACGGCCCGCTCACCTTCATCCCCGGCTCCCACGAGCGGGGCGTGCTGGCCGGGACGCTCGCCGACGGCATGCCCCTCGGGTACGAGGACGCGCCGGAGTGGGTGGCCACCTTGACCGCCGAAGAGAAGTTCCAGGTCGGTGCGCCGGTCATCGAAGAACTGGCCCGGGCCAACGGCATGGTGAGCCCGAAGGGGCCGGCGGGGTCGGTGCTGTTCTTCAACCCCAACCTGCTGCACGCCTCGTCGCCGAACCTGTCGCCGTTCCGCCGCGCCATGTTGATCTTCGTCTACAACAGCGTCCACAACCTGCCGGTGGACGTCACGGCTCCGCGGCCCGATTTCCTTGCCGACCCAGACGTCCGGGCACTGAGCCCGGTACCGCCCGCAAGCACGGGGGAGAAGTCCTGATGAGCCAGACCGTCGAGCTGATCATCCCGAACAGCGCGGAGTACTTCCTCCGTGACCCGGACCTGAACCTCACGGGCGACGAGCGCGCCCGCGTCGTCCGGTTCAGCGGGACCTACGAATGCGAGCACTCCGTCTTCTGGAGCTCGGCACCGCGTGTCCTGCTGCTGCCGAGCGGCGTGAACACGCTGTGGTTCAAGGACATCCACGACGCACTCGGGCTGACCCCGCCGGCCTACGTGTCGCCCGAGATGAGTTCCGGCCTGCTGGTCGAGGACCTGCTCGCGGACGGCGCCGCCCAGCAGCGGCTGCGTGAGACGCTGGCGGAGTACGGCCTGGTCAGCTTCAAGCTGGTGGGCCCGACGCAGGAGATCTACCAGCTCGCGGCGATCGTGCGCGGCTGGGGCCACGAGGTGGAACTCGAGTGCGTCCCGCGCGAGGACTACTGGGCCAGCCTTTACCTCGACTCCAAGGTGAGCGTGCTCGACCTCGCCCGTGAGGACTCCGGCGTGCCCGCCGCTCCCGGGATGATCGTCAGCAACTGGATCGAGCTGCGAGGCGCGATCATCGCGATGCAGAAGCGGTACGGCAAGGTGATCGCGCGCACCGCCTACGGTGTCGCCGGCGACGGGTCCGGTGTCATCACCGACGCGCCGGGCAGCGTGGAGGCCTTCCTGGACAACGCCGCCCGCGACTCGTTCTTCGCGTTCCCGATCCTGGTGCAGCAGTTCGTCGAGCACGCGCCCGGTGTCGGCTGCCCGGCGGTCGACATCTTCGTCGGCGACGAGGGTGTCGAGGACGTCGTGCTGTGCGCGCTGACGGTCGAAAACGGCTACCAGTTCCGCAGTGTCGACGTCGGGGACGGCGCACTGCCGCCGGTGTGGGGCGAGCGGGTGTCGGAAGTCGCGCACACCGTCGGCCGGGCCGCCCACGCCCTCGGCTACCGCGGCTGGCTGTGCGCGGACTGCGTGGCGGGCGCCGACGACCGGCTCTACGTCACGGAGATCAACGCGCGGCGCAGCGGTTCCCTGCACGCCGGCGGGCTGCTCCGGCTGTGGGGTGCGCAGCGTGAGCTGACCCTGTCGGCCGACTTCATGATGGAGGTGCCGCCCGGGATCACCTACGAGGACCACATCCGCCCGGTGTTCCAGCGGCTGTGGGAGCGCGGGGTGCGCGCCTACCCGACGAGCATGCGCGGGGTCTACTGGGACCGGCCGATGATCGCCGTGATCGCCGCGGCCGAAACCGCGGCCGAGGCGCAGAAGATCGTCGCCGGCATCCGCGCGGAGATCGTCGGGCAGGGCCCCGGGGGGCGGGTGGAACTCGCCAAGACGGCCTGACGCGCGACCTGACCGTCCCTGCCCCGCGCGCGCGGGGCAGGGACGCCGAAACCGGTAGGGAGAACCGTGGACATCGCACTCACCTTCGACGAGGGCTACGGGACGTACGTGCACCCGTTCGTCGAATCGCTGCTGGAGCACCACCCGGCCGGGGAACTCTCCTTCTGGTTCCTCGTCGCGCCGGACGTGTCCCAGGAGACCCGGACCGCGCTGCGGCGCCAGATCGGCCACCGCGGACAGGCCCGGTTCCTCGAGTGCGACCACACCGGCTACGCCGACCTCCCGCTGTCGACCGACGACGAGTTCACCTACGTCAGCACCGCGACCTACCTGCGGCTGCAGCTGGCCCACCTGCTGCCGGCCGGGGTCGACCGGGTGCTGTACCTGGACTGCGACATCCTGTGCACCGGCCCGCTGGACGAGCTGGCCGCGACGGACCTGCGGGGCAACACGATCGCCGCGGTCGGCGACCCCTACTGCCGTCGGCTGTCCGACATGGAGGGGCTGCCGGGGCTGGCGGAGCACCCGGAGCTCGACCCCCGTGCGCGGTACTTCAACAGCGGTGTCCTGCTGATCGACGTGCGCGCCTGGCTCGACGGCGAGGTCACCCCGCGGTGTCTCGACTACATCCACCGCCACCGGGACCAGACGCGGTTCCTCGACCAGGACGCGCTGAACCACGTGCTCTACGGGAAGTGGCTGCAGGTGGACAAGCGGTGGAACCACGCCAAACCGTCGCGGCTCGAGCCGTCGCTCGGCGGCTCGCTGGCGGAGGCCACGTTGGTCCACCAGATCGGGCCCCGGAAGTACTGGGATCCGCATTACCCCGGCGGCGAGCGGAAATCGCTCTACGAGAGCTACGCCGCGAAGGCCCGGGTGGCCATCGAGGCGGCCGGCGCAGCCTGACCACCCGCGTCGCCTGCGCGCGGCGCCGTCCGAGGAGAAGCACTTGTCCGATACGCCGGGCGGCCCGCTCCCCGCGGCCCACCGCCACCCGCTTTCCTGCGCGCAGGAGCTCTGGTGCGAAGGTGCGGGAGCGGGAGCCTTCGGCCCCGGGTTCGTCCTGGCCGACGCACTGCGGCTCTCCGGAGCGGTCGACGAGGGAGCCCTCCGGGGTGCGCTCGACGACCTGGTCGTCCGGCACGAGGTGCTCCGGACGACCGTGGTGCACACGGGTGCGCCGCCGCACCAGCTGGTGCACCCGCCGGCCTCGGTGCCCTTGGTGGTGCGGACCGCCGCCCCGACCGGTGATCGCGACCGCGCCGCGGGCGAGCTCCTGTTCGAGGCCGAATCCGCGCGGCTGGACGTGACGGAGCTGCCGCTGCTGCGAGCCGTGCTGACCCGCTTCGACCCCGAAGACTCGGTGCTGGCGCTGGTCACCCACCACACCGCGGGCGATGGCTGGTCGATGGACCTGCTCAAGCGTGATCTGGCGGCTTTCTACGCCGCCCGGGTGGCCGGCCTGCCCGCCGACCTGCCGGAGATCCGGCAGTACGGCGAGTACGCCCGGGAACAGCGGGAGCTGCTGCGGGGAGCCGGGCTGGAGCGCGCGCTCGGCTACTGGCGCGGGAAACTCGGCGGGTTCCCGCGGTTCTTCCTCCCGGGCGACCGGCCGCTCACCGGTCCGGCTCCGGTGCCCTACACCACCGCCGGCTTCGTCATCGAGCCCCGGCTCGGCGCCGCCGTGGACGCTCTCGCCGTCGAGACCCGCGGCTCGGCCTTCATCGTCCTGCTGGCCGCCTTCGGCGTCCTCGCGAACGGGCTGACCGGGACGACCCAGCCCGCGGTGAACACCCTGACCGCCGGGCGGCGAGACCCGCGGTTCCACGACACCGTCGGCCCGTTCCTCAACTTCTTCACCCTGCGCACGGACCTCGGGGCCTGCGGCAGCTTCCGCGACGCCGTCCGGCTGACCCGGAAGGCGCTGCTCGAGGCGTACGCCCACGAGGTCCCGATCCAATACGTCGAAGAAGCGGTGCCGGAGCTCCAGGAACCCCTCGCGGACCCGCGCCAGTGCGACTTCATCTTCGGCTACAGCCGCGCGCGCTTCGGGGAAGACGAACTCGCGATCGCCGGCGGCTGCCGGCCGATCCGGCAGCTCGAGCAGAAGAGCTCGCAGATCCCCGGCGGCGCGGCGTGGACGATGACCGCGCAGCCGACGGGGGAGACCTTCGGCAAGGTCCAGTACAACCCCGCCCAGTTCGACGAAGCGACGGTCGGGCGCTGGGTGGCGGACTACCTCTTGCTGCTGGCGGAAATGACCGCGCATCCGGACCGCGACTGGCGGCTCGCGGGGGACCGGGCCGGCCGAACGGAAAGGCGGGAAGCATCATGACCGACGACGTCACACTGACCACGACCAGGACGGTCCTCGAGCTGGCGAGCGCGGTTTCGCAGCGCGAGCCGGCCGGGCACGAGGACCCGATCTCGGCGGGGTTCGACTCCATCGCGATCATCGAGCTGGCGATGCGGCTCGAGGAGCGGCTCGGGGTGGTGTGCTCCATCGAGGACGTGTTCGACGCGACTTCGTTCGACGCGCTCGGCGAAGAGCTGGCCGGCCGGCTCGACGCGGCGCACGCCGGGTGACGGGCCGTGGAAGGAGCAGAGGGCTGCCCGGTCGCGGGCCGGGTGCGGGAGATCGTCCGGCGCCACGGTGACCGCACGGCCGTGTGCGCGCCCGACGGAGAGCTTTCCTACACCGGCCTGTGGGAGCGGGCCGTCGAGTGGCGGCAGCGGTGTGAAGCCGCCGGGCTGCCCGCCGGCGCGCTGGTGTGCGTGGTCTCGGACGGGAACGCCGAGCTGCCCGCCGTCTTCCTCGGGCTGCGGGCAGCGGGCTTGGTGCCGCTGCTCGTCGACGCACTGCTCCCGGCGGCCCACGTCGAATCGGTGATCGGCCGCGCCAAACCGGCGGCCGTCGTCACGTGCCCGGGCGGCGAGATCCGCCCGGTGTTCCCGGCGGCGGAGCGCCGCCTGCCACCCGAGGCCGGGTACGTGACCTTCTCCTCCGGCAGCCAAGGCGCCCCGAAGGCCATCGTCGGCCAGGCCCGCGGCCTGCTCCGCTTCGTCGACTGGGAGGCGGCGGAGGTCGGCGGCGGACCGGGCACCCGCACGGCCATGCTGACGTCGCCGTCGTTCGACGTCGTCTTCCGCGATCTCCTGCTGCCGCTGTGCACCGGCGGCGAGCTGCACATCGCCGGCAGCGCGATCCGCACGTCGCCCGGACGGGTACTGGCCTGGCTGGCCGCGCACGAAATCGAGGTCCTGCACGCGGTGCCGAGCCTCGCCACGCGCTGGGCCGACGCGGCGCCCTCGGCCCGGGTCGCCGGGCTGCGGGCGACGCTGCTCGCCGGTGAGCCGCTGCACGACCGGCACGTCACCCGCTGGCGGTCGGTCGCACCGTCGACCCGGGTGTTCAACCTGTACGGGCCGTCCGAAACCACCCTGGCCAAGTTCTGCCACGAGGTCGCGGCCGACCCGCCGCCCGGCGTGCAGCCGGTCGGCAGACCGCTGCCGGGGACGACCTTCACCCTGGAACCGGTGGCCGGCGAGCCCGCCGCCCGGCGGGTGGTCATCAGCAGCCCCGACGGCTCGCTCGGCTACCTGGCCGGGACCTGCGGGCCGGCGGACGAGCGGCGGCTGACCCGGGAGTCCGGGGTGACGCGCTTCGCCACCCAGGACCGCGGCGAGCCGGACGGTGACGGTGGCCTGGTGATCGGCGGCCGCCTCGACACACTCGTGAAGCGCAACGGCACCCTGGTCGACATCGCGCGGATCGAAACGGCCGCGGCCGCCCTGCCGGACCTGCGCACCGCCTGCTGCGTGCAGCTGGTGCCCAGCGGCCGGATCGTGCTCGCCGTCGAGTGCGCGGACCCCGCCGAAGCCGGCCAGGTCCGTCGCCGGCTGCGGCCCCGGCTCGGCATGGAACTGCCCGACGAGGTCCGGGTGCTGCCCGCCCTGCCGTTGCTGCCCGGGGGAAAGGTCGACCGCCGGACGGTGCGGTCCCTGCTCGAAGGTGAGGAAGCCGTTGCCTGACCGCGAGATCCTGCTGTGCAAGTGGCAGCCCGAGCTGCTCGCGGCGCTCGTGGACCTCGGTGCGCGCGTGTACCTCGTGCTCGACCGGTACGACCGGTTCGACGAGACTGCCGGTGGCCCGATGACGGCGCGGTGCGAACGCGTCTACCGGATCGGCAGCTTCGACTCCCTGGAGGAGCTCGCCGCGGTCGCCGTCGACCTCCGCCTGCGCGGCGCGGCCGTCGAACGAGTGGTCAGCCAGAGCGAACTCAGCCAGTCCGGTGCCCGGCACCTGGAGTTGCTGCTCGGTCTCGGCGGCGACCCGGTCGCCCACGTCGCGCACCGGGACAAGCGGCTCATGAAGCAGCGGGTCCGGGCGGCCGGGGTGCCGGCCGCGCGGTTCCGGTCCGTGCCGGACCCGGCCGACGGCGAGGCGATCGCCGCGGCCCGGCGCGACCTCGGCCCGCGGCTGGTCGTCAAGCCGGCCGCGGGCTTCGGCTCGATGAGCACCGTCCGGGTGGGGCCCGGTGACGACCTCGCCGAGGTGATCGCCGGCTTCGGCTTCGACCCGGTGCTGCGGTCGCGGCAGCTCATCGTCGAGGAATGGGTGACCGGCGAGGAGCTCGCGGTCGACGCGCTGTGGGCCGGGGGCCGCCCGCTGTCGTTCGTCGTGCACGGGTACCACGAGCCGCGCCTCAACATGACCGATCCGTCCAGTATGGACGGTTCGCGGATCCTGCCCCGCGAGGACCACCAGGAGCTTTACGACCGGCTCCTGGCCCTGCAGCTGCGCGTCAACGAGGCGCTGGGCATCACCGACCACGCGACGCACATGGAGGTGTTCCGCCGCCCGGACGGCGAGCTCGTCTTCTCCGAGATCGCCAACCGGGTGGGCGGCGGGTGGATCTACGGCATGCTCGGCGCCCACTACGGCCGGTCGATCTGGCGGGTGCTCGCGGAGGTGATCCTCCACGGCACCTGCCCGGCCGCGGAACCGCGCCGCCGGTACGTCGGTGCGGTGCACGTGCGGCCGGCTCACCCGGGGACGATCACGCACTTCCCGGCGGACGCCGAACTGGCGGCGTTCCCGGGCGTGCTCGGCTGGTGGAGCGTCCGCAAGGCCGGCGACCGCGCGCGGCTGAGCCACCCGTCCGACTTCTACCTCCACATCGTGCTGGGGGCCGACACCGAGGCCGAGTTGTCGGCGCTGTGCGCCCGGGCGGTCGGCCGCTTCGCCATCACGACGGAGCCGGAACTGCGGCGGACGGGGTGAGCATGCGCGCGTACGAAGACACCGGCGTCGACGTCGCCGAGGTGGGCGATCTGGGACAGCTGGCGCCGGCCGGCACCGGCCCCGGCCACCCGCACGTGCTGCGGGTGCGCTCGATCGGCCCGGACTGGCGTGCCTGCCACGACCTCGGCGTGGTCGTGCGGCCGGCCTGGGTGCACTGGGTGCTGCCGGCCGGCGACGGGGCCGGCGGAATGCTGGCCGGGCAGTCCCGGCAGCAGCGGTCGCGGACGCGCGGCGCGGCCCGCACCCTGGCGGGCCTGGCACGCGAGCTGCACGAACCGGTCGGCGCCGCGGTGTTCGCCGAGTGGGCCGAGCTCTACACCGCCCAGGTGCGCCGCATGAAGTTCGGCCGCAACCTGGCGGCGATCTTCCGGCGGGAGCTGCTCGCGCCGGACTCCGCCGCCCTGTTGCTGGGCTGGCGTCGTGACGGCAGGCTCGTGTGCGGCTGCGTGGCCGAGGTCGACCCCGTGCGGTCGGCGCTCGTCACGCGGTTCAGCGCGGTGGCACCGCACGAACGGGCGGCCGAACTCCCGCGGGGCATGTACGCGGCGCTCGCGGACCTGGCCGCGGAGCGTGGGCTGCGCTGGGTCACGGCCGGCAACGACGTGAACTTCTACGGCGCATTGCACCGCCCCGGCCTGTGCGCGTTCAAGCTCCGGCTCGGTTTCCGGCCGGTGCCCGGCGACCTGTTCGGGCGGGTTCCCGAGCGCACGTTCGCGGAGCGGGTGACGAACCTGGCCGGCCTCGAGCCACCGGTCCTCCGGTTCGGTTACCGGCGAGCCCGGTCCACGACGGCGGGGATCGACGACTTCCTGGCCGGATCGGACCGGCTGGACCTGGTGTCGGTGTCCCCGCCGGGCCCGCCGAACCCGGTTCTCACGTCCCTGCCCGGCCACCGGGGCATGGTGCTCGCCTGAGGTCCGCTGCGCCGGAACTCCTTGCGGAGCAAGCGGAAACCGGGATCGGCAATCGAGGAGATGCGGGAAATGCCGAGCGCGAGCACTTTTGAGAAGGGCGTAATTCCGGTGAACGCCGCGACTCCGTTCGCCACCCTGAACCGACGAAAGGAAATCGCATGACTGCGACAGCCCCAGCGGCGGAAGGCATCAAGGCCAGGATCACCGAGGCACTGCCACAGCTGGCCGCGAACGCCACGTGGGCTGACGAAAACCGGCGGCTGCACGAGGAAACCGTCGGCCTGCTGGAGGAATCCGGCGTGCTGCGCATGCGCGTGCCGGTTCGCTACGGCGGTCACGAGACCAGCAGCCGCGAGCTGTTCGAAACCCTCGCCCAGCTGGCGCGCGGCGACGGTGCGGCGGCGTGGAACACCGCGGTCTGGTCGATGTGCGCCTGGCTGACCGGGCTGTTCCCGGACGCGGTCCAGGACGAGGTCTTCGCCGAGCCGGACGTCCGGATCTGCGGGGTGCTGAGCCCGACCGCCGTCGCCCGCCCCGACGGGGGCGACCTCGTGATCGACGGTAGCTGGAAGTTCATCAGCGGCTCCCTGCACAGCCAGTGGCAGATCGTCCTGGCGATGGCGCCGACACCCGACGGCGCGTCGATGTGGCCGGTGATGGCGCTGGTTCCGCTGTCCGAGCTGCAGATCCACGACGACTGGTTCAGCTCCGGCCTGCGGGGCACGGGAAGCGTGACCACCGCCGCGGAGGGGGTCCGGGTGCCGATGGCCCGGGTCCTGCCCATGCCGCTGATCTTGCAGGAGCAGTACGCGACGCAGGCCAACCTCGCCTCGCCCGTCTGGCGCGGCCCGATGATGGCCACCGGGTCGTCCTGCTTCGTCGGCGCGGCGACCGGGATGGCGCAGGCGGCGCTCGCCGGGTTCCTCGAAAGCGTCCCGAACCGCAAGATCACCTACACCGCGTACGAAAACCAGGCCGAGGCGCCGGTGACGCACTTCCAGGCCGCCGAGGCGTCGTACCTGGTGGACGAGACCGAGTTCCACGGGCTGCGGCTGGCCGACCGGCTCGACCGCAAGGGCGCGGCCGGCGAACCGTGGTCGCTCCAGGAGAAGGTAGCGGCGCGGGCGGCGCTCGGCCGCGTGTTCCGGCTCGCCGAGCGCGCCGTGGACGTCGTGGCGAGCGGCAGCGGCGGCAGTTCCCTCTACCGGTCGGTGCCGGTGCAGCGGATCCGCCGCGACGTGCAGGCGCTCAACCTGCACGCCCTGATGCACCCGGACACGAACGCCGAGCTGTACGGGCGGGCGCTCTGCGGACTCGAGCCGAACACGGCCTACCTGTGACCACCGACGGCCGGGGCACCGGCCGCAGCACCCACCGGGAAGCGACCATGCATTCCTTTCGCGCGCACTTCCCCGAGGAAAGCCTCGAGGACCTCCGGCAGCGGCTCGCCCGGACGCGGTTGCCCGACGAGGTCGACGGCAGCGGCTGGAGCCGGGGCGTCCCGGCCGGGTACCTGCGTGAGCTGATCGACCACTGGCAGCACGGGTTCGACTGGCGGGCGGTCGAAGACCGGCTCAACGCCCACCCGCAGCTGCTCACCGAGATCGACGGGACGCTGGTCCACCTGATCCACGTCCGGTCGCCCGAGCCGGATGCAGTCCCGCTGCTCATCACGCACGGATGGCCGGGGTCGGTGCTCGAGTTCCTCGACGTGATCGGGCCGCTCACCGACCCCCGGGCACACGGGGGCGACCCCGCCCGGGCGTTCCACGTCGTCCTGCCGTCGATCCCCGGCTTCGGCCTGTCCTCCCCGCTGGGCGAGCCGGGCTGCGACGTGGCACGGGTGGCGGGCCTCTGGATCGAGCTCATGGCGCGGCTCGGCTACGAGCGCTACGTGCTCCAGGGCGGGGATCTCGGCACGTTCGTCACCCTGGCCGCCGCGGCCATGGACCCGGAACACGTCCTCGGGGCGCACCTGAACTTCCTGGTCACCCCGCCGTCCGGGCCGGAGGACCTCGACGGCCTCGCCGAAGCGGACCTGGCCCGCCTCGGCCGGCTGTCGGAGTTCTTCGAGAGCGGTTCGGCGTACATGCGGGTGCAGGCCACCCGGCCGCAGACCATCGCCTACTCGCTCACGGATTCGCCGGCCGGCCAGCTGGCGTGGGTCGTCGAGAAGTACCGGGAGTGGTCCGGCTGCGCGGAGCGGCCGGAAGAGGTCATCGACCGTGACGACATCCTGGCGAACGTGACGCTCACCTGGCTGACCGCCACGGCCGGCTCGGCGGCGAACTTCTACTACGAAATCGCCGACCAGATGCCCGGCGCGCCCGGCGCGGGTGCGATGCCCCCGCCGCTCGTGCCCGTCGCCGTGTCGGTCTACCCGGGCGACCCGGCGCCGCCGGTCCGGGCGCTGGCCGAGCGGATGATCCCGAAGATCGTCCAGTGGCGCGAACACGAGCGCGGCGGGCACTTCCCGTCCCTCGAGCAGCCGGAGCTCTACGTCCAGGACCTGCGGGACTTCGCCGCCACCCTCGCCCCCGAAGGAGACGCACGGTGACCGGGCCGAAGCCGCGGCGCGCGGTCGTCCTGGGCGGCAGCATCGCCGGCCTGCTCTCCGCGCGGGTGCTGGCCGACCACTACACCGAGGTGCTGGTCGTCGACCGCGATCAGTTCGGGGACACCGGCTCACCGCGCCGCGCGGCACCGCAGGGGCACCACGTGCACGGCCTGCTGGCGCGCGGGCACGAGATCATCGAAGGCCTGTTTCCCGGTCTCACCGCGGAACTGGTGGCCGACGGGGTGCCGATCGGCGACTTCGGGACCAGCCTCGGCTGGTACTTCGACGGCCGGATGATGCGCCGGACGGCCACCGGGCTGACGTGCATCTCGCCCTCGCGGCCGATGCTCGAGCAGCGGGTGCGGCGCCGGGTGCGGGCCCTGCCGAACGTCGGGTTCGCGGAGCACACCGACATCGCCGGGCTGGTCACGGATCCGGGCCGCCGTGCGGTCACCGGGGTCCGGGTGCAGAGCCGCGACGGCGGCCCCGAGCGGGTCGTCGAAGCCGCCCTGGTCGTCGACGCCTCCGGCAAGGGGTCCCGGGCGACCGGCTGGCTGGCGGAGCTGGGCATGCCCGAGGTTCCCGAAGAGCGCGTCAAGATCGACATCACCTACACGACGTGCGATTTCGAGGGCCCGTTGACGCCGGACCCGATCGGCGACGGGGTCGCGGAGGTCTGCGTGGCCACGCCGGCCAACCCGCGAGGGGCCACGTTGGCGCGGCTCGCCGACCGGTATTCGCTTTCGCTGTACGGGATCCTGGGCGACCGCCCGCCCCGGGACCCGGCGGGGTTCCTCGCGTTCGCCGAGACGCTCGCGGTGCCCACGATCCACGCCGCGGTGCGCGGGGCGCGGCGTCTCACCGACCCGGTCTCCTACCACTACCCGGCGAGCGTCCGCCACCGGTTCGAGGCGCTGCCCGAGCCGCCGGACGGGTTCTTGGTCGTCGGCGACGCGGCCTGTTCGTTCAACCCCATCTACGCGCAGGGGATGACGGTCGCGGCGCTGGGCGCGGACGTGCTCTCCCGGCACGTCGGCGGAGGGCGTGAACCACGACCGCGCGCCTACTTCCGCGACCTGGCCAAGGTGAACGACGCGCCGTGGGCACTGGCGGCGGGCGGCGACCTCGGCTTCCCGGGCACCGTCGGGCGCCGGACGCTCGGCGTGCGGATCGCCAACGCCTACGTCCCGCGCCTGCGCACCGCGGCGGTCAACGACGCGGAGCTCACGAAAGCGTTCTTGCGCACCGCCGGCCTGGTCGACCCGCCGCAGGCGGTCATGCGGCCCGGCGTGGTGCGGCGGGTCTTCTTCGGCGGCCGCCGGGGCAGGCCGGGCACCGGCGGCGAGGCGGACGCCGCGGCGTGATCCGCCGGCGTCATCCGGCCGGGCGACATTCTTCTTCCGGCGTGCTCTCCGGCGCCGAACCGGCCGGACCCCGGCGGCGCGCGGGTACTTTGTTCCCTGCGGCCACGACCACTTGACCACCGCCCGAAGGAAGGGATCATCTTGATCAAGGGACTGAGCAAGGTCGACGTCATCACGCTGTTCGTCGAGGACCTCGCTCCGGCGAAGGCGTTCTACCAGGACGTCTTCGGACTGGAAGTGGTCTACGAGGACGACGTCTCGGCCGTCGTCAAACTGGACAACCTGCTGATCAACCTCCTGCACAAGGACAACGCCCCGACGCTGGTCGAGCCGGCCGAGGTCGGCGCCGCCGACCGCGGTGCCCGGCTGCTGCTGACGATCGAGGTGGAGGACGCGAACGCCACCTGCGCCGAGCTGGAGAAGCACGGCGTCAAACTGCTGAACGGCCCGACGGACCGCCCGTGGGCCCGCCGCACCGCGGCGTTCGCCGACCCGGCGGGCAACGTCTGGGAGATCGCCCAGGTGCTCCCCGAGAACTGACGCGAACGAGAAAAGCGACCGGCCGCTTCGGCGGCCGGTCGCTTTTTGTGTTTCCTCGCTTGGTGTTCCTGGCCCCGCTGTGGCCGGGGCCCCGCCGGACGGGTCAGCACCCGAGCCGGTCGCCGTCGGCTTCCGGCCCGTGCTGGAACGGGTAGGTCGGCAGGGGAAGCGGATCGGTCCGCTCGCTCTCGTAGAGGGCGGCCCAGTCGACCGGAACGCCGCGGACGTGCAGCCGCAGCAAGGTGTCCAGCAGCGCCCGCCGCTCGTCCACCTGCTTGCGCAGGGATCCGACGGCCAGTGCGGTGAGGCCCGGGACCGTGTCGAGGGTCTGCTGGACCGGGGTCGTCAGGATCGGGTGGGTGCTCACCTCGAGGAACGTGGTGTGCCCGGACCGCACGAGCTCCTGGATCCCCTCGTGGAAGAACACCGGCTCGCGCATGTTCGCGTACCAGAAGCCCGCGTCGAGCGCCGGTCCGTCGACCCAGCCGCGTGCGGCGGGCGAGTAGAGGGGGATCGACGGTGGTTTCGGTCGCAGCGGGGCGAGGTCCGCGAGGACGGTGGCGCGGATGCGCTCGACGATGGCGGTGTGGGTCGCCGTGTCCGTGGCGATCCGCCTGACGCGCACATCGCGTTGCCCGCAGCGGCGTTCGAACTCCTCGACGAGCGCGGTGTCGCCGCCCACCACCACCGAAGCGGGGCCGTTGACCGCGGTGATCCCGATGTGCCCGGAGAAGCCCGCCAGCACGGCGGTCACCTCGGCCGGCTCGAGGGAAACCGAAACCATGGCGCCGCGCCCGGCCAGTTCGCGGGCGATCGCCTGGCTGCGGAGCGCGATGACCCGCGCCGCGTCGGGCAGGGACAGCGCACCGGCGACGTAGCCGGCCGCGATCTCGCCCTGCGAGTGGCCGACGACGGCGTCCGGGACGATGCCCAGATGCCGCCAGACGGCGGCGAGGCCGACCATGACCGCGAAGGTGACCGGCTGCACCACGTCGATGCGGTCGAGCGAAGGCGCGCCCGCGGCGCCCCGCAGGACGTCGAGTACCGACCAGCCGGTGTACTCGGCCAGGCAGCCGGTGCATTCGTCGACGGCGCTGCGGAAGGCGGGCGAGGTTTCGAGCAGCCGGGCGCCCATGCCGGGCCACTGCGCGCCCTGACCGGGGAAGACGAAGACCGTGCGGCCGGCCAGGTCGGCGACGCCGCGGGTCAGCCCCGGCGCCGGACTGCCGTCGAGCCACTTGGCGAGGACCGCGGCCGCGCGCTCGTGGTCGGCGACGGCGAGGCGGACCGGCAGGTGCTCGCGCCGCGCCGCGAGGGTGTGGCCGACCGCCTTCGGGTCCGTTCCCGGGTGCGCGTCGAGGAAGCCGAGCAGCTGCCGGACGCGGTCGCGCAGGGCGTTCCGGTCAGCCGCCGACAGCAGCCACGGTATTCCGGCGAGCGCACCCTCGGCGGCCGCTCCCGCCCCGGGACTCTCCGGCGGCGGAGGCTCTTCCAGGAGCACGTGGATCGTCGTGCCGTCGGACCCGTGGGCCGAGAGCCCGGTCCGGCGCGGCCGGTGGCCCGGCCACCCGCGGCCGGCCGCGTCGGCGTCACCGGGTCCGGCATCCGGCGTCCGGTGCGCGGCCGGCGGAACGACCCCCGCCACGAGCGCGCACACCGCCTGGATGACCGCCACACCCCCGACGTTCCCGGAGGTGGCCGCGCGAACTTCGACGACCTCGGCGTCACCCGGTGCCAGACCGGCGTCCGCCAGCGCCCGCCCGGCGGCTTTCCGCTGCGCGTCCCCGGACACACCCCGGGCGAGAGAACAGCCGCTGACGATCGCGAGCGGACGGTGCCCGCTGTTCACCGCGTCCGAAAGCCGCTCCAGCAGCAGGGTGGTCACTCCCTCGGCCCCGGCGGCTTCGCAGACCGTCGCGAACGTGGTTTCCCGGTGCCGCAGCGACTGGACGGCAAGGTGCAGCGCCGCCAGCGGCGGCGCGTCCGCCCCGACCGTGACGGTGGGTCCCCCGGCGTGCACCGCACCGGCCACGAACCCGGCGGCCCGGCCGTTCGTGAGGCCGTCGGGCGCCGGGCGGGCGGCCGCGTCGGTGGCGCTCGCCGTGGCGAAGACGCCGGCCCGTCGCCCGCCGACCGTCGAAGGGGGGATGCCGGCGCGTTCGAACGCCTCCCAGGCCGTCTCCACGAGCATCCGCCGCTGCGGGTCCACCGCGCGCGCCTCGTCGGGGGACAGCCCGAACAGGGCGGCGTCGAGCCCGGCGGCCGGCTCGAGCGAGCCCGGTCCGGAGCCCGGGCCGCCGGCGAGCGCGAGTTCCCACAGCCGCTCCGGGGAGTCCGTTCCGCCGGGCAGGCGACAGGCCATCCCGACGATGGCGACGGGTTCACCGGCGGCGGTCAAGGTGGTGTCGAGGGTCATGCGTCGCTCCCTTGAGGCGGCCGTCAGAACGTCTTCCAGAACCGGTCCGGCTCGGCGAGCAGCGCGGTGAGGAGTTCCTGGTACCCCGTCGTCCACCCGGTGATCGTGGCCGGGTCGAACTCGTCCGGGTTGAACTGCACGCAGCCGCTCAGCGCGCCGGAGGGCAGCGTCTGCAGCGTCCAGGCGGCGCCGCCCGGCATTTCCTGGCTGACGGAGCCGGCGGTGGCCGCGCCGCGGATTTCCTGCGCGCCGCCGGCCAACGGCAGCACCGGCTCACTGAACGGCGATTGGAAGTAGCCGAAGATGAAGTCGCAGTTGCGCGGATCCGCGAGCGGGGCCATGAGCTCGGGCAGTGCTTGCTCGACGAGCTGGATCGGCACTTCGTTCGAGTAACTGTCGATGCAGGTCCGGCGGGTCCGGTCGACGATGTCGCGGAACGTCACGCAGTCCGCGATGGTCGTGCGGAGGGCGGCGAAGTCGATGAACGAACCGGCGGTGTTCCGGAACCGGCGCTGGGTGCGGCCGTTGACCAGCGTGTTGATCACCGGATCGGTCGTGCCGGTGATCCGGTGCGCGAGCACGCAGAACGCCGCCAGCAGCACCATGAAAGCCGAGCTGCGGGCTTCCCGGGCGAAGGACGCCGCCCGGGCGCTCGTCGCGGCGTCGATCCTGAAGTGGTGCGAGGAGTAGGGCGATACGTGCTGCGGCGGGATCGGCCGGTCGGTCGGCAACGTGAAGATCCGGGCGCCGGCGAGTTTTTCGCGCCAGTAGCCCAGCACCTCGTTGCGCGCGTCACCGGTGCGTTCCCGCTGCCAGGCGGTGTATTCCCGGTAGGGCAGCGCCTCCGGAAGCGGTTCGGTCCGGGCGCCCGTCCGGAGCTGGTAGAGAGCCGCGAGGTCGTGCACGAGCAGCTGCAGCGACCACTGGTCGCACGTCGTGTGGTGGGAAACCAGCGTCAACGCGGAATCCTGATCGTCGAATAGTTGCAGCGTCGCCCGCAACTGGGGCGTCCCGGTGGCGTCGATGGAGCCGGCCTGGGCCTCGAGGAGCAGATCCACCGCGCGTTCGTCGGCAGACCGGCCGGCGTCCGGCCCCGGCTCGCGCACCTCGAGCGGAACCGGCGTGGGCGGGTGCACCCGTTGCCGCGGCGGGGTGCTGTCCCGGTCGATGACCGTGCGCAGCACCTCGTGCCGGCCGACCAGGTCGTTCAGCGCCTGCTGCAGGGCGGCCACGTCGAGGTGACCGGAGATGCGCAGCCCGGTGCTCACGATGAACCGGGGACCGAACGAGCCGGCACCCGCGCCCGCGCACCACAGTTCCTGTTGCGCGGAAATCGGAAAGTACTCGGGGTCGTCTTCGAAGCGCGGGCTGGTGGCTGGCATCGCGTTGAACATCCTTCCGGCCGGAATCGCTTTTTCCGCTGTGCGGGTGCCGCCACTTCGGGCCGGGCCGCCCCCCGCCGAGAACTGTCGCACCGGGCCGCGGGCCGCCTTTCTCCTGGAGTGCGCGAAATCGGGCGCAATCCGGAGGAAGTTTCCCCCGCCGCCGCTGGGACGCTGACCGGGATGGGTTTTCGGGTGAACGTGGTCGGTCGATCCCGGAGAGGGGTGTCATGACAGCGGGTGTGCTTGAAGTGACGTTGTTCGCCTACCGTGAGGTACTGGGCAATCCGGATATCGCCGAAGACGACGATTTCTTCGAGCTGGGCGGTGATTCGGTGCAGGCGATGGACGTGATCGCGCTGGTCGCCGAAACACTGGACGTCGACATCCCGGTCGGGCTGTTCTTCGCCAGCCCCACGCCGGCCGAGCTGGCCGAGGCCGTCGGCACGCCGCCGGGTGCGGTCGCATGAGCTCCGTTTCCGACGACCGGGCGACCCACGTCCAGCTCCCGGACACCGATTGGGCGTTCTGGCGCCCGGTCGCGCTGCGCGCCCCGGGTTTTCCCGCCGACGCGGGGCTGCTCGCCTCGCCCGGGCTGGTCGCGGAAGCCGACGCGGTCGAATCCGGCGACAAGCAGTCCCTCAAAGCGTTCCGCGCGGCGTTCGACGCCGACGGCGACCGGATCGCGGCCCGGCTCGTCGCCCTGATCGACGACCCGCGGTTCCGGCGCGCGCTCGCGTGGCAGAACCACCGGATCTTCGAGACGGCACTGGAGCCCATGCGGCGCAACCTGACGGCCGACCCGGTCCGGCGCCACAGCAAGCAGCGCCAGCGCGAGGACCTGATCGCCAGCTACTGGCACCGGTACTGCCTCAAGAACGACACGATCGGCTTCTTCGGTCCCGTCGGCTGGGGTGCGTTCGACGGGGACGCGGCGGAGACCCGCCTCCGCCCCGGCCGTGATCTCACCTCGTCGTCCGACGTCTTCTTCGAAGCGTGGGCGATCGACCTGCTCACCGAGAAGATCGGCGCCACCCCGGGGATGGCGTCGTGGGTCGCGCCCCGCAAGGTGCCGTTCGTGCGCCTCGACGGCACGCAGGTGGTCGGCCCGAGCCGGCGCCCGATGACCCTGACAGAGGTGGAGGCCGAAGTCCTGCGGTCGAGCACGGGCCTGGAGCCGGCCCGTGCCATCGCGGCCCGGCTCGCCGGGCAGTACCCGGAGACGGAAACCGCCGACGACGTCTACCGGGTCATCGAGCGGCTGGCCAAGAAGCGCCTGCTCGTTTGGAAACTCCAGGTGCCGCTCTCCCCGTACCCCGAGAAGGACCTTCGCGCGTTCCTCGAAGGAATCGGCGACCCCGAAGTCGCCGCGGACGGCCTGGAACGGCTGAGCCTGCTGGAATCCGCCCGGGATCGGGCGTGGGCGGCCGCGGACGGCGACCTGGCCGATTTCGTCTCGGCGCTGCGGCACCTCGACGAGGTCTTCGTCAAGGTCACCGGAGGCCTGCCGAGCCGCAACAGCGGCCAGGCCTACGGCGGCCGGACCCTCGTTTACCACGACGCCCGGCGCGACACCGAATTCGTGTTCGGAGCGGACCTGCTCAGCGCTCTCGCCCCGTTGGGCCCGGTCCTCGACAGCGGCCGGTGGCTCGTCCACCACTTCGGCGCGCGTCTGGAGCGTGAGTTCGGCGAGATCGTGGCCCGGCTCGCGGCGGACGGCGGCCGGGTCGATCTGGCGTCGTTCTGGTTCGAATGCCTGCCGGTGCTGCACCGCAAGAGCCCGGCGATGATCGGCGAGCTGCAGGCCGAGCTGCAGCGGCTCTGGGCCGAGGTCCTCGAGGTACCCGAGGGTGAGTCGCGTGTCCGGCTCGACGGCGAGCAGGTGCGTGAACGCGCGCGTGCGGCGTTCGGTGCCGCCGGCTCCGACTGGTCGGTCGCCCGGTACTGCAGCCCGGACCTGATGATTTCGGCGGTCGACGTGGAAGCGATCCACCGCGGCGAGTTCGAGGTGGTGCTGGGGGAGGCGCACCTCGGGTTCGCCTCGTACCGCCACTACTTGTTCGTCACGCAGCACCCCACGCCCGGCGACCTCTTCGACTGCCTCGACGCGGACTGGCCGGCACCCCGCCTCCTGCCGGTCCAGCCACGCGAAAGCGCGGGCCGGCTCACCATCCGGACCCAGCCGGCGTTGAACCGCGACGAGGACTACCAGGTCGCGCTCTTCGAGCAGACCACCGAGCCGGGACGGCCTCGTGTCCTGCACGCGGCCGACCTCGTCGTCGAGCTCGACGACGGCCGCCCCACGGTCACCCTGCCGGACGGCCGCACGTACCCGGTCCTCGACCTGTTCGCCGAAACCGTGCTCAACACCGTCGTGGACGCGATCACGTTCCTCCCGCCGGCGGACCATCAGCCGCGCATCACGATCGACCGCCTGGTGCTTTCGCGCGAGACCTGGCGCCTGCCCGCCGTTGAGTTGGATTTCGCGCAGTTCACGGACCCGGCGACCCGGTTCGTCGAGACGCGCCGCTGGTGGCGCGGCACGTCGCTGCCCCAGCAGGTGTTCGTGAAGGTGCCGGGCGAGGTCAAGCCGATCTTCGTCGATTTCGAAAACGTGTTCACCATCAACGCGCTCGCGAAGTTCGTCCGCAAACTCCAAGCGACGGACCCCCAGGCCAAGGTGGCCATCAGCGAGATGCTCCCCTCCCTGGACCGGCTCTGGCTGGCCGACCGCGACGGCAATCGGTACACGTCGGAACTGCGCCTCGTGGCTGTGGACCGCACCACGGTGCGAAAGGGGTAGAAGCCGGGCGTCGCGCCGCACTCCGTCCACTCGGGAGTGCGGCTTCGCTCCCTCCCCGGACGGCTGGTGGCCCTCCTCGCCCCGGTCGGCCCAGGTCGCCCCGTCGGCCTCGGTCGGGCGGGGGACGCACGGATGTTCCCGCACCGCATGCGGCATCCGCGCGTCGCCCGGACGCGTCCTGCCGACGACGGTCACCTGCACCAAGGCGTCGTTCAGGCATGCCTGGTCATGGTCACGCCGCCTCGGGGGTGTCGTCGTGTGGCTGCCGCGGCGGCGGGAAATCCGTCCGGGAAGGCCGCGGCAAAGTGGACTGTGGCGTTCCCGTAGGTGAGTCGGCCCTTTCCGCCGGCGGGAATCGTTCGCCCGGCTCCGACCGGGGCTGAGGAGACCGGGCCTCGAGGTGGTGCAGTCTCATCAGGTGCCGCCGGACGAGGCCCGCGCGCCGGGCTTCGTCGAGGGCCGTTCGCGCGATGCGGTTGGTCCGCCGCCTTCGGTGCCGTCCTCCGGGCTCCTCGTGGTCCATGGTGTGGTGCCTCCCTCGGGCATGGTGGATTCACTCGATCGGGTGGATCTGTTGGATAGAGGAAGTCGTCGCTGCGCGTGATCACTCGGGTACTCACCCGCGCAGGTAACAAGGTTGTCTCGGGATGGGCTCGGCTCGGGTCCGCTGGGCCACCTGGCCGCTCGCACGATGCGACTTCCGGAGTCCCGCGGCGCGGGAACGCGAACGGTGACCGTCCAAAGTGGGAGCACGTCCGGCGGCGCTCGGGAAGGCCCCGGTGTGGGGCCGGTCACGTGGGCAGGGTGCGTCGTGCGCAGCCGCGCACGACGTCTTCCCTGGTGGCGCCCCCGGCAGGACTCGAACCTGCGACCTAGAGATTAGAAGGCTCTTGCTCTATCCAGCTGAGCTACGAGGGCCCGCGCCGACGGCTGCTGCCGGAAACCGGGCACCGGCAGCTTAGTCGTCACCATCCTCTCGATCGTTCGACACCGGCGAATCGTTTCAGGTCTCGTTCGACGGAATTCGGAAGTTCGGGGCCGGGGGCGTCGAGCGCGTGGTGTAGACCTCCTTGAGTGCCGGGTGCGGTGCTGAGGGTGACCGAACGGGCTTCCGGACCGGCTTCGAACCTGTAATCTGGCGAGCAGAAGGCTCTTGCTGTGTCCAGCCCGACCACGTTCGCCTGCACGTCCCTGCAGCCGGGTAGGCAACGCCGCGAGCGTCCGCACGCCGCCGCTCGCCCGCCGCGGCGGGCGACGCGGTGGTCTCCTCACCTCCATGTTTCTCCTGGACGCTCGTCGGTCTCGACCGCGTGCTGTGGTCGGTCGGGGTGCGGGCCTTGGACTGAGTGGTGTTGTCGGTCCTGAGGTGACCAGGCATCCGACGCTTGCCACGGTCGGTTTCGCGGTGATCTCTCCTTTCCGAACCGTGCCCGCCGGAGCGCTTCCGGCGGCGTTCCCGCCGCGGCGGTGGCTGCAGGCGCCGCTGCTGCCGCGCCGATTGCCGCCACGGTGCAGGGCGCCGCGGCCCCGGCTGGGTTCCGGCGCTCGCCGCCGCGGTCGGACCGCCCCGGGGTGGGCGGGTGGCCGGGCCGCGTGGCCCATGCGCCTCACGGGGCGGCTGGCGCGCCCAGAGGGCGCGCTGAGCCCCGCAACGGTGCTGAGCCCTGCAGTGGTGCTGGGCCCGCGACGGTGAGCCCTGCGACGGTGCTGAGCCCCGCGACGGCGCTGGGCCTGCACCGGTGCTGAGCCCTGCAGTGGTGCTGGGCCCGCGACGGTGAGCCCTGCGACGGTGCTGAGCCCCGCAACGGCGTTGAGCCTGCGACGGTGCTGAGCCCTGCAACGGGGCTGAGGCCCCGCAACGGCGCTGAGCCGTGCGCTGGGCGCCCGGGAGCCCCCGCTCGGCCCCGGAAGCCAGCATGGCGAGAACCTCGAGTGGGAAGCCCGTGGGCGCGCCCTGCCGCTCGGGCGCGCCCACGGGGTGGGGCCGCTTCGGGGTAGCGGCCCCGGTCGGGCCCGGCCGCCGCCGCGAGCCGGCTCTTCCTCGGAGCTGGCGGCTGTGCGGGGCCCGGGTCAGGGCGTCACTCCCAGATCTGGATGCCGCGGACCAGGAAGGGGGCGTTCGGGACGTACGTGCCGCCGCCCGGGTAGGTGATGAAATCCCCTTCGGTCGAGCATTCCTCGTCCTGGTACACCGTGACGTCGCGGGTCATCAGATTCGCGAACGACGATCCGTCGAATCCTTCCGGTAGTGGCAGGCATTCCTCGGTATTGGCCGTGCGCAGGTCGAAACGCTGGATTTTGCCGACGTAGCCGTCGGACGGCCACAGGCAGAACTCGCCTTTGCGGCAGCCCGGATCCGTGCCTGCGTGCGCGGCTCCGACACTGGTCAGCAGTCCGATCACGGCCAGGACGACGATGTGCGGCAGGCGGGAACGAAGACGACGTGAAGACATGGTGGATTTCCCCTCCGGAATCGCGGCTTTCGTGGGCCGCGGTGAACGTGTGATTCCAGATTGGCGGGTGGTTGCCGGTTTGTCAGCCGCTATTTCGATTCTGTGGACAACTGCCCCTCGGTGGAAAGGTTGTCCACAGCCGCAAAAGAAGGCCTTGCAGAATGGCGAAGGCGGTGCTAGGCGGGACCCGTGCTGCCACGCACCACCAGGGAGACCGGCACCTCGACCGGCGCCGGCGCCGAACCGCCGTCCAGCAGGCCCAGCGCCAGTTCCCCGGCGATCCGCCCCTTGGCCACGAGGTCCTGCCGGACCGTCGTCAACGGCGGCGAGGACCACGACGCCGGCGGGCTGTCGTCGAAGCCGGCCACGGACAGCTCACCCGGCACGCTGATCCCCAGCTCACGGGCCGCGGCGAGCACCGCCAGCGCGAGCTGGTCGGACATGCACAGCACCGCCGTCGGCCGCGGCGACGCCCCCAGCAGCGCGAACGCCCCCGCCATCGCACTCTCCGCACTCAACCCGGCGGCCTCCTCGACGACGACCGGGCACGACCCCAGCTCGTCCAGGTAGCCGCCCAGCCGCTCACGGACGTCGTGGAAGGGCGCGGCCGCCGCCTCCGCGACGCTGAGCCCGCCGCCGCCGGGCCGGAGGTGGCTGCACGCGGCGAAGATCCCGAACCGCCGGTGCCCCAGGGCCAGCAGGTGCCGGGCGGCCAGCGCCGCGCCGCGCCGGTCCGCGCAGCCGACCCGCGCCGTGCCGGGCAGCAGCGGCTGGTCGATCACCACCAGCGGCAACCCCCGCGTGCGCACCGCTTCCAGCGAAGGAGCGCCGTCGGGCAGCGAATACAAGATCGCGATGTCGGCCTGCGCGGTGCGCACCCGATCGGCGGGCGGCCCGCCCGGCAGGAGCAGCAGCGCGTGCCCGCCCGGGTCGATCACCCGCGCCAGCGCGTCCAGCGTCAGGTACAGCGCGGGGTCGGAGAACGCCATCGACAGCGACGTGTCCAGCAGCACCGCGATCGCGCCGGTGCGGCTGGTCGCGAGGCTGCGCGCGGTCGGGTCCGGCCCGGGGTAACCCAGCTCGGCCGCCACCCGCAGCACCTGATCCCGCAGCCGCGCGGACAGCTGGTCGGGCCGGTTGTAGGCGTTCGAAACGGTGGCCCGCGAGACACCGACGGCATCGGCGACGTCGTCGAGCGTGGGACGGCGGCGCCGGGTCATCCGCGGAGTCTAACCGTGGACTTTCTGAAGCGCTTAAGTCACGCTGGAGGAACGAAAGGGGGACCCATGCGGGACCGGATCGCGGTGTTCACCGTGTTCGCCCTCAACGGGCTCGCGCTGGGGTCGTGGGCGTCGCGCACGCCCGCGCTGACCGCGCAGGTGCACGCTTCGCCCGGGGTGTTCGGCCTGGCCCTGCTCGGCGCCAGCGTCGGCATGCTCGCTGCCGCTTCGGTGTCCGGACGGCTGATCGAACGGGCCGGCGCCCGGGCGGTCGTCGCCGGGAGCACCGCGATGGCCGCCGGTTCGCTCGTGCTGATCGGCTTCGCGCCCACCGTGCCGCTGCTGGCCGGGGCCCTGCTGGTGATCGGCGCGAGCGTCGGGATGCTCGACGTCGCGATGAACGTCGCCGGCGTGGCTGTCGAACGCCGGCTCGGCAAGCCGGTGATGTCCGTCTTCCACGCCGGGTTCAGCTTCGGCGCGCTCGCCGGTTCGCTGGCCGCGGGCCTCGCCGCCGGCCACGGCTGGTCCCCGGCGCGCCACCTCACCGTCGCCGCCGTGGTCGCGGTCCTGGTGCTGGCCACCGTGATCCGCCACGTCCCGGGTATCCGCCCCGAGCACACCGAAGAACCCGTGGTCACGCCGGCGCGGGCACCGATCCGGCGGCCGGTGCTGTGGCTGCTCGCCGCGGTCGCGTTGTGCTCGGCCATCGCCGAAGGGGCGTCGTCGGACTGGTCGGCGTTGCTGATGACGGTCGAGCGCGGGGTCGGCCAGGGCGCCGCGGCCCTCGCGTTCGCGGGGTTCCAGCTGGTCATGGCCCTGACCCGGCTGGCGGGCCCGTGGGCACAACGCCGGTTCGGCCCGACCCGCTGCCTCGCCGCGGGCGCCACCCTCGCCGCCGCCGGCCTGGTCGCGGCGGCCGCCATCCCGGTCGCCGCCGTCGGGTACGCCGGGTTCGCACTGGCCGGCGCGGGGCTCGCCGCGTCCTTCCCGATGGCCCTCAGCCTCGCCGGGGACGCCGGGAAGCGCGGCGACGGCACCGGTGGCGAGCGCGAGATCGGTTTCGTCACCGCCGTCGCCTACACCGGCTTCCTCGGCGGCCCGCCGATCGTCGGCGGCATCGCGCAGGCGACGGACTACGACGTGGCGTTCGTCTTCGTCGCGCTCGTCGCGGCTTTGATCCTGCCCGCCGCGGTCGGCGCGCGGCGGTCGCGGCGGCGGGAAGAAGCGGCGGCGATGATCAGCCGATAGGCGTTCCAAGCACGAAATCCGTGCCGCAACCCGCGTTTCCGCCACGGCCCGGGCGTTGACAGTCTCCTGGTGCGCGAGGCAAGCTGAACCCCGTCGGTAAACTGAAATGAATAAGGCGACGTTTCAATTTCAGGTCGGCTGATCAAGGCGGGGGCGCCTTGATCCGGGGAGGACGTCGTGAGGGTTGTGCTGCTCGGCGGAGCGGGGGCGCTCGCCGGCGGAAGCGGGCGGTTCGGCGGGACGGGACTGACGCTCGTGCGGGACGCCGTGCCGCGGCTCGTGCTGGTGCCGGTGGCGTTCCGGCTGGCGCTGTTCCTGCAGGCGGTCTGGTCCGGCGGCCCGCTGAGCGCGCCGGTGCTCTGGGGCGCGATCGCCCTCTACCTGGTGCCCAACCTGCTCGAAGTGGCCTGGGTCTTCCGCCGGGCCACCGGAATCCGGCCGGTGCTGGCCGCCGACACCGCGTACACGCTCGTGACGAGCCTCGCCGCGGCCGTCTTCGCGGCGCGCTCACCGGAGCTGCTGACGCTGGCCTGGCCGAACATCATGGGCACGGTCATGGTCTGGACCCTGCTGCGCGGCGCACCCGCCGGTGCCGTCGCGATCGTCGGCGCGCTGCTCCTGAGGTACGGCATGGCCGCGGTTTCCGGTACGTCGGCGCCCGCGACGTGGATCCTGCTCGCCCTGATCGCGGCCGCGGTGACCGCGTTGGCGATCGTGCTGCTCGTCGCCGGGTCCATGCGGTTCGCGCTCGGCCTGGGCGAGCAGCGCGGCCGGGCCGCCGAGCGGGAACGGCACCGCCGCGACGTCCACGACACGGTCCTGCAGGTGATGGAATCCCTCGCGCTGCCCGCGCCCGGGGACGCGCTCGACCCGCGAGGCAGCCTCGACCAGGTCCGCCGCACCGCCCGCGCGCACGCCCTGCGCCTGCGGCTGAGCCTCGACGGCGACGCGCCCGCCGAGCCGGGCGGGCTCGAACACCGCCTCGGCGCGCTGGCGGTCGAGATGACCGCGGACGGGCTCCGCGTCGACCTCGTCGTCCTCGCGAAGCCCACTGACGTCCCCGAAGCCGTCGTCAACGCCCTTCACGACGCAACCCGCGAAGCACTGCGAAACACCTTGAAGCACGCGAGGACGGCGAAGGCCGTGGTGTGCCTCGAAGAGCGCGAAGGCGTCGTCACGGTGTCCGTCCGCGACCACGGCACCGGCTTCGACCCCGGCGCGCACCACGCCGGGTTCGGCATCGAGAACTCGATCCACGCGCGGATGGCCGAGATCGACGGCGAAGCGCGCATCGACTCGGCACCCGGCCAGGGCACCCGCGTCCTGCTGACCGCGCCGCTAAAGCTGGGTTTCCCCGTCGGGTGAGTCCCGCCACTGGGCGAACGGACGGTCCAGCACCCACTTGCCGTCGGACTCGGAAAGGACGCGGTATTCGCAGGTCGCCGGGTTGGACAGCGACTCGAACAGCTCGATGCTCCAGCCGAAGAGCCGGCGGCACAGCAACCGCAGCGTGAGCCCGTGGGAGACGATCAGCACCGTCTCCGGGTGACTTTCGTCGCGCAGGCGCAGGTCCGAGAGGAACGCCGCGACGCGGTCGTCGACGTCCGCGCCCGACTCGCCGAAAGGCAGCCGGTAGAAGAAGTGCCCGAACTCGTGCCGCCGCGCCTTCTGGATCTCCTGGTCGGCCGGGTCCTGCAGGTTGCCCCAGTCCTGCTCGCGCAGCCGCGGCTCCTGCACCAGCCGTTCGCACGACGCCCGGATGTCCAGCAGCCGCAACGTCTCCCGGGTGCGCAGGTAGGGGCTGACGTACACCGCGGGCCGCGAGCCGTCGAGCAGCCGGGCGATCTCCGGCGCCACCGCCCGGGCCTCCTGTTCGCCCTTCTCCGTCAGCGGCAGCGCGTGGTCGGGGATCCGCGTGTAGGCGAGCTCGTCGACGTTGCCCAGCGACTCGGCGTGCCGCAGCAGGATCATCTTCACCGCCCCCATCCTGCCCGTCACACGGGCCTGACCGGGGCGGGGCATACCCTCAGGGGCGTGTCCGCCACGAAATCCGACGTCCCCACCCAGCGCCGGGCCAGTGTGCTGCCCCTGCTCGTGGTCGGCGTCCTGCTGGCCGCCGTGGTCGCGATCGGCCTGATCGCGCTGACCGGCGGGGCCGGCTACGCCATCGCCGGCCTGCCCGACCCGGGACTGGTCACCAAGTACGGCATCACCGTCATGCGCGTGCTGTCCGAATGCGCGTCGGTGATCTGCGTCGGCTCGCTGCTGCTGGCCGCCTTCCTGGTGCCGCCGCAGAAGTCCGGGACGCTCGGGCCGGAGGGCTACGGCGCCCTGCGCGCGGCGGGCATCGCCGCCTGGGTGTGGTTCGCCGCGGCGCTGCTCTCGGTCGCCTTCACGGCCGCCGACACCGCCGGGAAGCCCTTCGGGGACGTCTTGGACCCGCAGACGCTGCTCGACCTCGTCGGCGCCATCGAACAGCCCAAGGCGTGGCTGTGGACGGCGCTGATCGCCATCCTCATCGCGCTCGGCTGCCGGCTCGCGCTGTCCTGGGGCTGGACGGCGGTGCTGTTCTTCCTCGCCGTCGGGGGGCTGGTCCCGGTCGCCGTCACCGGGCACTCCGCGAGCGGCGGCTCGCACGACGTCGCCACCAACAGCCTGCTGTTCCACCTGGTCGCCGCGGCGCTGTGGGTCGGCGGCCTGGTCGCCCTGCTGGCGCTCGGGTACCGGCGCGGGGGCCACCTGAGCCTGGCCGCGCAGCGGTTCTCGAAGCTGGCCCTGGTCTGCTGGATCGTGATGGCGCTCTCCGGCGCGGTCAACGCGCTGGTCCGGATCGGCCTCAACGATCTGTTCACCACCGACTACGGCCTGCTCGTCGTGGCCAAGACGATCGCGCTGCTGCTGCTCGGGGTGTTCGGGCACCAGCAGCGCGAAAAGGGAGTCGCGAACCTCGTCAACGGCAAGGGCGGCGCCCAGCTGCTGCGCCTGGCCTCGGTCGAGATCCTGATCATGTTCGTCACCATCGGCATCGCGTCGGGGCTGGCCAGGACGCCACCGCCGGCGGACGCGATCACCCAGCCGTCCACCACCGAGCTGCTGATCGGCTACAACCTCGACGGCGCGCCGACGGTGTGGCGGCTGCTGTTCGACACCCGCTTCGACCTGGTCTACGGCACCATCGCGCTCGTGCTCGGCGGCCTGTACCTCGCCGGGGTCCAGCGGCTCCTGCGCCGCGGCGACACCTGGCCGGTGGGCCGCACGGTCGCCTGGATCGCCGGCTGCGTGGTGCTGCTGATCGCGACGTCGTCGGGGGTCGGCCGGTACGCGCCCGCGATGTTCAGCGTCCACATGGGCAACCACATGCTGCTGTCGATGGTGGCGCCGGTGCTGTTCGTGCTCGGCGGGCCGGTGACCCTCGCGCTGCGCGCCCTGCCCACCGCGGGCAAGGACGCCCCGCCCGGGCCGCGCGAGTGGCTCGTCGCCTTCGTGCACTCCCCGGTGTCGCGGTTCCTGACCCACCCGGTGGTCGCGCTGCTGCTGTTCGTCGGCTCGTTCTACGCGCTGTACTTCTCCGGCCTGTTCGACAACGCACTGCAGTACCACTGGGCGCACCTGGCGATGAACGGGCACTTCCTGCTCGCCGGCTACGTCTTCTACTGGCCGGTGATCGGCGTCGACCCGTCGCCGCGGCGGATCCCGTACCTCGGCCGGCTCGGCATGATGTTCGCCGCGATGCCGTTCCACGCGTTCTTCGGCGTGATCCTGATGAGCAAGCAGACGGTGATCGGGCAGGCCTTCTACAGCCAGCTGCACCTGCCGTGGGTCGCCGACCTGCTCGCCGACCAGCGGCTCGGCGGCGGCATCGCCTGGGCGGCCGGCGAGGTCCCGGTGCTGCTGGTGCTGATCGCGCTGCTGGTGCAGTGGTCGCGTCAGGACGAGCGCGAGGCGAAGCGGCGTGACCGGCGCGAAGCCGCGACCGGCGACGAAGAGCTGAACGCCTACAACGCGATGCTGAAGAACCTCGCCGAGGGCAAGCGACCCTCGGGTTCCAGTTGAGGTTGAGCCGCCGTCCGGATGCCGGGAAAACGGCCGTTTTGCTACTCTCGCCGTGATCTCGGGCTGACTTTCGGTAGTCCGACGGTGACCGGCGTCGAGCCGCGATCAGGTGCGCTCTACGATCGTGGGTATGGCCGAGTTCATCTACACCATGAAGAAGGTGCGCAAGACCGTCGGGGACAAGGTCATCCTCGACGACGTCAGCACCGCGTTCTACCCCGGCGCCAAGATCGGCGTGGTCGGGCCGAACGGTGCCGGTAAGTCCACCGTTCTCAAGATCATGGCGGGGATCGAGCAGGCCAGCAACGGCGAAGCGTTCCTCCAGCCCGGCGCCTCGGTCGGCATCCTCATGCAGGAGCCGGAGCTGAACGAGGAGAAGACGGTCCGCGAGAACGTCGAAGAGGGCCTGGGCGAGGTCAAGGTCAAGCTCGACCGCTACAACGAGGTCCTCAAGCTGATGGAGACCGACTACAGCGAAGAGCTGCTCGAGGAGATGGGCAAGCTCCAGGAGGAGCTGGACCACGCCGACGCCTGGGAGCTCGACTCGACCGTCGAGCAGGCCATGGACGCGCTGCGCTGCCCGCCGCCGGACGAAGGCGTCACCCACCTCTCCGGTGGTGAGCGCCGCCGGGTCGCGCTGTGCAAGCTGCTGCTGTCGGCGCCCGACCTGCTGCTGCTCGACGAGCCCACCAACCACTTGGACGCCGAGAGTGTCCTGTGGCTGGAGCAGTTCCTGGCCCGCTACGCCGGCGCTGTCCTCGCGGTCACCCACGACCGGTACTTCCTGGACAACGTGGCCCAGTGGATCATGGAGCTGGACCGCGGCCGCGTCGTCGGCTACGAGGGCAACTACTCCACGTACCTGGAGAAGAAGCGCGAGCGCCTCGAGGTCCAGGGCAAGAAGGACGCGAAGCTCGCGAAGCGGCTGAAGACCGAGCTCGAGTGGGTCCGGTCCAACGCCAAGGCGCGCCAGACCAAGTCCCGCTCGCGCCTCGACCGCTACGAGGAGATGGCGGCGGAGGCCGACAAGCACCGCAAGCTCGACTTCGAAGAGATCCAGATCCCGCCGGGCCCGCGGCTGGGCAACGTCGTGGTCGAGGTCGAGAAGCTCCAGAAGGGCTTCGACGGCCGGGTGCTCATCGACGGCCTCTCGTTCAACCTCCCGCGCAACGGCATCGTCGGCGTGATCGGCCCGAACGGCGTCGGCAAGACCACGCTGTTCAAGACCATCGTCGGGCTCGAGGAGCCGGACGCGGGCGACGTCAAGATCGGCGAGACGGTCAAACTGTCCTATGTGGACCAGAACCGTGGCGGGATCGACCCGAAGAAGACGGTCTGGCAGGTCGTCTCCGACGAGCTGGACTACATCCACGTCGGGCAGACCGAAATGCCGTCGCGGGCGTACGTCAGCGCGTTCGGCTTCAAGGGCCCGGACCAGCAGAAGCCGGCGGGCGTGCTCTCCGGTGGTGAGCGCAACCGGCTCAACCTGGCGCTGACGCTCAAGCAGGGCGGGAACCTGATCCTGCTCGACGAGCCGACCAACGACCTGGACGTCGAGACGCTCGGCTCGCTGGAGAACGCGCTGGAGCAGTTCCCCGGCTGCGCCGTCGTGATCTCGCACGACCGGTGGTTCCTCGACCGGGTCGCCACGCACATCCTGGCCTGGGAAGGCACGGACGAAGACCCGGCCAAGTGGTTCTGGTTCGAGGGCAACTTCGAAGGGTACGAGAAGAACAAGGTGGAGCGGATGGGCGCCGAGGCTGCCCGCCCGCACCGTGTCACCCATCGCAAGCTGACCCGCGACTGAGGGGGCGGGTTTCCCCGTGGAAGCCAGCAAACACCGGACGGGCCCGCTCTCCCAGGAGGGCGGGCGCTCCGCGCATGCCGGGGGAACCCTCTCCGCAGTCGGCAGGCTGATCGAACGCGCGGACGCGCTGCACCTGCGCGCGCCCGAACTCGCGCTGGTGCTGGGCGAGCGCGCGGCCGCGTTGTCCGAGGCCGCCGGGGCCGACGAACAGTGGATCCGGGCCGAGAGCCTGGTCGTGTCCGCGCGCGTCCGGCTCGGCATGCGGCCGGCCACGGTCGGGCGCGCGGTCGCGGCGTTGCGCGCGGCCGAGCACGCGGGCTACGGCGACATCGCCGCGCGGCTGCGCATCGACCTCGCCGTCTGCGCCCGCAGCCTGGGCGTGCCGCTGACCGGCCTCGCCGCGCTGCGGCCGGTGCTGACGGATCCGGTGGTCTCGCCGGTGCACCGCGCGGCCGCGTTGTGCCACCTGGTGGGCTGCCTGGGCCAGCTGGGGCGCAAGTCGGAGCTGGACCGCGTGCTCGTGGAGGCGGACAAGCTGGTCGTCGGCGACGACTCGCTGGGTGCGGACACCCAGCTGCTGGTGCGGGCGTTGCTGCGCGTCGGCACGGCCGCCCACCGGCGGCGTCACGGAGACCTGACGGCGGCGGCCGACGCGGCCCGGACCGGGCTCGGGTTCCTGGAGAAGCTCGACAACCCGGCCGACGACGGCGGGCTCGTCCGCGTCCGGCTGGTGTTGTTGCTGGTCAGCACGCTGCTCGACCGCGGCGACACCGAAATGGCGTACGAGATCGCGGAGCCGGTGCTGGCCGAGCCGGTGCGCGCGGCGGGCGTCGCCCCGATGGGCTGGCTGCGGCTGGCCGTCGCGACGCGGGTCCATCTGCCCACGGGATCGGGCGAAGCGGCGATCGAGCTGGTTCGCGAAGCCGTGGCGAGCACGGACCGGCACGGGCTGTCGGCGATCACCGCGCGGCTGTGGCTGGAGCTGGCCCAGCTGCAGGAGCGGTTCGGGCAGGCGGAGGAGGCCATCGCGTGCCTGTACCGCTCGCGGGCGGCGGAGCAGCTGCACGCCCGCGCCCGGCGGCAGGCGTGCAGTGTGCTGGCCGGCGAGTTCGGCAGCGGGGAGCCGGCTTCGGTCGATCTGGACGAGGTGCTGAAGGCGGTGCCGTCACCGGCCGCCACCCGGCCCTCCGGAAGCAGCGTGCCGTCCTCCCGGCCGGTCCCGGTCCCGGTCGTCGCGGCCGAGCCGGTTCCGGAGCCCGAGCCGCGGACGCCGGCGTGGTCGTTCGGCCGGGAGGAGGCGCCGTCACGACCCGAGCCGCGGCCGCCGGCGCCGGCCTGGTCGTTCGAACGGCCGCGGGTGACGGCGGACGTCGCCGAGACGACGGTGATGCCCGCGGTGCGGGACGAGCCTGCACCGCAGCCCGGGCGGCGGCCGGAGGTGGCTGCCGGCCGGCCGGAGGGCGAGGCCCGGCCGGGGGCGGCCGAGCCGGAGTTCCGTTCGGCTCGGCCGGTCGAGCAGGGGCCCGAGTTCGGTGAGGCTCGGTCGGCGGAGCGGCGGCCTGGGTTCGTTGT